>JANMVV010000095.1:0-2056 GCA_031392925.1 Vicinamibacteria bacterium
GCGCGATTGGGCACGCCCGTGTTAGGCGTGCAGGGCGGGGCTTATCCCGCGGCAGGGACGTGGCAGGCGTCGTTCGGCTGGCGCTACCAGAAATCAGACAAGCACTACATCGGCTCCGAGTATCAGGTTCAGCGGACCAACGAGGGCAGTGAGGTCATCAACCACATCAACCTGGCCGATCTGAGCGTCCGATATCAGGCGAGCAAGCGCGTCGAGTTGGCCTTGGGAGTTCCCTACTTCATGGGGACGCGGTCGCAAGCCCTGCGCAACGCATCGAGGGCGATCATTGAGCGGTATCAGACGCAGGCCCGCGGAGTGGGCGACGCCTTCTTCACCGCGAGGCGATGGATGCTCGACACCGACAAGTACCCGGGAGGCAACCTGCTCTTGGGTCTCGGGGTGAAGATTCCTACCGGGGAGAACAACGTCGTCGACACCTTCAGGGTCTTCTCGGCGACGCCTTTGCCGAACGGGACGATTACGAATGCAATCCGCACGGTTGACCAGTCGATTCAGCCGGGAGACGGCGGGTTCGGCGTCCTGGCCGACCTGAGCGCCTTCAAGAGCCTGGCGAAGGGGAGATTCTCCCTCTACCTAAACGGCGCCTATCTGGCCAACCCCGGCGGAACGAGCGGTGTCCAGACCTATAGGTCGGCCACGGGTGAGGAAGTGATGTCGATCGCAGACCAGTACTCCCTTCGTGCGGGCGCCGCGGTAGCTGTCCCCGGAATGAGCAGCCTCTCGTTCAGCGCCGGAGTCCGGTTTGAAGGCGTCCCGGTCCGCGACCTGATCGGGCCGAGCGAGGGGTTCAGGCGACCCGGCTACGCGGTCGCCATCGAACCAGCGATCAGCTATGTGCGGGGGAAGAGCACGATCTCGCTCGGAGTTCCGTTCGCGGTCTACCGAAATCGCCTCGTGAGCGTGGCGGACGAAGCGAACGGGACCCACGGCGACGCGGCCTTCGCCGACTATCTGATTCTGGTCGGCTACTCTCGACGCTTCTGAGCATCGCACGCGCATGCCGGGCCGCAGTGTCTGGACGGATCTTTGCCCGCTCGAAGTGAGGCTGCTCCGCCACCTGCAGAGGTGGAACGCCTGATGCGGGAAACTCTGGCTCGCCTTTCGCTTCCGGGTGCGTCCGTCGCTTCAGGGGTGCGCATGGCCTCCATAGACCAGCAGGCCAAAACCCCAGCACAGGAAGGCGTTGGCGGTGGCCATCGTGAAGTCGTCCGTACCCCGCGGTGAAAACAACTCGAGCAGCGTATTCGAGACGGAAACAGCGATGGCCAGGCCCATCCACGACGCGGGCAGGTTGTGCGCCGATACCAGCCATGAGCAGAGCGCGAGCGAAGCCACGAAACCGGCAAAAGTGCCCGCCAGGGACTTCCGGTTGACGTCGCCGATGCCCCAGACCTGGAGTCTCTGACGGCCGAAGAGCGCCCCGAAGATCTCGGCGCAAGCGTCGCAGGCAAGGTACGAGAGCCAGATGAAGGCGAAGAGGGCCGAGAAGGTATGGGGCGGGAACACCGCGGCGAGCTGCACGCTCAGGGGAACCATCACGAACCGAAACAAACCCCAGAGCATGGTGATCACCAGGCAGTTGGCGCGTCCCAGCACCCCGTCCATGATGCGGGTCTGCGCACCGAACACCACCCGCCCGAAGAAGCCGTCCGAATGGTAAGCGGCCAGATGCAGCCAGCTCACGAACAGGGCATCGAGCAGGCTCTCCTGAATGCCCCAGGTCAGAAACTCCGGCTGCGGATCCTGCACGACACGCGTATAGACGTAGAGAAAGCCCGCGATCCCCAGCGGCACGAATCGCCCGCGCCTGCCGATCATGTCGAAGATCCGGATCATGCGCTCGGACCGGCCGGCGAGCAGGGCCGGGAGATCGAAGGGCTGGCTCATCCGAGAAGAGAAAACCAGCCGCAACTCCTCCTGGGTGAGACCCGCCCGCACCAGCAGGAGCCTCTTCATTCCGTACCAGAGCCAACCCCAGAATACGGTGACGAGGAGGAATGTGAAAAGCACCCGGCCGAGAGCCTCCGCATCGATC
>JANMVV010000148.1:0-9182 GCA_031392925.1 Vicinamibacteria bacterium
CGCGCGGCCGCGGGTCTCCGGGCCGGACCGCGAGAGCGAACCGAACTCGGGTTCGCGAACCGCCTTGCAGAAGCACGTCGACTTCTTCGATTCGAACCACGACGGCCGGATCACCATCGAGGAGACCTACTCGGGTCTGAGGCGCCTCGGTGTGGGCGTCCTGCGCTCGGCCGCCTTCGCCTCGGTGATCAACGGCGCGCTTGGCCCCGCGACCTCACGCGCGTTGACCACGAGCATCGACACCGCCCGCATCCAGTTCGCCCGTCATGGGAGCGACACCGGGGTCTACGACAAGCGTGGCCGATTCTCCGCCGCCCGCTTCCGCGCCCTCTTCGATCGCCACGACGCGGATGGAGACGGCGCCCTTGGGGCTCGCGAGCTCACTCAAATGTTCTCGCGGAATCGCACGGACCTCCTCGGTCACCTCGGTTCCAGAGCCGAGTTCAGCCTCCTCCTCGAACTCGCGGGAGAAAAGCGAGGCGGTCGAAGGGTTCTGACCCGGGAACGTCTCGAACATTTCTACAATGGTTCCCTCTTCTATAGGCTCGCCGAAGAGATAGAGGCCCGCTGGGCCTGGCACGCCGGTTGCTCCCTGGAAGGGTGAAGAGCGCCGCACCTCAAGAAAGGCCTGGTCCGAATGGCGGACTCGGAGGCGCTCCAAGGAATATGAACACTATGAACCTGCACAAGAAGCTCGGTCTGGCTCTCGGCGTCCTCGCCGTGGCCGCCATGACCGCAAATACCGCGTACGCCGCATCCGACACGTGGATCACCACGAAGGCCAAGATCGAGCTCCTGACCGCCGACGGCGCGGGGCGCATGGACGTCAAGGTCGAGACCGACCACGGTGTGGTCACCATTCACGGGAAGGTGGAGAGTCAGGCCGTGAAGGACAAGGCCACCCGGATCGTCACCAAGATCGACGGAGTCAAGAGCGTCCGGAACCTCGTGGAAGTCGTGCCGGAGTACATGGCGAAAGCGGTGAAGAAGTCGGATCACGAGATCAAGGAGTGTGTCGAAGCGGGCCTCAAGGCCCACAAGACCCTCGATGACGTCAAGGTCGACTCCGTCGACAACGCCGTCGTCCTCCTGGGCGGCAAGGCCCGCAGCCTCGATCTCAAGCTGGTCGCGATCGAGACCGCCTATGCCTGCCCCGGAGCCATGCGCGTCGCTTCGAAGATCGAAACCGACGAGAAGTAAGTCGCATCGTCGCGGGGTCCCCTCCCGGCCGTTCGGGCCGGGAGGGACCTTCGAGATTTCCCTTCCCCTGCGTTACCGGCGCCCGAAGTTCAGCGGCGCATCCAGGCGGATCGTGACCAGGCTGCCGCCCGGCAGTTCGACGTCATCGCCCTGACTCGCGAGAAGCCCGCCGCCCGCACCCACCACGGCTCCGATGACGAAGCCCTCTTTCCCGTGGATGATGCCGCCGATGACGCCGCCCAGGATCGCCCCCAGGCCGGCGTTTCTCGCGTCGTGACGGTCGGAACGGGTGGCGGAAACCGAGATCACGTGCGAGCGGATGTTCATGCGCACGCCGTTCTCCAGAGTGAGGGTGTCGAAGTCGAGCCGGATCCATCCGTCCTTCTGCCCCCGGCTGCGCGAGCGCACCTCTCGTACCACCCCCGAGACGGTGGCGCCGGCCGGGACCAGTGTCCTTCCATTCATGCGGATCGCGGAGATCGTCGACGACTCGACCCGGTCTTCGAGATTCGATGATCGCGAGGAGATCTCGCGATCCAGTAACAACTCGATCTGGGTTCCGGCGGGCACGACGAAGGAGGGGGCCCCTCGTTGGGCTTGCGCGTTCTCGATGTCGTCACGGAGCATGGCGATTCGCTGGCGGAGATCGCCCACTTCGGTGGCGCCGGTCATGGGCACATCGTGCCGGCCTTCGCGGTGCTGACGCATCCGGTCAGCCAGGTCGGTGACATCCTGGCGAAGATCGTCGGCCCGGCGCTCAAATTCCTGATACCTCGGGCTCCTGGGCGAGAGGACAGCGAGATCGTCATCGAGAACGCGCAGGTCGTCCTGGAGAGCGACGATCATGCGGGGCGGCGCGTAGTGGGGGTCGTAGCCCGAATCGCTCTGTGGGCGGTATTGCGAGTCCTCTTGTGCGCGGGCCGAGACCGGTGAGAGGGCGAGGAGGCCCGTGATTATGAGGGTCGAACGTCCAATTGCTCTTTTCATTTGCGTAGTCCTTTGTGCCCCGATTCGTTCAGGGCGTGGAGGTGAGGCGTTCGCCCCACGAAAAAACCGCCCCGGGAGGCGGTGTGGTTCGAGACGGTGTTCCCGGGACGGCACGGCAGGTGGAAGAAGCCTTACGGGCGGGGAACGGCGGTGGACATCTGCTCGAGAAGGCGGATCGAGGCATTCCACTCGACCCTGGGATAGGTGTTGCCTTCACGCATGGTGCGCTCGTTCTGCCGGGCGTCGTCCATCATCTGGCCGACCTGGGCTCCGGTCTCGCGCGAGTTGACGGCATCGCCGCCGCTGTTGCGGTTCAGGTCCGACGCGTTCTGGGCGAAGCGGCGAAGGTCCTGCATCGAGCGGTTCCCGCGGTCGCCCGGGCCCGAGGTCTGCTCGGCCACGGTGACCATGCGGTTGGCCTCGATATTCAGGCTGCCGGCCAGGCGTCGGAAGTCGCGTAGGGAGTTCCCGGTGACGTAACCGTCGCGCACGTAGGGGGTGTTCGGGCTGCCGTAGACGTCATAGTCCTCGTAATGGCGGCCGTCGTTGTAGCGGGAGTTCTCGTCGAACGGCTGGTAACCACGGTTGCCGGCTGGAGGCAGACTGACGTTCTGGCCGCGCAGAGAACGGTTCATCAGGTTGAGGGAGTTCGTCACCTCGGCCCAATCCTGGTAGGTGTCGGGGAAGGCGTGGGCGCTGCGCAGCTGCGCGCTGACGCGCTGTGCGCGTTGATTCAGATCGGCCACCTCGTAGGACACATCCCACGGCTGCCGTCCATACTGGTCCATCCGCTCGTGGAAAGAACGAGTCTGCCGGGCAAAGTCTTTGATGGCCCAAAGGAAGCGCTGCTGCATGCGGTCGTTGCGCTCCTGCGACGTGTCGCCGGCGCCGTAGGCAGCGGTCTGGGCAGCCTCGTCGAGCTGGTGCGCCAGCGCGCGCATGGTGGTGATGCGCTGTCCCTGGAGACGATGATCGCCCTGGCCCCACTGTATGGTGATTCCCTGACTCCGGGCAGGCACGGGCGAGCCGACGACGAGCAACGCACCCACGGAAGCGGCGGACAGCCAGGACGTCTTCTTGTTCAAATTCATTTGTGACCTCAATATCCGTTGCAGCGGGCCGAATGGCCTGCCTCGCGGTACTGAGTGAGCAAGACCCGGGCCACGGGCGCGGTCGAGCCCGCTCAACGAGTTACCGAGCTGGACGGCGGATCTGCCTCATCCGCGGCCGACCAATGTAGAAACCGCGGCCTGAGGTCAGGCGGGTTTGTATTCGTTGAGGCGGTTGTAGAGGGTCTTGAGGCTGATCTTCAGAACGTCGGCCGCCTTCTTCTTGTCGCCGTCGCAGTGCTCGAGAGTGGCGAGGATCAGCCTCTTCTCGACTTCCGCGATGGGCGTGCCCACGCGCGTCACCAGGCTCGTGGCCGACAGCTCCTCATTGACTTCAAGAGGAAGCGAGTCGACGCCCACGTCCCCTTCGGCAAGGATGAAGGCACGACGGATGACGTTTTGGAGCTCGCGAACATTGCCCGGCCAGGAGTGGCGATGCAGGCGATCGAGACAGGCGCGGGTGAAGTGCTTCGCGGTTTCGGCCTCCCGGTTCAACTCGGCGAGCACATGGTCGGCGAGGAGCTCGATGTCGTCGCCGCGCTCCCGCAGCGGAGGCAATTGAATAGGAAAGACATTCAGCCGATAGAAGAGATCCTCGCGCAGTTTGCCCGCGGCCACCGCCTCGTCGACTCTTCGGCTGGTGGCGGCCACGATGCGCACGTCGACCTTGATCGGCTCGGTTCCGCCCACCCGCGTGATCGTGGAGGTCTCGAGCGCTCGCAGGAGCCGCACCTGGATTTCGGCGGCCTCGGTGACCTCGTCGAGGAACAAGGTGCCGCCATGGGCACGCTCGAAGTACCCCTTGTGCATCTTCTCCGCCCCGGTGAAACTGCCCCGCTCGTGCCCGAAGAGTTCGCTCTCGATCAGGTGCGCGGAGAGGGCGCCGCAATTAACGGGAAGAAACGGCTGCCGGCTGCGGCGGCTCAGACGGTGGATGGTTTCCGCCACCAGCTCCTTCCCCGTCCCGGTTTCGCCGCTGATGAGAACGCAGGCATCGGTGGTGGCCACGCGCCCGATGAGGTCATAGACCTTCTGCATCGCCGGCGAGGAGCCGACCATAGGCCCGAAGCGGCCTAGCTTTCGCAGCTCGCCTCGCAGCGTGGTGATCTCTCCTCTCATCTCGAGGGCGCGACTGACGTTGGCAAGCGCGATCTTCACTCGCGCGAAATCCACGGGCTTGGTCAGGTAGTCGGCGACGCCGCGGCGCAATGATTCCACCGCGGTTTCGACGCTGGCGCTGCCGGTGATAAGGACGACCTCGGGAGCGAGCGCGGGCTCGAGGCCCTCGACGAGATCGAGACCGGTGCCGTCGGGCAGGTTCAGATCGACGAGCAGGATGTCGGGCGGATTCGCCGCCATTTCCTCGCGGGCCTGCTTCAGGCTCAAGGCGCTCGAAACCACGAAGCCCTCGCGCTTGACCAGCTCGGCCAGTCCTTCCAGAAATCCCGGATCGTCATCGACGATGAGGGCCCGTGGGGTTTTGGTCATGACGCGCGTTTCTCCCTCAGCTGCGCCATGGAGGCGATGACCGCCAGCAGGTGGCCGGGGTCCACGGGCTTGGCGATGTGGAACTGGAACCCCGCGAGCAGGGCGCTTCTTCGATCGCCGGCGCTCGCGTAGGCCGACAACGCGGCCGCCGGCGTCAATCCCCCGCTCCCCGGGGGCAGGAGACGCACGCGCCGGATGAAGGAGAGGCCATCCTCGCCCGGCATGGCGATATCGCTCAGCAGGATGTCCGGCTGCTCGCGCTGGAGCAACTCGAAGGCTTCGCGAACGGACGATGCGGTCGTGACCACCAGGCCATTCTGCTGCAGGATGAGACGGAGAGCGTCGCGCACATCGTCTTCATCGTCCACCAGAAGGACGGTGAGACCGTCCGGCGGGAGGGATTCCGGCTGACCCGGCGCGCGAGGCGCCACGGGCGCCGCATCCATCGCGACATCCAGGGCCACGGGAAGAAGGATGGTCAGGACACTTCCCCGGCCGGGTCCGTCACTCTCCGCGCTCACGAGGCCCCCGTGATTCGCGATGACGTGGCGGACGACATAGAGCCCGAGACCGAGGCCATGATGGGCGCGGGTGCTGCTGCTGTCCTGCTGGCGGAAGCGTTCGAAAGCAAGAGGCAGGAAAGCGGCGCTCATCCCTTCGCCAGTGTCCTTTACTCTCACTCGCGCCTGCTGCTCGAGGAGATCCACGGTGACCTCGACTTCCCCGCCCACCGGGGTGAACTTGATCGCGTTGGACAGGAGATTCGACACCGCCTGTTGAAGGCGCCCCGGATCGCCTCGCACCCAGACCGGAGCCGACCCGTGCGACCCTGAGAGCTTGACGCCTTTGAGCGCGGCATCGCCGGCCGCGGCGTCCACCGCGACTTGAACCACGCTTGTGAAGTCCACGAGTTGCCGATGGAGCATCAGTCCGCCCGCGGCGATCCGGGACGCGTGCAACAGGTCCTCGATGATCCGTTCGAGGGACCGGGCGCTGCGCTCGATGATGTCGAGCGCGCGTTCCTTCCCGGCCGCGTCGAAGCCGCCCTGTTTCAAGAGCCCGAGCCAGACCAGAATGGCGCCCAGGGGCGTGCGGAGCTCATGGGATAGAAGGGCCAGGAATTCGTCCTTGAGGTGGCTCGTCGCCTCCGCCCGATGTCGCGCCGATTCCTCGCGTTCCAGAAGGCCGGTGATGTCGCGGGTCATCAGGCGGCTGTGCAACAGGACCCCGTCGCGGAAGAGTCCGCTGCCGTCGATGAGCACCTGCTTGATGGAACCGTCGCGGGCTTTGAGCCGGGTCTGGTACGACTCGACGCTTTCGCCGCGGGCGATCCGACCGAGGATGTGCACGACCGCGGCGGGCTCGGCCAGAAATTCATCGAGGGAACGCCCGAGGCATTCGGTCTCGCGGCATCCCACCAGGTCGAGCTCAGCCTGGTTGGCCCAGACGATGCGGCCCTCGGGACTCACGAAGCTCAGGCTGATGGGAGCCCGCTCGAGGAACTCTCTGAGTTCCGGATCACTTTCCGGCAGTCTCAAATAGCGCCAGCCTTTCATACGTTCCGACGCGCGGCCAGACTTGCGACCACGGTCACCAGTTCGGACGGCTGAACCGGCTTCGCCAAGTGTAGCTGGAAACCGGCGCGGAGGGCGCGCATCCGGTCCTCTGTTCGCGCGTACGCGGTGAGAGCGGCGGCGGGGACCGACCCGCCCTGTTCGGGCCGGCGCAGGCGCAATTCCCGGATGAGCTGGTAGCCGTCGGTCCCGGGCATCTCGATGTCGCTTAGCAGCACGTCGAACGAGCCTTCAAGGAGGAGATCGAGGGCCTCGCGGGCGGAAGCGACCGCGGTGACGGTGGCGCCCTGGGTCGAGAGCACCTTCTCGATCAGCCCCCGCGCATCGTCGTCGTCTTCCACGACCAGGACGTGAATTCCGGCGAGATCCGGCCCGTCCTCGAGCCGGACCATGCGTTCGGCCCGCGAATAGACCCGGGAGTCCAAAGGTGCGGCGGTGATCGGCGAACGCGGGAAACGGGCGGTGAAGGTCGAACCCTGGCCCAGGCCAGGACTCTTCGCGATCAGGCTTCCGGCGTGCAGTTCGACAAGTTGACGGGCGATGGAGAGTCCGAGTCCCAGGCCGCTGGCCCGCCGGGTGCTCGACGAATCGTCCTGGGTGAACCGGTCGAAAACCCGAGGGAGGAATTCGGGGTCGATGCCGACGCCGCTATCGCAAACCACGACCTCGACGCTGGAGCCCACGGACTCGACGCCGACCCGCACCCGCCCGCCCCGGGGCGTGAACTTGATGGCGTTCGAGAGCAGATTCCAGAAGACCTGCTGGAGGCGCTCGGGATCGCCCATGACGCAGGTGCCCGCCGGGTTCTGGAGGAGCTGAATCTGGATTCCTTTCACGTTCGCGGCCGGAGTGACGGTGACGATCGCGGCCTGGACCACGGCGCCGATCTCGAGGGGCTGAAGGTCGAGCTGAAGCTTCCCCGTGATGATGCGCGAGACGTCGAGCAACTCGTCGATGATCTGGGCCTGGGCGCCCGCGTTTCGGATGATGGTCTCGACCGCGCGCGCGCTTTCTTCCGGCGAGAGCTTGCCGCGCTGAAGCAGATGGGCCCAGCCGGAGATGGCGGTCAGCGGGGTCCGGAGTTCGTGCGAAAGGGTCGAGAGGAATGCATCCTTGAGGCCGTTCGCGGCCTCGGCGGACGCGCGCGCCTCCTGCGCGTCGCGGTACAGGTGCGCGTTGTCGAGGGCGATGGCGGCATGGGCGGCGAGGCCCGCGAGCATGCGCTCATCGCGCTCGTGGAAAAACCCGGCGTCGGGATGAGCGAAGAACAGACCGCCCAGCAGGTCGCCCAGCCGCGAACGTACGGGGGCGGCAAGGTAGCTCCGCGCGGGGAGGAGGCCCGCGGGCATCTCCACGAACGGCGTTCCGGGCGCGTAGCGTGAGTCCGCGGAGAGATCGTCGCTTCTCGACACGGTGGCGAGAAGCCCGGACTCGAACGATTTCAGGGCCGAACCGAGGGGAAGTTCCGGGAAGCCATCGGGCACGCCTGCGATGTAGCGGGCCGCGCGACCACCGGCGTCCTGGTACAGGAAAGCGCCGAAGGGCGCACCGGTGAGGGCGAGACCCGCGTCGGTGACCGCCTGGACCAGCCGCTCGGTATCGAGCTGGCTGGCCAGGGTGAGACCCAGGAGGTTGAGGGTTTCGAGTTCCGGCTCGAACTGAAGGCGGCCGCTCCCGCTGTTTGGAGAGCTCTCGTCCACCTAACGGCCGATCAGGATCATTACGCCCGCGGCGACGCCGAGGACGTTCAACAAGACGCCGAGGGAAGCGATCAGCGGAACCAGGGTGACCAGGTTCATGAGGATCAGCCAGATGGCGAGAAGAAGCATTCCCGGGCTGCGTGTCCAATTGACTTTCATTCCAGAAGGCTCTCCTTGAAGACGACCGGCGGAGGACGGCGTGGAAGACGACATCGGCGAAGTCGACAGCAAGATCGCGGCCACCTTGGTCCCACGCGAGTGGCGGGGCAGAGGGCCATTGGCCCCGGACCGGAGCCCATGGATTCATCGCGGTTTGTAGATTCTGCCCGCCGAATCGCCCAGGTCCCGAGAACCCCCCGGCATGGCGCGTTCGTTGCTTAAGCAGGAACCGCTCGTACCTTTTGGAGAACCTGAACCATGCGCCGCTTCCATCTAGTCTCGGTCGCCCTGTGCGCCGCCCTCGCCTCCTCATCCGCCTTTGCCGGGGATGACGTGGTCGCCCCCACTCCCACCCCCACGCCCGAACGCGAGGGCTTCTTCAAGCGAACGTTCCACGCCATGATGAACGACGACGTGGACCCAAACGCTCGCTCCCACTACCGATGGGGGCCGTTCGAACCCCGAGTCGAGATCCTCAGTTCGGGCGCCGGCCCTGCGCCGGTCCTGCATCTGTGGGCGCCTGACCTCGGCGGTTCCGGACTCGACTTCCACGCTTCGGGGGCGTACTCGATCTACGGGTACCAGTTCTACGAAGCGCAGTTCGGCCGCGTGCCTTACATCGGCCGGCGCCTCCCCCGAACCGGGAAAGGCACCACCGACTTGTTCCTGCTCTCGGACATCGAGAGGAGCGCATCGGTACCCGGCTTCCACATCTATGCCTCCGCCCGGCATCGGGACTACCCGCGCGAGGACTTTTACGGCATTGGTCCCGCTTCCGTGCGGGCCAACCGAACGGACTATCGCCTCAAGGACGACCTCTTCGAAGGCGTCATCCAGACTCGGGTGTCTCACCTCTCGTTGATGGGCCGCGCCGGCCTGATGAAACCTTCGATCCACCCGGGCACGGACTCGTTGTATCCCAACACGGAGTTGTCCAACACCGAGAAGACCGCTCCGGGGCTCAC
>JANMVV010000183.1:0-34004 GCA_031392925.1 Vicinamibacteria bacterium
CACGTCCTGGAGCACGAGCTGCTGGACCTCGACGCCATTGCCGTAGCGGTCGCAGAGCGCCTGCAGCTCTTCCTTGGTCTGCAGGGCAATGGCCTCGCGGCCCACCGTCAGCACCTCATCGACGCTGTGGTCTCCCACCACCTCGCGCATGGTCGACTCGGTCATGTCGCGAAAGGTCTGCGAGACGTTCCGGAGGTGGAAGAGGTATTTGTAGGGATCCTTGATGCGGTACTGAACGATCCACTCCACCACCGCGACATTGAGGTCGCCGGTGAGCATCAGGGACTCCTTCTTCGATTCTTCGGATGTTCGGAACTCGGATTGCACGCCCGCCCGGACGGTCTCGAAGCCGAACTCCATCTTGAGCTGCCGCTTGTCCGGCACGCGGGTGATCCGCTCGATGCCGAAGGGCAGTCGGAGGTGCGGCCCGGGCCCCGCGGTCCGCACGTACTTCCCGAAACGCTGAATCACCGCCACCTCGTCGGCCGCCACCTGATAGAAGCCGGTGAAGAGGAAGAGAACCACGAGGGCGCCGATCAGGTAGTTCCGGAGTGTCTTGAGTCCGGCACCCCCACCCGCGTTCCGGACCCGCCTCCCCGTCTCTGCCACCACTTCCCAGATGGGCTCGAGCGGATCCTGCCGTCCATATTCAGCCATGAGGGCAGTATAGGGACAGGCAGCCGCTGGGCTCGCGCCGCAGGCCGCCGCGCGCAAAGGGGCCGGGTCCGTTTCCGGGCGCCCTTAGACAAAAAACGGGCGGGACCCCTTCTCAGGAATCCCGCCCGGGCTGCGGCGTGCGGCCGCTAACCGACTACCAGCCCAATCGAGCGCCGAAGCGGAGAACCCGCGGTGCGACGAGCGCGCTGATGAGGTTGGCGTTACTGGCGTTCTGGATCCGGCGGAACGACTGCACCGTGTTGTTGTTCATGACGTTGAACACATCCGCAGAGACCACGATTTTCGCCTTCCCCAACTTCACGGTCTTGTCCAGTCTCAGGTCGAGGTTGGTGAAACTGGGCAGCCGTTCGGCTCCCAGTGGAGAAAGCAGGATGGTCGTCGTTCCCGCGCCGTTGGGACGGGTGGGAGAAGTGATGCCGGACGGCCGGGGATAGCCATCGCGGGCGTTGAAGTTCATGGCCACGCCGATCTGCTGCCAGGGGATGGTGTAGGCGGCGTTCATGCGCAGGAGCCACCTCGCGTTGGTGTAGACGTTGTCGAGACCGCTGCCTCCCGACAGGGGGGCGTACTGGGCGCCATCGAGGTTCGCGACGTTGGACGGATCCTCGTACGAACCCTGCGGCTGGAACTCCTTGGTGTCGCTCCAGGTGAAGCTTCCGTTCACGTTCAGGCTCTTCATCCTCTTGGTGCCCGTCAACTCGATCCCCTTGTACTGGCGATGGAAGCCGGGACGGTTGGTCCGGATGAAGGTCGTGAAGTTCGAGAGGTTCTTGGTGGTGGGCTGGTAGTACGTGACCGCCGGGCAGCGGGGGTTCTGCGCGGCCGGGACCGTGGAGCAGTTGGGGGTGAAGGACACCGCCGAGTAGTCCGCCTCCGTGATGTTGTCGGTGTCGTTCCAGGCGAAGTTTGTGTACTTGCGATAGATCCCGGCGATGCCCATGGCGAAGGTCCGGCTGAACTGCCGGTTGAAGCCCACGATGACCTCATTGGTCTTCTCGCTGGTGATGTTCGGATCGATGCGTCCGAAGGTCTTAAGGGCCTTTGGATCGCGGTAGTCGTAGCCGGTGGACTGGGTCAGGGGCGCGGCCGAGATATTGATCTCGTTGGCCTGAACGAACTTGTCGCCGTTGAGGTCGGTCCACGGATAGCGCACGAGAGTGGCTCCCACCGGGTTCAACGGACCGGCAAGATCTCCGTCGCCCAGCTGGCCGGCATATCGCGCGTAGCTCGTCTTGATCACGGACCGGCCGTCACCCTGGACATCCCAATTAAGGCCGAGGCGCGGAACGATGTCCGTGTACTTGACTCCGGTCTCGGCTCCGGGGAAGGTGATTCCAGGCAACTGGTCGAACGCCAGGCCGGTTCGCGTGGTCTGGCCGTAAAAGGGTGTTGCGGGCACGACAGACTGGTTGGCCCGGTCCCACTGCCGGTCGAAGCGGAGGCCCGCCTGCGCGGTCAGTTTCCCGCGAGTGTAGGTGTCCTGGATGTAAGCGGCCTGGTCGAACAGGTTGTAGTCGGTGTAACTGTCGCGATAGATATTGGCCTGGCTCGCTTCCGACGACTGGAAGATCGCGTCCCCGTTGGCATCCTGCCAACGCGCCTCGATGTTGCCTCCACGGTGGTTGGTGCTGATCGCGCGGTCCTGGCGGTAGCGGAGACCGAACTTGATAGCGTGGTCGCCGCCGAGGAAGCCTGACGACGACTTGGTGCCGGTGAGGTCGAAGCTATTGGTCGGACGCACGAACTGCGAAGCGTTGAACGACCGATCAAAAGCGCCGGTGATGATCTCCGCCGAGGGCTGCACGGCCGCAAGCGCGGGGTCGTGGAAGTCGAGGACGAAGTTGTTGCCGATGTGTGCGTACTGGATTTCCATCAGGAACTTGTCCGAAAAGACGTGGCGCAGCGACGCCTTGTAGGTCTTGTTGGCGCCGGTCTTCCACCACTTGGAGCCAAGGGCCGGATTCTCGACGCCCTTCTGACGGTTGGTGGAATCGATCGGATGCAGGTCGTCGGCGCCGCGCGCGTTGCGCACCTTGGCCGCGATGTTGCTGAACAGCGAGAACGTGTCCTTGTTGGAAAGGCGATAGTTGAACTTCAGGTTGTAGGCCTCGAGGGTCGTGAGGTCCGTGTTCAAGCAGTCCTTCACGTCCGCGAACGGGAACGCGGAAAGCGCCGCCGCGTTGAGGCCCTTGAACTTGCCGCAACCCGACTTCTCGGAATCCTTCAGGAAGAAGCCGTTGACGCCGACCTTGATCTCATTCTTACCGTAGCTGCCCCAGATCCACGCTTTGCCTTTGACGATGGGACCGCCCATTTCGGCGCCGTAGTCCTTGATGTTCTGGATCGGGCTGCCGGAGGAGGCGCCGGTCTGGCGGAGCGCATCGGTGACGTTGGTGGCCTGGAACTTCTGGTCGGTCACATAGAGGCGGGCCGAGCCCTTGAACTTGTCGGAGCCGCTCTTGGTCACGAGGTTGACGCCGACGCCGGCCGTCTGCATGGTGACGTCCGCGCCGCCCGTGGTGATCTGCATCTCTTCGAACGAGTCGAAGTCGTAGTACACGGGCGAAGAGCCGGTGGCATTCATGTCGGTGATATCGACGCCGTCGAGGTTCCACTTGCCCTGATTGCCCGCCGCGCCGCGCGCGATGTAGCCCGACTGCTGGCCCGACATGTTGCCGCCGATGTTCTCCCGGTCCATGGCCACGCCCGGCGACTGCTGGAGGATGACCCAGGGGTCACGCGCCGACGGGATGTTCTGCAGCGCCTCCTGATTGAAGTTGGCCGCGCGCGCATTGCTGCGCATGTCGATGAGGGGAGCCTCACCCGTGACGGTGATGACCTCCTGCAGCGAGGAAACGTCCAGGACGCCGTTGACCTGGGCGTTGCGGCCCATGACGATGCTCACTCCTTCACGCACCACGGTGGTGAAGCCGGGGAGGGTGAACTTCACCATGTAGGTGCCGATCGGGATGCCGGGGAAGCGATAGACGCCGGTGCTGCTGCTGATCGCGGTTTGTGGCTGAAGAAGTGCAGGACTGGTCAGGGTCACGGTGACTCCGGGCACAACCGCGCCGCTCTTGTCCGTGGCCTTTCCGTAGATTTCACCGGTGGTCTGCGCTTGCGCAAATCCAGCGAGTAGGACGAGGGCAGCCGCTAGAGCCGCCAGTTTCCTGAGTGACATTGGGTTCACTTTCTTCCTCTGAGGGTTGAGGATAAGCACCGGATTGACGGTGCTGAAATAGATTCCCTGGACCCTACAGCCCCGCTTGCATTCCCGTCAAGTGTTTGAACGCACAAGAAATATCGACGTTCAAACACCCGAACGGAGCGCCTATCGCGCGTCCGCCGCGCTTCTCGGCAGAACCTTCAATCGCATGTACGACTGCAACACCGAGCCCGCCTCGCCCAGGTGCATGCGCAGGGTGTATTCGCCCGGCGGTATGTCCTCCGGCGTGAACCCGAGCACGTACGACCTCTTCCCGTCCGCGTCATGGAGAACCTTCTCCACCATGATCGCTCCCGGTGGAAACCGTTTGCCGGAATCGTCCGAAAGCACGGACCGGATGTCCACGTCGACCGCGGGATCGAGCGCCGTCTTCGGGTCGTACGCCACGAGAACCAGGCGCTCCCTGCGGCCGGGGCGCACGCTCGCATCGGCTCGGGGCAGGAACGCCCCGGCGCCTGCATCGAACTTCAGAGGCAGGCCGGCCTCGCCCCGGCCCTTGAGCGCCACCTCCACCCAGGCCCGCGGGTCTTCCGCGAGGAGAGGCGGGAGGAGGAAGCCCTCCGAGGCATGCCGCCGCGGCACGGTGACATCGAAGAAGCGTGTGCTGGCTTCGCCGGTCGGACGTTGGGCCAGGAACTTGAGGGTGTAGTCGCCGGGAGGGACGTCGAAGCGGCCGGCGAAAGAGATGCCCTTGAACTCACCGGTCCCACCGCCCGGCAGCGCCGCGTCAAGTCTCATGAAATGCGCGAAGTGATCCTCGATGTCGCCCGAGCGAGCGATGGCATAACCGAAAAGCTCGAGCGCTCCGGCGTTGTCGCCAAGCGAACCCTTCGGAACCTGAACCACGATGCCGAGGCTCTGTTTGTCGGTGTCCTGGGGAACCGGCACGATCAGGACGCGGAAAGGCAGCGTGTTGAGAGGGGCCGCCGCGCCGCTCGACGAGACCAGGAGTTCCGCGGCTTCGAACTGACGCTGGAGCGCGGGTGCTCGCTCGGCCTCACCCGATCGCTCGAAGAAACCGGGGCGGTGCGAAAGGCGCAGCCCCTTGGCCTTGACCCGCACCCGCAGCTTGCGGAAACTCCCGTCCGGCCGGGACTCCCGAGGCTGAACGCCGAGGACGTAGTAGCGGCTGGTCAGGTCGGCCATTTCACGCAGGACCGGCCCGAGATCGTTGGCGTCCTTGAAGAACCGGCCCCCCGTCTCCGCGGCGATCAGCGCGAGAGACTCCCGCCCCGAGGCGTCGCGCGAAGGCTGCGCTTCGAGCGGAAGCTGGGCGTAGGCCTCGGCCTTTCCGAGTCCAGAAAGATCAATCGCGTGAACGACGCTGTCCGACCGCGTGAGAGAGGAGAGGGCCTCGTCCACCTCCCCCCGAAACGACGCGTCGCCGAAACGAAGCGTGCTGTCGACCTCCCAGACCCGGCCCGACACGATCGCCTCGCTCATTCGTCTCTGCTCGGTCACGTCCTGGCCGGCCAGCAGGGTCGAGTTGAAACCGGTCGAGAAATAGAGGATCTGCTTTCGGCCCGGGATCCGCCGCAGAGAATGGCCGAGTTCCTTGAGTCCGTCGAGCAGAATTCGCACCCGATTCTTGTAGGACTGCTCCTCCGCCCCCTGCATCTGGCGGACCAGGACCGAGAGCACGCCGGTCAGAACCTCCTGAGGGGTGTCCGACGAGTCGTTCGCCCTGTTCCTCACCAGGTCGGTGGCCTGGAAGTCGCCGGCGATCGCGAGGGGGTCGGAGATCTTCGTGAGGCTGGCCGTGCCGAGGGTGTGGATCGCGTGTTCCAGGACGCGCCGATCCTCGGTGAAGTTCGCGATGAGCCTGAGGCCGCGGAGGAAGTCGAAAGTGGCGACGGCGGCGAGGTCGGATTCGGCGAGGTTTGTGAGCACGAATTCCTTCGCGGCCTTCCGGGCACGCGCGAGTCCCGCGGGATCGGTGAACGATTTGTCGAAGAGAAGCAGGAATCGCCGCCTCGCTGCCGAGGACTGTTTGATCTCGTCCTGACTTTCCTGGGCGGTGGTGTCGATGTAGCGGAACGAGACGATCTCGACCTGACGGCCGTCCTCTTCGACCACGAAGTCTTTCGGAGTGAGCCCGGTGAAAGCACGCCCTCCGCGACCGGAGACGAAGACCGGAACCTGGACCAGGGCCACGTCGGTGCCGAAGACGAGGGGCGGCTTCTGGTCCGAAGGAGCCGCCGCGGCGGCCGAAAACGCCATGCCCATCGCGGCGAGCGCGGCGACGGAGACGAGGTACAGCGCGGTTCTGGGTCCGGCCGGAAGGAGCAAGGCGGTGAGACCTCCTTTTGATGAGTGCTGTGGAATCGGAACACACTTCGACTGCTTGCGCTAAGCGTCGCGAACGTAGAATCCGGAAACGCGTGGCTAAAAAGAAGAACAGAAGCGAGCCGGCGCCGCTTTCGACTCCCGTCCTCCCCGAGCCGGCCTCGCCGTCTCGGCGTGGTCGGAACCGCGCGGTCATCGTTGCTCTCGGAGTGGCGGCGCTCGGCGCGGTCGCGTTCTACTTCTTCCCGTCTCACGCAGTGAAGCGGGATCCGAAGCTCTCGATCCTCCTGATCACCGTGGACACGCTGCGGGCCGACGCCCTCGGCGCCTACGGGGGAAAGGCGGAAACGCCCTGGATCGACCGGCTGGCCCGAGAAGGTGTCCGTTTCGAGACCGCCCACGCGCACAACGTGGTGACGTTTCCATCGCACGCGAACATCCTGTCCGGCCAGCTGGCGCTCGTCCACGGCGTTCACGACAACACCGGCTTCCGCTTTCCGGCCGACCTGAAGACGATCGCCACCCGGCTCAAGGCGCTCGGCTTCAACACCGCGGCGTTTGTGAGCGCCTTTGTTCTGGACTCGAGATTCGGGCTCAATCGCGGCTTTGACCTGTATGACGACCGCACGACCGGTATCGAATCGCAGTCGCCCTTCCGAGTGCCCGACCGCCTGGGCCCGGAGACCGTGGCCGTGGCCAAGGCCTGGCTCGACACGCAAGGAGATTCCCAGTTCTTCGCCTGGATCCATCTCTACGATCCCCACTACCCCTACATCCCGGCCGAGCCCTTCAAGTCCCGGTACGCGAAGGAGCCGTACTTCGGGGAAGTGGCGGCAGTCGACCAGAGCCTGGGCCGCATCCTCGAGCCGCTTCTCGACCGCCCCCGGAAAAGCAATCTGCTCGTAATCTTCACGTCCGATCACGGCGAGTCTCTCGGAGAGCATCAGGAATCGACGCACGGCATCTTCGCCTACGAGTCGACCCTGCACGTGCCGTTGATTCTCTGGTCTCCCATTCTTCGGCCCGCAGTGATCAAGACACCGGTCCGGCACATCGACCTCGTGCCCACCGTCCTCGACGCGCTCGGACAGCCGACTGCTCCCGAGCTTCCCGGGCGAAGCCTCCTGCCCCTGGTCGCGGAAGGATCCGGGACCCCGGCCAGCTCATATTTCGAATCGCTCTCGGCCTCTCTGAATCAGGGCTGGGCGCCGCTTCACGGCCTGTTCGATGGACAGTTCAAGTACATCGACCTTCCCCTTCCTGAGCTCTACGATCTGAAGGCGGATCCCAGGGAACTCAAGAACATCGTGGCCCTTGAACCGCAGACTCTCGATCGCCTGAAAGCGGGTCTGGCCACCGAGCGGGCGAAGGACCGGGGATCGAAGCGGGGGAAAGAGGACGCGGCCGCGCTCGAGAAGCTCAGGGCGCTTGGCTACGTCGCCGCGGGTAGCGCGGCCCCGGCCAAGGATCAGTACACCGTGGAAGACGACCCGAAGAACCTGATCGAGATCGACGAGCGAAACCGACAGGTCGTGACCCTCTTCAACCTCGGCGGCATGCATCTGAACGAGGCCATCGACCTGGTCAAGAAGAATCTCTCGGAGCGCCCCGACATGGCGGGCGCGAATCTTCAGCTCGCCTATCTGGAGCGTTCCCGCGGCAACCTGAGGGCGGCGGTGGCCGCCGCGCGCCACGCGGTGGATCTCAAGCCCCTTGACGCGGAGGCGGTGGCCCTCCTCGGCGCCTATCTCACCGAAATGGGCCGTCCCGCGGAAGCCATCAAGGTTCTCGAGCCTTACGCTCGCGTGGGTGCGGTCGACTTCGACGTGCTTACCGCACTCGGTCTCGCGCGATCCGCCCTGGGCCAGGTGCAGAGCGCGCGCGAGGTGTTTCTGGCCGCCCGTGAACTCGATCCCTCGAACGGGCTCGCCTCCGCGAACCTGGGCGTTCTCGAGCTCATGGCGGGAAACCGCGAGGCGGCTCGGGCCGCGCTGGAGCACGCGCTGGAACTCGACTCCAAGATCGCCAAGGCCGAGAACACCCTGGGCGTGATGGCGGCCCAGGAAGGCCGAAAGGCGGAGGCCATCGAGCGATGGAAGCGGGCGGTCGCGATCAACGACGCCGACTACCAGACTCTCTTCAATCTGGCTACGACCCTCGATGGGGCGGGCAGAGCCGCGGAAGCCCGACCCTATTTCGAGTCCTACGTGCGGATGGCTCCGGTGGCTCTTGAAGGCCGGGACATCGCACGGGTAAAGGCCTGGCTCGCCCGGCACCCCAGTTAGGGGGCGGCACCCGAGACTCCTGAATAATCAGAAGTTTGGACGATTCGGCGAGACAAAGGCGGGTTCAGATCCAATCGACCGTATTTCCCGATCATATTGTTTGAACATTTTCAGGCCAGTGGAGCGTCGTGATGGCCGAATTATTTACAATCTAACTCATTTATGATTAAGACTTTGGAACGAATTATCGAGTGATCGCCGGGTCTGGTATCCGGCTTGCTCAACATTCAATCAACGTTGGGCAATGTGTCCAACGGGAAACAACCACTCTTGGAGGAGTTCGAATGAAGAAATTGTTCTCTCTTGGCCTTGCCATCTTATTGATGGCGAGCACCGGAGCCTTTGCCCAGACGGCAACGGGTAACGTTCTTGGTGTCGTGTCGGACGCGTCGGGCGCTGTTCTTCCCGGCGTCGCGATCGCGATCTCGGGCGAAGCCGGCACGCGCACCACGGTTTCCGGAGCGGACGGCACCTACCGCTTCCTGAACATGGACTACGGAAACTACAAGGTCACTTTCTCGCTCCAGGGCTTCGGCTCGACCAGCAGGTCCGTCACCATCACCACCGGTGCGAGCTCCACCGTCAACGCCGCTCTGAGCGTCGGCGGAAAGACGGAAACCGTCGAAGTCACGGGCGAGACTCCCCTGGTTGACGTGACCAAGCGCGGTACGGGCACCACGATCAGCAACGAGCAACTCAAGGACGTCCCGAACTCGCGCGACCCCTGGGGCATCATGCGCAACGTTCCGGGCGCCATGATCGACCGCGTGAACATCGCCGGCAACGAGAACGGCCAGCAGGCTGCCATCGCGGGCAAGGGCTCAACCTCGGGCCAGGTGGTCTGGAACCTCGATGGTCTGGTCATCACCGACATGGCCGCCACCGGCGCCTCCCCGACCTACTATGACTTCGACGCCTTCCAGGAGATCAACGTCTCCACCGGCGGCGGCGACCTCACCATGCAGACCGGTGGTTTCGGTCTCGGCTTCGTGACCAAGCGTGGCACCAACACGTTCCATGGCGGTGGTCGTTACATAGTCACCGACGACAAGATCAGCTCGACCAACATCGACGCGGCCACCCTCGCTGGCATCAACAAGGGCGGCACCACGAACCGTCTCGCCGGCGGCCAGGATTATTGCGCGCCCGCCGCGGGCCAGGCCCGTGACAAGGCCGACCACATCTACAAGATCAAGGACTGGGGATTTGACCTCGGCGGTCCGATCATCAAGGACAAGTTGTGGTTCTACGGAACCTACGGGAAGCAGGACATCAAGCTCTGCCGCCTCAACGGAACCAAGGACGCGACTCTCCTCCCGGCCATCAACGGCAAGTTGAACTGGCAGGCGGACAGCAACACCATGGTGTCCGCTTACTACTTCATCGGCAAGAAGCAGAAGTTCGGCCGCGCGGTCGGCTACTTCGCGAACGAGCCGGCGAGCTTCCTGTGGGATCAGGGCGAAGCCCATATCGATGGCGGCTACCCCCCCGGCCTGGTGAAACTCGAGATCAACCACACCTTCTCCGCGAACTTCTTCATGTCGGCGAAGGCCGCGTCCTATGACACCGGCTTTACCCTCGCCGCTCACGGAGGCGACGCCCAAAGCTTCACCCTCGACTTCGACGCCGCTACCGCCTACGGCTCCTATGAGACCTACACCGGCCGCCGTCCGCAGAAGACCCTCAGCGTTGATGGCAGCTACTTCTTCCAGGGTCTCGGCGGCAACAACCAGTTGAAGTTCGGTTTCGGCTATCGCATCGCCACCACCAACGACACGTCCCACTACAACGGCAACCAGCTCGCCGGGGTCATCTCGGGCGGTCCTTATGCCGCTTATGTCTACCGTGATGGCGTGCCCAAGAATGAAGGCCGCTACGGGTCCGCGTATCTAGGCGACGTGCTGACCAAGGATCGCCTGACCATCAACCTCGGCGTCCGCGTCGACAAGCAGAGCGCCAAGAACCTGGCCACCAGCATTCCCGCCAACAAGTCGTTCCCGAACGAACTTCCGGCCGTGAATTACGCGGGCGATGCCTCCAACCTGATCGACTGGACGAACTTCTCGCCCCGCGCCGGCTTCTCCTATGCGTTCAACGAGAGCCGCAAGACCGTGCTTCGCGGTTCCTACGCGAACTACGCGGCGCAGTTGAGCTACGGCAACGTGGGTGTGGCGAGCGTCCCGCCCGGGTATCTCGCCTATGGCTGGAAAGACCTCAATGGCGACAAGTTCGTTCAGCCGAACGAAGTCGACATCAAGGGCGGCGTGTTGTACACCTACCAGGTCAATCCCAACAACCGTACGGGTATCGGTCCGAGCCGCGTTGATCCCAACCTGAAGAACCAGCGGGACAACGAAGTGGTGCTCGGCATCGATCACGAACTGGCTGCGAACTTCTCCGTGGGGGCCGCCTACACGTTCCGTTCGACGAAGGACCTTTCGTACTTCCCTCTCATGTCGGCTCCCTGCGCGGTCGGATCGGCGTGCTCGTTCATTCAGCCCAACCAGTATGTGCGCGGCACGGATCTCACCGCTCGTGGCTTCACGATCCAGCGATACACTGCGCCTTCGGCTCTGGTGGCCGCCGGCGGCAGCGGTCGCTACTTCACGAACTACACGGGCTACACCCGCAAGTTCAACGGCTTCGAGTTGACGGCGAAGAAGCGCATGTCCAGTAAGTGGGCGGCGAACGTGGCCTTCTCCTACAACGACTGGTCGGAGAGCTATTCGGACTCCAACCGCGTCAACTCCCGAGGGAACCCCACCAAGCTTGAGACCTCTCCTCTGGTCGATGGCGGTCCGGTGTCGATTCTGTCGGGTGGTTCGGGCAAGGCGAGCTTCTACTCGTCGTTCAAGTGGCAGATCTACGCCGACGCTCTGGTGAATCTCCCGGCGAGCTTCAACCTCTCGACCGCGGTCTTCGGCCGCCAGGGCGGGATCCAGCCAACGAACTACACGACCAGCCTCGGAGCGGACGGCTCGACCCGCGTTCTCGCGAGCGCGATCGATGCCTCTCGTTATGCCAACGTGTGGAATCTTGATCTCCGGCTCGCTCGGAATTCCAAGATCGGCAAGGTGACCATCACGCCGTCGGTTGAGCTCTTCAACGCGCTCAACAACAACGTGGTTCTCTCGGCCGCACGCAATGCGAACTCGGCCACCCTCGGCCGGACCGAGGAAGTCATCAGCCCGCGCATCCTCCGCATCGGAGCGCGTCTGCAGTTCTAGTCGCACCGCGGCGCCTCTAGCCGCGAAGCCCCGGCGATCTTCAGGATCGTCGGGGCTTTTTTCTTTTGGGGCGACCAGCGGGAGAGGCCCAGAGAGCGGGAACGCTGACTTCACGCGGAGGTGAAGGTCACCGGCGATGCCGAAACAGGAGCGCGCCGCGGACTCATCGGAATCGCGGATCCTTCGAGTAGCGGGCGCGCGCACGCGTCTTCCAGAGGGCGGCGCCTTCGCCATCACCCAGTCCCTGAAGGGTCCGGATCACCACTTCGAAGTCGTCCGCGCTCGCCCCGGGGTTGCCTTCGACCAGGCCGCCAATCGCCGAGCGGGCGTCGTCGTCGCGGCCCTGGGAGCGAAGAAGCAGGGTCAGCCCTACCCGCCCCGATCGGCTGGCCGGAACGATCTCGATTTCCTTCCGGAACTCCGCCTCCGCCTCCGCCTCGCGCCCCATGCGGGCGAGACAGTCGGCGAGGCTCGAGTGCAGGTTCGCGAAGGTCTCGCCTGAGTCAGAAGCACTTCGCTCGATGGCGGTCCGGAACCGTGCCTCGGCATCCACGAGATCACCCCGCCGCACCGCGGCAAGTCCAAGGGCGTAGTGACTCATCGGTCGCGACGGGTCGGCGGCGACACTCTTCCGCGCAGCCGCCTCGGCCTCGGCGAAGCGCCCGAGACCAAGCTCCAACTCCGCCAGGAACTCGAACGCGCCCCCCGGATCCTGCTTCGAGGCGACCTCGGCGTGCTGACGCGCGGCATCGGCCCGACCAGCCAGCCGTTCAAGTTTCGCGACCGAGATATGGGCGGAGGAGCGCCCCGGGTCGAAGCCGATCACGCGATCGAAGGCGCGCCTCGCCTCCGCCACCCGGCCCGCCTGAAACAGAGTCTGGGCCAGAGTCTCCCAGCCATCGGACATCCGCGGGTTCTCCTTCAAGACTCCTTCGAAGATCCGGATGGCCTCGTCGGTCCGGCCCGCCTCGCGCAGGCTCAACCCCTTCTCGAACACCGACCACGACGCGATGTGATCCTTGGGGTCGGGCAGAGTCTCACCGGGCTTGGGTGTGGTCGCGGCCGATCCACCGAGATAACCGAGCGACCGGAGTTTCTCGCGGGTCTGCGCGTCCACCGCACCCGGCTGGGTGAACGCTCCTTTCGCACTTCGCTCCACGACCCACGAATCCATCTGCGCGGCCAGCGCCCCGCGTTGCGCGATCAGGTTGTTCTTCTCGAGCGGATCGTTCGACACGTCATAGAACTCGGGCCGGGGCGCGCGGATGTATCGATGTCGTCCTTCGGTGACCGCGTACAGTTCGCTCCAGCCCATGTGCAGGCGACCGTAGAAGGACTCGGCGTAGGCGGTTCGATCCGCTCCAGGGTTCCGCATCAGGGGGACGAGCGATTCGCCGTCGACGTTTTGAAGGACGGGCAGGGCCGCGAGGTCGAGCAGCGTCTGCGCTATGTCCGTCTGGCGAACCGTGGTCGTTACCCGCCCTCCTCCCTCGCGGCCGTTCGGGAGCCGGATCATCAGGGGAATGTGCAGCGACTCGCGATAGAGAAGCACGCCATGCTCCTCCTCTCCGTGATCGCCGAGCCCCTCTCCGTGATCCGCGGTAATGGCGATGATCGCATGGTCGTAACGCCCCATCGCCCGCAGGGAGTCGAGGAACCGGCCCACGATCTCGTCGGCGTAGGCGACATCGCCGTCGTAGGGCGAGGCGTGGCCCGCATGCCTGCTCGGCGGATCGTAGGGCGTGTGAGGTTCGTACAGGTGGAGAAACGCGAACACCGGCCCCTTCGAGCCGGCGAGTCGGTCGGAAAGGGCTTGCGCGGTCAAGGAGCCGTCCCGTTGCTGGTGCCCCAGGGCCGCGTCGCTGCGAGTGGCGATGGCGTCGTCATACTCGTCGAAGCCCTGGGAGATGCCGGTCCCCTTGCGAAGGACGAACGAGGAAACGGCGCCAAGGGTTGCGTATCCCTGCGCCTTGAAGGCTTCGGCTACCGTCCGCTTCCCGCTCAAGGTATAGCCGAGATTGTCGCGCACCCCGTGGTGCGAGGGCAGCAGCGAGGTGAGAAGCGACGCGTGGGCCGGCAGGGTCAGCGGGACATGACTGTAGGCGTCTTCGAACACGACCGCGCCGGGTGCGAAGGCATCCAGGTTCGGGGTGAGTCCCGCCTTCGAACCGTAAGCGCCCAGGCGATCCGCCCGCAGGGTGTCGATCGAAATAAGGATGACCGAGGCGCCCTTGGACTGGATCCCCGAACTTCCGCGACAGGCGCACAAGGCCGCAGCCAGCAGGGCCAGGACAGCCTTGAGAGAGTGGGGACGCAAGGGTCCTAGAGGAAAGTCCTGTCGCCTTTGCCGATCAGAACGGAGACCGAGTTCGAGCCGATGTTGGTGACCACGAGATCCATCAATCCATCCGCGTTCACGTCCGCCGCCACCAAGCCGGCGGGCGAGACCCCGACGGGGAAGTGGCTCTCCAGACCGAAGCCGCCCTTGCCGGTGCCCTTGAGCACCGACACCGTGTTCGATCCCTGATTCGAGACCGCGAGGTCGAGAATCGAGTCGCCATCGAAATCCGCGGCCACCACCGAGCGCGGCTGCCCGCCCACGGTGAAGGACTCTCCGGCCGCGAAGCTTCCCGAGCCGTCGCCGATGAGGATCCGAAGGGCGGCGGCCCCGCTGATCGCCACCACGAGGTCCATTTTGCCGTCGCGGTTAAAGTCGCCCATCACGACCCCGAGCGGGCGCACGCCCACCGGGATGGGTGGTCTGGGAGAAAGGCCGCCGGTGCCATTGCCGAGGACGACGGAAATCGAGTCGTCCTGCGCGTTCGCGGAAACGATGTCGATCAGTCCGTCGCCATTCACGTCGCCGGCCACCAGTTCGAAAGGAGAGCCGCCGACCTTGGTCGAGGAGTCCCTGCGGAACGTGCCGCCGCCATTGATGAAGGAGACGAGCTCGTTGCCGCCCTCGACTGCCACCACGAGATCCGGCAGCGCGTCCGCGTTGAGCCGCGCGGCCACGATCGCCCGGGGCATGGACAGACTGGTGATCACGGTGGTCGGAGCGCCGAAGCTGCCCGATCCATCGCCCTTGAGCAGGGAGACCGTGCCCGAGACATAGTTGACGAGGGCGAGGTCCAGGAAGCCGTCTCCGTCGAAGTCCGCGAGGGCTCCGGCTGCGGGATTCGTACCCCCGGCCTTGAAGGTGGTGGGGGCGAGGAAGCCGGCGGGGCTGTGGTACAGGAGCACGGTCACATCCGCGGATCCGTAGTTCACCACCGCGACGTCCGGCGATCCGTTGCGGTCGATATCTCCGGCGCTCACGGTTATGGGCTGCGCGCCCGTTTTGTAGAAGCCGCTCGCCGCGAAGGTGCCCTGACCCCCGTTCAGGAAGATGGAGATGTCGGAGGCGCCGAGGCTGGTCAGGATGAGGTCGGGCCTGGCGTCGCCGTTGATGTCGGCGGCGGTAAGGGTAAGGATCGCGTTGCGGGAGGGGATCGTCGGGGAGGTGGTGAATCCTCCCCGCGCATCGCCCAGGGCCACGGTCACATCGCCCGAACCGGAATTCGCGGTCACGATGTCCCGGGCGCCGTCCGCGTTCACGTCGAGGGCCGCGATGGCAACCGGCTCCGTACCGACTTTCAGCAGGGTGAGAGAACTGAAGGTTCCGCTCGCATTCTGGAGCAGAAGGGTGACGTCGGCCGATCCCTTGTTCGCGACCGCGATGTCGAGGCGGGCATCGGAATTGAAATCAGCGAAGGCGGCAGCACTCGGTTCGCTGCCCACTTCGTAGGACCGGCCGGCCCCGAGGGCGGCGGCGCCACCCATGTACACCCATACGCTGCCGGTGTTGCGGCTGCCCACCACGAGGTCGGTCCGCGCATTGCCGTCGAGATCTGCGGCGCTCATGAAGGAGATGTCGGTGGGAGAGGCGATGAGCCGGTCCGCGACGAAGCCGTAGAGGCCGTCGCCATGGAAGATCTGGATGGACGCGGCGCCGAAGGTGGCGATGGCGAGATCCGGGATGGCATCGGCGTCGAAGTTCCCGACGGCAAGGGCGGTGGGCACGCCGGAGCCGCCCAGGGCGATGGTGCGGGTGGTGGTGAAGGTCGTGCCATTGCCGGCCAGGATGGTCACGGTGCGCGAACCGCGGTTCAGCACGGCCAGATCCTTGGTTCCGTCCAGATTGAGATCGGCCGCGGAGATGGCGATGGGTGTGGTTCCCACCGGGAAATCGACGGCCTGCGCGAAGGTGGTGGTGCCGTCTCCGAGCAGCACGCTCAAGCGATCGGCGAGCTGGTCGATCACCGCGAGGTCGGTCTTCCCATCGGCGTTCCAATCGCCCGAAACCACGCCCGCCGGCTGGCTGGCCGAAGCCGCGGCCGAGCCCGCGATCTGAACCGAGACCGGCCGGAACGAGGCCGGCTGGGTTCCGCCCTCGCCCTGGGCGGCCAGGAGCAGGGCGAGAAACCAGGCACGCTTCACTGGAGGCTCACGGTCGCGGTGACCGAGCCCGAAGCTCCGGTGTCGGTGGTCACGGTGAAGGCGAGGCTCACCAGGGCCTCGCGTCCGCCGTTGGGGAGGCTGTAGAAGAAAGTGAAGGGAATCGCCATGGTGCTGTTGACGTCGACTCGGTTGCCCGGCGCCCGGACGCTGTATCGGAAAGACTCATCGGTGCCGGTGATCGGCGTGATCACGATGCCGCCCGAGGACTGCTGCAGATCGGCGGTGATCGATCTGATGGTGATGGGCGAAGTGTTGGTGTTGCTGATGGTGGCCACGAAGGAACCGCTCCACGCGTAGCCGGTGTCCACCGAGGGGGCGACGATGACGGTGCTCGGCGTCGTCGTGATCGAGACGGTCGAGGTGGCAGGAGTGGGGGTGGGCGAGGCTGCGACGGTTGCGTCCGTGGGCGAGGTGGCGGTGGTGCCGCAACCGGGCATCCACAAGACAAGGGCAGGCAATGCCCACAAGGAGAGTTTTCGTGACCGGGTCATCGCAATTCCATTCATTTCCGAGAGAGAGGGAAACGCTACTTCTTAGCGTCAACTCCTTAAGGGTGCCTAAAGCCCCCTGCTGAAAGAGGATACCTCGGCTGCCCGTGCGTTCATTAAGACGATGGTCCGTCGTTCTTGGACGGGCCTGATCAGAGCCTTCGAGGCTAATCCGATTCGACGATGCGCAGCGTGCGCATGGCCTGCATGGACACCTTCGCCGCGACTCTCGAGGCGATGGCGGAGAAGGCCTGAGCCGCGGGCGAGTCGGGAGCGGCCACCACCACCGGAGCTCCTTCGTCCCCGCCGCTGCGGACGCGGGTGTCGATGGGCACGTCCCCGAGCAGCGCCACCTTCAGGTCCCGGGCGATTTCGGCCCCGCCTCCGCGACCGAAGATCTCGGTCCGCTCGTTGCAATGCGGACAGGCGAAGTAGCTCATGTTCTCGACCACGCCGAGGATCGGGATGTTGAGCTTCTGGAACATCCCGATGGCCCTGCGCACGTCGGACACGGAGACCCCCTGCGGTGTGGTTACCACCACGGCGCCCACCACACCGACGCTCTGGGCCAGCGAGATGGCGACGTCGCCGGTGCCCGGCGGAAGGTCGACGAGCAGATAGTCGAGTTCGCCCCACGCGACGTCGCGCATAAACTGCTGAACCGCGCTGTGGAGCATCGGGCCGCGCCAGATGACGGCTTGATCCTTGGGCACCAGCATGCCGATGGAGAGCGCCTTGATCCCGTGCGCCACGGGCGGAATCATCTTCTGGTCGACGGTGAGTTCGATGTGGCCGGGCTCCATCTCGATGCCGAGCATCTGGGGCAGGTTCGGGCCGTAGACGTCCGCGTCCATCACGCCGACCCGAGCACCCTTCTGGGCGAGGGCTATGGCGAGATTCACGGTCGTGGTGGATTTGCCGACGCCGCCCTTGCCCGCGCCCACCGCGATCACGTTGCGGATTCCGGGAATGGCTTGCGAGGTCATGCCGCCGCGGGCCCTTACTTGCGCGGTCATGTTCACGACCACCGAAGTGACTCCGGGCAGCGCTCCCACGAGGGTTTCGGCCTCGGACTTCATCTGGTCCTTCACGGGGCAGGCCGGGGTGGTGAGCTCGATGGTGAAGCCCACGGCCCCGCCGTCGACCTTCACGTCCTTGATGAAGCCCAGGGTGACGATGTCCTTGTGGAGATCGGGGTCCTGGATGGACTTGAGCGTTTCGAGGATCGTTTCTTGTGTGAGGGCCATGTTTCCTTAATTGAGGGCTTCGGTTCCCGGGACCGCTGAAGAGATGAACGCGCGACCCCTTGCCCGGGGCGGCGGTTTCGATCCTTGTGCCTTTCCGTGCGCTAACTCGAGGCGAGCGCCTCGTCAACGGCCTTTTGCAGTCCTTCGAACTTGCCCGCGGGCGATCCGAGGACCTTCTTGACGATCTGGCCCTTCTTGCCGATCACGAACGTGGTGGGGAATCCCTGGTTGGCCTTGTAGTTCTTGAGCACCTCCTCGGTGCCCAGGAGCTGGGGATAGGCGACCTTCGTCTTCTGGAGGAATTCCCGGATTTCGCTCGGTTCTCCCGAGTCGAAGACCACACCCACCATCTCGACGCCCCGGGACTTGTTCTTCGCGTAGAAGGTCGTGTACTCGGGGATCTCCTTGATGCAGGGCGTGCACCAGGTCGCCCAGAAGTCGACCACGACCACCTTCCCCTGGAACGAGGCGAGGCTGGTGTTCCCCCCCGCGAGGTTCGGAAGGTCGAAGGGCGGCGCCTGAGTGTTCTGCTGAGTCGGCGGGGCGCCGCAGGCCACGCAGAGCGCGACCGCGGAAATGGCGAGTACGAAACGCATCAAAGGCATCCAGAGATTATACCGACCGCCTCTGATCGAGCCCTTTGGGGCCTGATCCGGCGTATGGTTTCCGCATGTCCGAGACACGCTACGGAGCACTCCCGCCTCTTTTCGCCTTCCTGCTGCTTTCCCTGCTGATGGCGCCGGACGCCCGCGCCCAAGCGACTCCCCCCATCGAGGACGCCCTCTTCGAGAAGCTGCGCGCGGGCATCGTCGCGGCCGAAGCTCGGCTCGACGGCGTCCTCGGGGTCGCGGTCAAGGACCTCGTGAGCGGGCGCATGATCGAGATTCGCGGCGACGTGGTCTTTCCGCAAGCGTCGGCGATCAAGCTGGCCCTCGTTTACGAGCTCTACCAGCAGGCGGGCGCGGGGAGGATCGACCTGAGCGCCCTGCGCGCCCTGCCGAAAGTCCGCGTGGGTGGAAGCGGGGTGCTCCCGTACCTCTCCGACAAGGCGCGGCTCACCGTGCGCGATCTGGCCATATTGATGATGTCCCTTTCGGACAACGCCGCGACCAACATCCTCGTCGATGAGGTGACCTTCTCGGCCGTGAACGCTCGCATGGATTCGCTCGGCCTGGGGAAGACGCGCTTTCGCAGGCACATGATCGATCTCGCCGCCGCGCGGCGCGGTGAAGAGAACGTCTCGACACCGCGGGAGATGATGAGGTTGATCGAGGCGATCAACCGGGCGGACGGGCTGACCCCCGCCCTGGCCGACGATCTCAGGGCGGTGGTGGGAGTGCCGAAGTCCGCGGAGACGGCGTTTCGGAGCGCGCTCCCCGGCGAACTCATCGTGCTCGACAAGGGTGGCTCCCTTGAAGGGGTCAGGACGGCGACCGGGATGGTGTTGCTGAAGTACCGTCCCTACGCGGCTGCCATCATGACCACCGCGCTCAGGAACGAGCCGGATGGAGAGAACGCCATTCGCGAGATCTCACGCCTGATCTACGAGACCTTCGATCGCCTGGACCGCATGTCGCCGGAGGGTCGCCTGTTAGGCCGGTGATTTTTTGCGGCGCTCTCGACTCCTGGAAAACGGGACTAACATCCTCGCATTCGTCCAAGCCCCCAGGGCCGCTTGACCGGGTGGGTCAGGCGCAGATCTAGATCGACACAAGGGAGGACACATGAGAAGACTTTCGAACCCGATGGCGCGCGTGGCTCTCGCCGCCGCATTTCTGGGCACGCTCCTTGTCCGGCCCGTCTTTTCCGACGATGGCCCGCCCAAGGAGCCAGAGAAGACCCAGGAGGCGGAGAAAGACGATGAGAAGCCGGCAAAAGTCAACTACAAGAACAACGCCGCGACCTTCGAGTCGGAGCGCCTGGTGATCGCACTCCAGAACCGGGTTCAGTTTCGCTTCACCGATGAGATCCCCGACGCCGGCGTTCGACTTTCTGGAACGGCGGGGGCGGGAGACAGCCGGGCCGGGTTCCGCGTGCGTCGGGCCAAGACCAGCCTCGCGGGGTGGTTCTGGCGCCCGGAATTCAAGTTCGACCTGCAGTTGAGCTGGGCCGGGCCCGAAGCGGGAGCGAGCGCGCAGACCCCGCTCGAGGACGCCCTCATCACCTGGGATGCCTCCAAGAAGGAGACGTTCCAGGTCACCTTCGGCCAGTTCAAGGTCCCCCTGGGCCGGCAGGAGATGACGTCTTCCTCCCGCCTGCAATTCGTTGACCGCGACATCTTCTCGTTCGAATTCACCCGCGGCCGCGACCTCGGCCTGGAGTTCAACGGCGTTATCGCGAAAGACCGGTTGTCGTACATGGTGGGCGTATTCAACGGCAACGCCGCCTCGCGCCTCGGAAACGACAACTCCAAATTTCAGTACAACGCCCGGGTGATGTTCGAGCCCTGGGGCCACGTCGGCTATTCGGAAGGCGATTTCGAGTCGAAGGACAAGCCGCTCCTGGCCGTGGCCGGCCAGTTCGAGCAGAACAATCAGGCCTACACCTCGAACGTCGGCGACAATCTCGATACCACGGTCTGGGGCGGCGATGTCGTCTTCAAGTACAAGGGGTTCTCGGTGTGGGCTGAGTATCTCGCGCGAGATCGAAAGCCGCAGCCCACCAGCTCCGTCGCTCCGACCCAGGCTCCCTTCCCGACCGAGTCGTTCCATTCGAACGGTTGGCACGGGCAGGCGGGCTACTTCCTCAAGCGCAACGTCCTCGAGGTCGCCATGCGCTATGCGACCTACGATCCTTCCGATCGGGTGAAGAACAACGATCGCAAAGAGGTCGGTGGCGCTCTGAACTATTTCGTGAACAGGCATTTCCTGAAGGTTCAGGCGGACTTCCGGCAGCTTGAGAATTCGGATGGGACCAAGGCCAAGGAACTGCGGATCCAGTCGCAGGTGATGTTCTGATGTCGCCCCACCGGCTTCTGGTTTTCGGGGCAGCGTTCGGCCTGCTGGCCGGCGTCGCCGCCGCACAGGACAAGGGTGCTCCCGATCTGGTCCGGCAGGCGAGGGCGGTGAGCATCGCCCAAAGGATGCGCTTCGAAACGGTGGACCTTGCAACCCTTCGGGACCCGGGGCCGGTGGTCCGGCCCACCGCCACCGCACCCGGTCCCGTGACCACGCGCTCCTTCTTCATCGACTGGGCGAGCGATACGGTCAGCGTCCTCGTCTACGCCGAGACCCCCAGCGGAAGCCTCCAGATCAACCTGGAGTCGGGCACGCCGGAGCGGCCCTATTCCGACGGCGACACCGCCGGCTTCGTGTTCCCGGGGGTCGACGACCCGGTCCCGCCGGGGAGGTACACCTTCGATCTCATCGGCAGCGGGTCCGATGCGGCCACGGTCAAGTCGAAGTCGCGGAGCGGATCGCAGCCGGGGTCGGGCACCCTGGACTTGAACGTCTTCGTGCTCGAGGGCTGCGGATTGACGGGCGGGCAGCTCGCGGAGGGCCTCGCCGACTTCGATGGCATCTTCGGAGACGTGGGAATCCACCTGGGAAAGATCAGCGTGGTGTCGGTGACGGGAGCTTCGTCTTACCTGTCTCCCGCGAGCTTCGCGGAGGGTCAGGCGGTCGGCGCCGCCCTTTCGCGCCAGCTCACCGTCAGTCCTCCCAATGCCCTCGGCGCGAACCTTTTCTTCGTGAAGAATGTTCCCGACGTCTACGGTTTCACCCAGGGCATTCCCGCGGCTCTGGGGATCGCGGGCACGTCCTCGGGCGGGGTTTTGATCTCCGTGGACACCCACAACACCGAACGGGGCTTCGATACTCACGAGCTCGCCCTCACCATCGCCCACGAGACCGGTCACAGCATGGGGCTCTATCACACGAGCGAGCGCGATGGATCCATGCACGACACCATCAACGACACGCCCACCTGCGGCGGCGGGAGCGATTCCGGGTGCCCGGATGGCACCAACCTGATGTTCTGGTCGGGGCACTACCCCAACCTGAGCGCCGGTCAGGCCTATGTCCTGCGGCGCTCGCCGATCGTCCACTGAAGGAGGAAGCCATGTCGAAAGTCTCTTTCGCGCGAACCCTGCTCATGTCTCTGGCGCTCGGAGTCACGGGCGCCGGTCAGGCGACCGCGGGCACGCGAGAATCGGTTCGGGAGATCCTTCAGGCGCGCCACCCCATTCCCATGACCGCCGACGACTGGCGGAAGCTCGGGCCGGATGTCGATCGTCACCTTATCGAGGCCGCGGGTGACGCATCGCTCCTGTATGGCGCTCGCACGAGGGCGATGAACGGCCTCGCGGAGATTGGGGGTGGTCAGGCGAAGGAGTTCCTGCGCCACACCATCGGCCAGCCGAAGGCGGCGCCCCAACTGCTGTCCTCCGCGGTGATCGCCTACGCGCACGGTTTCTCGCGGAGCGACCCCGCAGACGTTCAGGTCGCGAGCCTTCCCCTGCTTGACAACCCCGACTGGGGAGTGCGGCAGGGCGCGGTCCGGGCCCTGGGCGAACTGGGGACGAAAGGGGCCTACGACGCGCTGCGCAAGCGGCAGCCGCGCGAGACCCATCCGGCCGTGCAACAGGCGCTGCGCACGGCGCTTGCGAAGACCGAGACCCCAAAACCCTGACCGGTCAGGAACTCGCGACCGCCTCGGCCTCGACCTCGACGAGGTAACTCTCGCCGACCAGGTCGGCCTGGACGAGGGTGTTCGCGGGCATGATGTGCCGGAAGCGCTCGCCGTGCGCCCGGGCCACGTCTTCCCAGTCGTAGACGTTGCGGACGTAGACGCGCGTGAGCACGACATCATCGAGGGTCGCGCCGAGCGAGCGGAGCGCGCCCTCGATCTTGTCGACGATGAAGTGGAACTGCGCCCGGGCGTCGTTGCCGCCAATCGCTCTCTCTCCGTGGGTCGCGGTGGTGCCCGAGATCCAGATCCGATCGTCGAGGCGATGTCCCCGCGAGAAACCGGCGAGGGGCTCCCAGGTCGTGCCGGAAAGAACGAGGGTGCGGCCCTTCGGCCCCGGCTTCACCGGGTAGGGAGGCGGCGGCGAGTCGAAGTGGTGAGAGAGGTCCCCGGAGGCGGTGAGGTAGGGCGGCTTGCGGTACTCATCGCCGCAGTCCCCGGGGAGCGGCTTCAGATACGCACGACCCTTCGCGAGCGCCTTCCGGTCTTCGTCGTCGAGGGTGAGCTCGAACACGGCCAGCGTGTCTTCGATGTGCGCCGATTTCGACAGGCGCGTGCCCACGATGATCGCGGCCACCGCCTCATGGTCCAGGACCGCCCGGGAGGCGACCGCGGCCATGGGCACGCCGTGCTTCGTCGCCACCTCGTCGATCCGCCGGAGGAGTTGCTGGAACGCGCCCCAGCCCCCGGCCGCCCGGATGAAGCGGCCGTACTTCATCAGGGACCAGGTCTCCAGGCCATCCCAATCGGGTTCTTCGTGCCCAAGCCACGCCTCGGTCAGGAAGCCGCCGAGCAGCGTCCCATACGCGAGCAGGCGGACGTTGTTGGCCAGGCAGAGATCCGACATCGATCCCATCGCCCGGGCATCGAGCAGGGAGGCCGAAACCTGGTTCGAAACGATCTCGATGCCGCTTTGCACGGCCACGCACAGGTGCGCGGTGTCGAAGTTGGTGACCCCGAGGTGACGGATGAGACCCTCGCGCTTCAGATCCTGGAGATGAAAGAGAGCATCGAGCCACGATGGGTCGTCGTACATCCATGCGTGGAACTGCAGGAGGTCGATCCGGTCGGTGCGGAGCCGCCTCAAGGATCGCTCCACCGCCTCGCGCACGTCCTCGCGCCGGACCGGTCCCGGCGGCGGCGTCCACTTCGTGAGCCGCTCCGCGCGATCGCCGAAGATTCCCGCGATGACTTCCGCCGAGCCATAGTGGTCCGCCATGTCGAAGGTGGTGAGTCCGGCGTCGACGTACGGGCTCATGGCCATCGCCGCCAGGTCCAGATCGAACTCGCGGCCGTCGCGCTCGAGGTCCGCGATCTGCCAGAGGCCGTTGATGACGCGCGAGACACTCAAGCCTTCTCCGAGCGGGTAGCGGGGGATGGAGGTCAAGGGGTGCTCACTCCGCGGGCATGGCTTTGAAATGGGCGTCGAGGTCGAAGCCCTGACGACGCAGCTTTCGGACTTCGATCCCGTAGATGAGCGACGCCACCGCCATCACGATGACCCAGACGAACGTCGATCGCAAAGCCCAATGGGCCACGGGGGCGGCGAGGTCTTTCGAGATGTGAACCGCGAGGAGGCCCCCGAGGGCGAAAAGGCCGAGACCGGCGAGAGGAATCTGGAGCCACCTTGAAGGCAGCACCGTGATCTTCCGCGCGATGTCCGGGTTGGTGTGCTTCAAGGCCAGGACGGACGCGCACATCAGCAGGAAGTTCACGAGCATGGAGGTGACAAGGATATCGACGCCGAGGAAGAAGTCGCTCGCCACGTGGGAGCCGATGATGGCGACCGAGGCCATGGCCCCGCTGGCGAGGAGGGCGACGTGGGGCGTGCCCCACCTCGGATGCACGCGCGCCACCGCGGCCGGGAAGATACCGTCCTCGGCCCACGCGAACATCAGGCGGGAGACCGCGAGCAGCATGGCGGGCAGATCGTTCGCGAGCGCCACCGCGGCGCCGCCCACGATGGCCACGGTCCATCCCGGAGACAGGAGCATTCCGAGCAGTCCAGGCGCCGTGACATCGCGGGTCATCGCCTGCTGAGCCACGTAGGCCCACGGGACCGCGTGATACACCGCTGCCGTGAAGAGGAGGTAGAAAGCACTGACACTCACCATCGCGATGCCGATGGCGAGAGGCAGGTTGCGCCCCGGATTCTTCGCCTCACCGCCGGCCTGGGCGATGGAATCGAAACCGATGAAGCTCGAGAAGAGAATCGAGGCGGCGGCGAGGAACTTCGAGAGATCGAAAGGCGCTTCCGGGGTCGGGGGCAATGACGCGCCCTGCCTGGCCAGAAGCGCCGCGCCGAAGTCCGCCTGGTCGAACCCGAACCCCGCGATGATCACGATGAAGCCCGCGAGAAACATCACGACCATGAGGGGAATGAGAGTGCGCTCGTAAGACTTCAATCCCCGCAGGTTCACGCCCACGAAGAACCAGAGAAACGCGAGAGCGATGGCCGGCCGCATCAGGCCGGACTCCATGGTGTGCGCGAGGCCGGTGAAGCCGAGAGGAAGCGCCATGTCGCGAAGAAAGGCCACGAGCACGTAGGACACCACACCGATCGCGGTGGACAGGCCGAACCATTGCGAGAAGCTCGCGACGAAGCCGAGGTACGGGCTCAAGGCGCGGCTCGCGTACACGTAGCTTCCGCCCGCGCGCGGCATGGCCGAGGCAAGGATCGCGTAAGCGAAGGCGGCGAGGACCGCGGGAATGGCCGCGCAGAGGTAGGCGGGAAGGACGTACGGCCCGATCCCGGGCACGTTCTTTTGAATCATGAACGGGATCACGTTGATCGCCGCTCCGATCATGGAGCAGATCCCCGTCGCGGTGAGGGCCAGGAGGCCCATCTCGCGACGAAGCATCGGATGGTCGGCCGTCGGGGTCGTCGTACCTGGCTCCCCTTCCGCGCTAGCGAACGACGATCGCGGGTGGCGCGGCTTTGTTCAGGGCCGTGAGGTCCCCCGCGACCAGGCCCTTCCAGTCCTTGTCGAGGACCTCGAGCTCGGTCTTCTGGGTGGCGTAGACCTCGCGCATGCCCTGAGTGGGAACGCCGTCGCTCTCCACCACAAAGGAATAAAGAGGCCCGAGACGCGAGTAGAGCTGCGCGCCGCCCTTGAAGGCGAGGACGTCGTAGACGACCTCGGCCTTCGGATTGTGCAGACGATTCTCGAGTGCTTCGAGCTTGCCGAGAGTCGCGTCCGCGGCCTTCACCCAGTCGGCCGAGCCCGTGTCGTCCTTGAGCAGTTCGCGCCGGGCCTGGATCTGCGTGCGCACGCTGCGCAACGAGTCGATGATCCGGGCCAGGCGCGCGAAGTCCTCGCGGATGGCCAGGCTGAACTTCAGCTGCTCGTCATACTGCGCCGCGGTCAGGTTGAGACGGGGATCGGGGTTCACCACCAGGGGCTGGGTGTAGGTCTTTCCATCGACGTTGAGGCGCACGGTGTATGTCCCCGGATTCGCAAGCGGTCCGTCGCCCGGGGATCCGGCGTCGAGCTTTGCCCGCCACACCTTCTTGGCGCCTTCATACCGGAAGTCCCAGAACGCGCGCTGCACCCCGGGCGCGTTCTTGAGCTTGGCCTCGTTCTCCTCCAACGCGCCCTCGTCGGGATCGTCGATCGGCCATTCCTGCGGATCGGCCACGCTGCTGAGCGTGCGCACCAGGGCGCCCTTCGAATCGAGGATGTCGATGGTGACATCCTTGGTCGACTTCGCCTTGAGCCAGTACTCAATCATGGCCGCGGCGGGCGGATTCTGGCCGAGTCCCTTTTCATGGAAGTTGCCTGCGTACCGCCAGCGGGTGGCGGAGGGGGTCGGGAAGAGATACGCGTCAGCCGACTTCAGGTCGGGCTTCCATTCGCGCAACGCGGTGAGGTTGTCGAGGATCCAGAACGAACGGCCGTGAGTGGCCACGACGAGGTCGTTGTCCTTGACCCGGAGGTCGTGGACGGCCACGGTGGGCAAGTTCGCCTGGAGGGGCTCCCAGGCCGCCCCGTCATCACGCGAGAACACGATCCCGCGTTCCGTGCCGGCGTAGAGCATTCCACGTTTCTTCGGGTCCTCGCGCACCGCGTGCAGGTAGACGTCCGGCTTCAGGGTCGCGCTGAGGGACTTCCAGGTCTTGCCGTAGTCAGTGGTCTTGAAGAGGTACGGCTTCATGTCGTCGAGTCGATGCGCGTCGACCACGACGTACGCGGTGGCGGGGTCGAAGGGCGAGGGCTCGATGAGGCTCACCGTGCCCCACTCCGTGAACTTCGGCATGGCCGCGGTGACATTGGTCCAGGTCTTCCCGGCGTCCTGGGTGACGTGCACGAGGCCGTCGTCCGATCCCGCCCAGATGACACCGGGCCGAAGCGGCGATTCCGCGATCGCGAAGATCGTGCTGTAATGCTCCACCCCGGTGTTGTCGCCGGTGATCGGACCGCCCGCCCATTGTTGCGTGGTCTTGTCGTTGCGGGTGAGGTCGGGGCTGATCGTGGTCCAGGTTTGACCGCCGTCGCTGGACCGGAAGATCACCTCGCCGCCGTGGTAGATGACGTTGGGATCATGGGGCGAGGGTGCTATCGGCGCCGTCCACTGGAAGCGGTGCTTGAAGTCGCCGTCGCCGTGTCCCGACTCGTTCTCGGGATACGCGGAGACGTTCCGCGCCTGGCCGGTCTTGCGGTCGTAAATGGTGAAGATGCCGAGGTACTCGCCGGCGTAGAGGATGTCGGGGTTGTCGGCGCGCGACACCGTGTGTCCGGCTTCGCCGCCGCCGATGTCCGCCCACTCGCCGTTCACGATGCCCGTGCCCTTGAGCGAGTTCGATGGCCCCCACGCGGTGCCGAGGTCCTGCATGGCGCCGTGCACGTGGTACGGAACCGCGTTGTCGACGCCCACGTGGTAGAGCTGGGCCAGCGGCAGAGCGGGCGTGAACCAGGTCTTGCCGAAGTCGCTGGTGATGGAAACGCCGCCATCGTGGGCGGTGATGACGCGGTTCGAGTTCGAAGGATCGATCCACGCGTCGTGCAGGTCGCCATGTTGGGCGCGAAGGCTGTGGATCGTCTTGCCGCCATCGATGGTGCGGAGCAGCGGCACCTGCGGGAACCACACGATGTCCGCGTTCTTCGGATCCACGGAGAGAGTCGAGTAGTACCACGCGCGCTGCCTCAGGGCGCGATGGGGATTGGCGAGGGAGAAGTGCTCGCCCCCATCGTCTGAACGATACAGGCCACCCTTCTCGGACTCGATGAGCGCGTAGACCCGTTGGCCATCCGAGGGCGCCACCGCGCAGCCGATCTTGCCCTTGATGCCCTCGGGCATGCCTTCGTCCTTGCCCAGTTCCTTCCACGTGTCGCCGCCGTCGCGTGACGCGTAGAAGCCGCTGCCCGGACCGCCGCTCACCAGGTCCCACGGCTTGCGCCGGGCCTGCCAGAGGCCCGCGAAGAGGATTCGCGCATTCTTCGGATCCATGCAGACATCCGACGCGCCGGTGTCGGCGTCCTTCTTGAGCACCTGTTGCCAGGTCTTTCCGCCGTCCACGGTGCGATACACGCCCCGTTCGGGATTCGGCCCGAAAGCGTGACCGAGGACCGCGGCGTACGCGACGTCGGGGTTCTTCGGATGGACGACCATGGCGCCGATCTGGCCTTCCTGCTTCCACAGGTGCATCCAGGTCTTGCCCGCGTCGATCGACTTGTAGATGCCATTGCCTGCGGCCACGTTGCCGCGGATGTTGGCCTCACCCGACCCCACGTAGATGACGTTGGGATCGGATGGGGCCACCGCGATCGAGCCGATGGACGAGATCTCCACGTTGTCGAAGATCGGCTTCCACTTCTCTCCGCCGTCCGTCGACTTCCACACCCCGCCCGACGCGGTCGATACGTAGTACGTGAACGGATCTCCGGCGAGGCCCTGCACGCGCGTGGCCCGCCCGCCCACGAAGGGTCCAACCAGACGGAACTTGAGGCCGGGGAAGTCGGCCGGGGCCTTCTTGGCCTCGTCGGCCGCCGCGGCGGCGGCGAGGGCGACAAAGGCGGTGAGAGTGACGAGACGCGAGCGCTGCAGCAAGGTAAGACCTCCAGGGGATGGGTTCGGGCGGACAGTGTCCGATCCTAGCGGACCTGAAAGCCCGAAGCAGGCAGCGCCTCACCTCCTCACCGGTTGACGACCGCTCGCGGCGGGGTTAGGTTCAGACCGTCCCATGCGCCCGGCTCTTCATCGTCTCCGGCTGTTCCTCTCCCTCGGCCTTCCGTTGCTGTCCGCGTCAGCCATGGCCGCGCCGGCGGACGTCACTTATGCCGCGCGGGTGGACAAGAAGAACGAGATCTACGTGGATGTCGAGAACTCGACCCGGTCGGGCATTCGTGTCACCTCGGTGGTGGTCGCCTTCTACGACCGGCGCAAGTCACTGATTGAAAAGAGCACGATCGATTGCCGCACCGACTGCTCGGTCGGCGGAGCCGACGTCGAGTCCTTCGGACCGCTCGAGGGCCCGCAGGGATGGGACACGGTGAAAGTGATGGACGTCTACTACGAGGAGGATGAGGCGGATGCGGCGGCGGAGGAATCCGAGTCCGCGCCTGCTCCGACGGTGAAGCCGACCACGCCGCCCCGTTCGTCGCAGCCGCCGAGCCTGCCCGTGCCGCTGCTCCTGATCGATGGCCGCCGCGAATCGCTCGACGGCTACGCCGAGTGGTGGCGGAACGGCCTCCTCATCGTGGACGGCCAGCGCGTGCGCCTAGGCACCTCGGGCAAGTTCAAGGCCTCGAAGGGCGTGAGGGGCTTCGCCGACATTCCCCTTGGCTACGAGGTGAAGGTGAAGGGACATCGCGTCGCTGACGGCGTTATCGAAGCCGACGAGGTCGAGGCGAGGGAGAACGGGACCGCGCTCTTCGAGCAGGATCTCCGCACCGCCTTCGACGCGATGGAGCAGAAGTACCTCGCCGATCGCCGGATGTATGACGAGAACGACAAGGGCAAGCGCCAGGACTACGGGCGTCTCTCCACGAGCGGCCCGGAGGTCGAACGGGTCCGGATGATCCTGAAGCGTCTCGTGCCCGACTATCTCGAAGGTCGCGACTTCCGCGTCTACGTCGTGGAGAACAAGGAGTGGAACGCGATGGCGGCGCCCAACGATTCGATCTACGTCTTCAGCGGCCTGCTCAAGGACATGGACGACGACGAGGTGGCGATCGTCCTCGGCCACGAGCTCGCCCATGCCACCCACGAGCACTCGCGGAAGAGCTTCAAGAAGACCATGCTCATACAGCTCGCCGCCCTCGGAGTGGTCGCGGTCGCAGAGGAGTCGGTCAAGGACAGGAACAAACGCGCGGTCCTGCAGGTGGCCACCCTCCTGGGCGCGAGCGCCTGGGCCAGCGGGTATGGCCGCTCTCACGAGGACCAGGCCGATCGGGTCGGGCTCCGGTACGCGGCCGAGGGCGGTTTCGACGTCCGCAAGGGTCCGCGGCTGTGGAACCGATTCGCGGAGAAGTATGGCAACTCGCCGAAGGCCTTGAACTTCTTCTTCGGCGACCACTCGGTCGCCCAGGACCGTGCGAGGAACCTGACCCGCGAGATCGCGGTCAACTACGGGCGCTGAGCCGGCTCGACCTAACTAAAGGGCCGGCAGGCCCCCTGGACCCTCGGACTCGTACACCGGAACCGGCTGTTCCTGCACGCTCAGTCCAGCGTCCACGAACTCCGCATGCAGCTTCCGGCCTCCCCGGACCTCGCTGCGGTGGACGAGGGCAATGACCAGGGGGAGGAGAGGCATCAGGGGCGAAAGAGCGAGAAGACCGAGGGCCCGCAAAGCGTGGGCGCCGCCGCGATGAGCGTTCTTCAAGTTGTGGGCGTATCCGAGCGCGAAATTCGTCACGACGTCGCGGGTGAGGAGGCCGGCGCCTCCGCTCAGGCCCTCGGCCCGGGCGCGGCCGGCGCGGATGCCGTCGAGGAACTCCGCCACCGTGCTCGCCCCATCCACCACGGTGTACGCGCGAGCCACCGAAGCCACCGCGTGGGCGTCGCTTCCACCCACCGTCGCCAGGCCGCGGCCCGCCGCTTCCCGGGCGGCGAACTCGTTGGTGGCCGCGGGCATCATGCTGTTCCGCGTCTCCAGGGCCCGGGTGCGGTTCAGCGCGAAGTCGAGATCGGCGGTCCGGCGCGGTCCGGTCAGGGGCGAGAAGAGGTGGTTCACGCACCAGGCGATCCGTTCCTCGTCCAGGAAGGACATCAGGCGCGCGGGTTCTCTCCGCCTCGCCGCGATGCCTTCATGCTGCTTCTCCGAGATCCCGAGCACTCCCAGATGCAGAACGCGGGAAGGCTCCCCGGGCAGAGTCTCAAGGACGCAGGTGACCTCCTCGCTCACGAAGAAGTCGGGCCGGCCGACGAGTCGCAGAGCGCCCTCGATGCTGTCGTGATCGGAAAGGGTGACGAGGTCCATGCCGCGTCGCTTCGCGGCTTCGTAAACGTCCTCGGGTCGCGAATAGCTGTCCCGGCCCAGATGGCGCAGGACAGGCTGGTTGACGTATCCGGAATAGAAAGAGTGAACGTGGAGGTCGCACCGCATTCAGCGGTTACCAGCAATCGTCGTACCACCACGGTTCAACGCTGCGAGGCCGGCGTCGCGCTTCCGAGCTCGTCTCAAGCGGGAAGAAGTGGGGCACAAATGTGCCGCACGAACATTCGCGTCACTCGCTGACTTCGTGGGAAGAGACCGACGCGGCCTGAAACAAGCACGTCAGGACTTGACCGCCCCCCGGAGCTCCACGCGTCGCGGGCGCAGGAGCCTCCGCAGGAGGACGCTCTGGAACGTCGGCTCGCTGTAGATGCCGTGATGGTCGGCGTCGCCGAAGAAGACGTGCGAGATCTCGGGCAGTCCCCAGTCGTGCATATTCTCGGCGTCGAGGTGGGACCCGAGGACGCTCGAGCGCACCACGCGCCCGTCGCCGGCTTCGAACATCGCCTCGGCTTCCCTCGCGTTCCTTGGCTCGAACACCGGACTCAGGCCCGGCCGCTCCTGGGCGGTGGCGCGCGCGAGAGTGGGGAGGCAGTCGCCACCCAGGGCGGTGACCGTCACCGGGCAGATCGACACCGGAGTCTGCGCCATAGCGTCATGGAAGTCCCGGGCGCGCTGGAGCAGAGCGGTGACGAAACCGCGCTCTTCATCCGTGTCGGCTTGCTCGTTCGGGTTCCAGGGGCCCCAGCCGAAACGCTGCCAGGTCTCCGCATCGTGGAGGTCCACGTCGAGCGAGTCGCCCTTGCGGTTGACCAGCGGCGTCACCCCTTTGGGAGGCATGATCTGATAGATCGAGGGCATGTGGGCGATCACCCGCGCGGACAGGGTGGTGTTGGACATGCCCACGGGATTGCCGTTGAGCGCGGCGTTGAGCGAGAAGATGCTCCCCGCGTTGGGGGTCGCGACCAGGATGAGCTGCCAGATACGCCGGGCACCCGCCCAAGTCACCGGGCCGCCAGGCTCGGCGTCGCCATAGCGAAGGTAGTAACGAGCGATGAGGCCGCCCATGCTGTGTCCGACGATGTTGAACCTCGCGTCGGGCTCGCCCCGGGCCACCGCCAGGGCATCGAGGTATTCGCCCAGCCGCCGGGCCGATTCGACGAGATCGCGCCGCCAGTCGTAGGTGAAGACGTGGAAGATGGCGCCGCGCGTGCCCGTCTCCCGCTCGTTACGATGGAACCCGGCGTCCCTCAGCAGGCCGAGCAGATCCGCGTACTCGGTGAAGCCGAACAGTCGCGGAATGATGGCGTCGACCCCGATGAGGCCGTACGGGCGGAGGGAATCGCGGCTCGTCTTCAGGGGCAGGGTGGGAGGAAGCCGAAGGTCGTGGTAGCCGAACACGTTGCCCACGTTGAGCCAGGCCTCCGATCCGTCGGGTCGCTGCAAACGGGTGCCCATGATGCCGGGCAGGATGACGGTGGCCGGGAGGTCCGGATGCTCGCGGGATTCCCGCAGCAGCTTGGGACTGAAACGACGCCCCGGCTTCAGCGCGTCATAGAGGTACGCGCCCGCGACCCCTGCCACCACGCCACCGGCGAAGTGGAGCAGAGTGTGATGGTCGCGTTGCCTTCGGTCCCCCATGGCGAAATTGTAGCCGCGACGCGCGGCTCGAGACCTGTTCAAATCCGCTATCGGAGATCAAGAGACCCATGAACCTGCAGACCTCGCGTGTCCTGATCGTGGATGACAAGCCCACGAACGTGCAAGCCCTGGCCGACGCTCTTGGGAACGATCACGTGCTGCTCGTGGCGGGGAACGCCAGCCGGGCTCTCGAACTGGCGCCATCGGCCGACCTGGTGCTTCTGGACGTCAGGATGCCGGACATGGACGGCCTCGAGGTGTGCCGGCGCCTCAAGGCGGACGAAGCCACCAAGCGGATCCCCGTGATCTTCGTGACCGGCCTCGAGCAGACGGAGAACGAGACCCGGGGGTTCGAGGCGGGTGCGGTCGACTACATCGTGAAGCCGATCAACGCGGCGATCGTCCGCGCCCGAGTGCGCACGCACCTCGAGCTCAAGGCCGCGCGGGATCTGCTCGAACGCCTCGCCACCCACGACGCCCTGACCGGCCTCGCCAACCGCCGCCGGTTCGACGAGGCCGCGTCGGAGGAATGGCGTCGGTCGATGCGTTTCTCCCAGGTCCTCACCGTGGCCTTCGCCGACATCGACCACTTCAAGGAGTTCAACGACCGGCACGGTCACGGCGGCGGCGATACCTGCCTGCGTCTGGTCGCGGAAGCGTTGCAGAAGCTGTGCCGCCGGCCCGGCGAAGTGGTGGCAAGATACGGCGGCGAGGAATTCGTGTTCCTCCTCCCCGGCATCGATCTCGAAGGCGCCAGACGGTTCGTGCAGCGCGTGCTCATCGCGGTCGCGGGGGTCGAGGTGCCGGGCCTGTCCCCGGCGGGGACACTCAGTGTCAGCGTGGGCGCGGCCACCTTGATCCCCTCGCCGCTCAATTCCCTGGAAGACGCCGTCCGCGCCGCCGACCAGGGCCTCTACCGCGCCAAGGGTGGGGGCCGCCGCCGCGGTGTCGCCCACGACCTTGAAACCGGCGAGGCCTCGGACGTGCTGCCCGAAGGCTAGGACGCCCTCTTCTCCCGTCGCAGGGTCTCGATGTCCTCGACCAGGCGCTGCATCTCGAACGCATTCGTCCCGTTGTAGATGCCGCGCAGGCGGCGGCCGCGGTCCACGAGGAGAACCTTCTCAGTGTGCAGGAGCCGGCTTTGCGGCTCGCCGTCGATGGGCCGGATGTCGTCCGCGAAGTACGAATCGCTGATCACACGATGGATTTCCGGCAACCCACCGGTGAGAAGCCGCCAATGTCCGGGTTCGATGCCGCGCAGGCGCCCGAAGGCCGCCAGCACTTCTGGCGTGTCGGTGAGCGGTGT
>JANMVV010000222.1:0-1830 GCA_031392925.1 Vicinamibacteria bacterium
TTACGCCATCCAAGATTTGATACTGCAATACTTACTTCGCCGGCAGTTACCTTGGATGGAATTACAACCAGTCGCATCTGGACATTTCGGGGAGCCAGGCCACCCATCATCCGCGACATACCCATATCTCCCAGAGCTACATTAATGAGCTGCCCAGGGAGATTATTCGGAATCTTGCAGGTTAACGTGGAGGAGAAATAACGGCCGGATGAATTCATCATCCCTGATCTTCCATTTGAATTGAAAGTCCCACACCCCGCTAGAAGTAGAGCGAAGGCAAGAAATCCTGATGCAAATCCTATTTTTGACTTCAATGTTAGAGGCATGTTATTCAGTATCCCACCAAGTGCTCTCCTAATCGGCCAAAAAGAGAGGAGACGGAGCCCGCAGAGTGCGAGATCCGTCTCCTTTGAAGATGTGTGCGATTACTTTTACTTCAACTAGTGCGAGCGACCACCAGGGCCATGAGAGTGACCAGAGCCACCTGCACTTGGTTCTTCCTCTGCTGGACGCTCATAGACAACCGCTTCGGTAGTGATGAACATTGCCGCAATGGATGCGGCATTTGCTAGCGCAGAGCGAGTGACCTTTACAGGATCAATCACACCTTCAGCAGTGAGGTCTCCGTAGACGCCGGTTGCTGCGTTGTAACCTTCGTGAGGTTTCATTGCACGAACCTTTGCTACGACTACATATCCTTCAACACCAGCATTTTCTGCGATCCATCGAAGTGGCTCATCGCACGCCTTACGGACAAGACGAACACCTACAGCTTTATCGCCATGGAATCCGAGATCTCCCTCAAGTGAGTCAGCTGCGTGAACAAGTGCTGCTCCGCCTCCGACAACGATGCCTTCTTCGACCGCTGCACGAGTCGCTGAGATCGCATCTTCAAGACGATGCTTCTTCTCCTTCAACTCGATCTCGGTGTATGCGCCAACTTTGATGACACAGACTCCGCCAGCAAGTTTGGCAACACGCTCCTGTAACTTATTGCGATCCCATTCGGAGTCGGTATTCTCCAACTCGCTACGGATTTCTGAAACACGAGCAGCAACAGCGCCCTTATCTCCTCCACCTTCCACAATTGTGGTGGTGTCCTTGGTGATCACAATGCGGCGAGCGCGACCAAGTACATCTAGGCCGACCTGATCGAGCTTCATTCCAACTTCGGCAGAAACAACCTGTCCGCCGGTGAGTATTGCAATATCTTGCAACATCGCCTTGCGACGATCACCGAACCCGGGGGCCTTAACTGCGGCAGAGGTGAAAGTGCCACGCATCTTGTTAACGACGAGAGTTGAAAGCGCTTCGCCCTCAATGTCCTCCGCGATAATCAGAAGTGGCTTACTTGCCTGGGCGATCTTCTCCAGGATGGGAAGAAGGTCCCCTAGTGCGGAGATCTTATTGGCGCTGATCAATACGTAGGCGTCCTCGAGGACTGTCTCCATACGATCTTGGTCAGTCACAAAGTATGGAGAGATATATCCCTTGTCAAACTGCATACCTTCGGTGAACTCAAGTTCGAGCCCAGTCGTTGAGGATTCTTCAACGGTGATAACGCCATCTTTGCCGACCTTGTCCATCGCTTCGGCAATCAGATCACCGATTGCACGATCTTGCGCGGAAATAGTTGCTACATCTGCGATCTGCGACTTGTCTTTTACAACAGTGGCGTTCTCGCGAAGTCGCTCAATAATCGAGGCAACCGCGGCTTCAATTCCCAACTTAATATCCATTGGCTGAGCTCCAGCAGCAAGGTTACGGAGGCCTTCCTTCACCATTGCCTGTGCCAGAACCGTAGCGGTGGTTGTGCCATCGCCAGCAACG
>JANMVV010000228.1:0-20453 GCA_031392925.1 Vicinamibacteria bacterium
AGGTCGCGCGCCGCGCAGACCACGGTGGCGCCCGCCTCGGCGAGGGCCTTGGCGATTCCCCGGCCGATGCCGCGCGAGGCGCCGGTGACGATGGCGATCTTTCCGTCTGCTCTGAAGTTCAAGGGCGGGAGGTCTCCTGGAGGGCTTGAAGGGTCTTTTCGAGGGAGGCGGGATCTTCGACGCTCAGGACGCGGGCGCCCTTGAGCGTCTTCTTCACCAGCCCGGACACCACCGTCCCCGGGCCGACCTCGATGAACGTGTCGAAGCCATCGGCGGACAGGGTCTCGAGAGTCTTCTGCCACTGCACGGGCAGCGACACCTGTCGCACCAGGCCGTCGCGAAGGGCTTCGGCCGACGTCTGCGGCGCACCATCGATGTTGCGATAAACGGGAATCGAGGCGGCGCCGAAGGTGAGGCCCCGCAGGTCGGCCTGGAGGCGCAGTTCCGCGGGCTTCATCAGGGCGCAATGGAAAGGGGCGGAAACCGCGAGCTTGATCGCGCGCTTGGCCCCCCTTCTGGTGCAGGCGGCGATGGCCCGATCCACCGCGCCCGCCTCACCCGCGATCACGATCTGCCCCGGGCAATTGAGGTTCGCGGGCGAAACGATCTCGCTTTGCGCCGCCTCTCGACAGGCCTCTTCGACCTTCACGGCATCGAGCATGAGAATCGCGGCCATCGCGCCCCTGCCCACGGCCACCGCTTCCTGCATGTACCGGCCGCGCAGGCGGACGGTGCGAACCGCATCGTCGAACCTCAGGGCCTTCGCGGCGACCAGCGCCGAATACTCCCCCAAACTGTGCCCGGCCACACCTTCCGCCGTGACCCCGCGCGCCTCCAGCGCCCGCAGCGCAGCGATGCTGGTGGCGAGGAGCGCCGGCTGGGTGTTCTCGGTGAGCTTGAGATCGTCCTCGGGCCCGTTGAAGCAGAGTCCCGACAAGGGCGACCCGAGGGCCTGATCGGCGGAGTCGAACGTCGCCTTCGACTCCGGAAACGCTTCGGAGAGGGACCGACCCATGCCGACCACCTGCGAGCCCTGGCCGGGAAAGAGAAAGGCGATCCTCATGAGGTGGCCCGGGCCTCGCCCTCTTCCACCCGGGCAAGGCGCGCGACCTCGGCGGTGATCTTGGCGTTTATGCCGCTGTTTGAGAACTCGCCCGCCGTCCGAATGCCTTCGGAGATCGCGAAACCGTCGGACTTGCCGTGCCCGATCACACAGCATCCCTTGACCCCGAGGAGGGGAGCGCCGCCCACTTCCCGCGGATCGATCCGCTTCTTGAGAGCCCTGAACGCCCCGCTCGCCAGGAAAGCGCCGGCCATCGCCATCGGCCTCTTCCTGATCTCTTCCTTCAGCATGTGCACGATCGAGCTCGCCAGGGTCTCGCTGGACTTCAGAATGACGTTGCCCGTGAAGCCATCCATCACCACGACATCGGCTTCCCCGTTGAAGACCTCATGGCCCTCGACGTTGCCGACGAAGTTGAGGTGCGATTCCTTGAGCGCAGCGTGGACTTCTCGGGTGAGATCAGTGCCCTTCGACTCCTCCTCGCCCATCGACATGAGGCCCACCCGGGGCGACGAGATCTTGAGGACTTCCTCCGCGTAAAGGCTCCCCATGACCGCGAACTCTTCCAGGTGCCTGGACTTGCAGGTGGAGTTCGCGCCCACGTCGAGCATCACTGTCTTCCCTCTTATGTTCGGGACCACGGCGGTCAGGGCTGGGCGGTCGATCTCGGGCAGGGTGCCGAGGGTCATCTTGGCGATGGTCCAGCAGGCCGCGGTGTTCCCGGCCGAGAAGAAGGCCTCGGCCTGGCCGTTTTCAACCAACTCGACCGCCAGCAGGATGGACGAGCGCTTCTTGAGAGTGGGACGTCCCACCTTTTCGGCCATGCCGACTTCTTCGGTCGCATCGACGACCCGGATGTCGAGGCCCGACACATCGGCCTTCCCCAGTTCCGCTTTCACCGCGGCCTCCCGGCCGACGAGGATCAGGGACAAACCGTAGCGACGAGCCGCCATGATGGCGCCCGCGACCGGGATACTGACCCCGAAATCGCCGCCCATGGCGTCCACGGCAATCCGGACGCCCTTCAAAGATCCGGTCATTTGGAAGAGATTACAGCCAGAAATCTGGCCGCAAGGGAGCTTTTCGGAAAGCTACGCGGCGTTCTTCGCGGCGACGACCTGCTTGCCCTTGTAGTACCCGCAGCCCGCACAGACGTGGTGGGGCATGGTGGCGGCGCCGCAGTGGCTGCACTTGCTGAGGCTGGGGGTTTCGAGAAAATCGTGAGCCCGGCGCATGTTGCGGCGGCTCTTGGAGTGGCGGCGTTTTGGATTGGGCATTGTCTTTGAACCTTAGATTCTACCTTGCGTTCTTTTCCGATGCACGTTGGGCACTTCCGAGGAGGGAGAGCGAGGAAAACGGAGTCTTGCTGATCGTCTCTTCCGGGCAACCGCACCTGGTGAGATTCCGGTTCGCTCCGCAGGTCGGGCAAACGCCCTTGCAGTCTTCCCGGCAGAGTCGTTTCATGGGCTGGGCGAGGAGGATCTGCTCGCGAACCACACCGGCGAGGTCCAGAGTATCGCCCTTGTAGAACGTGACCACGAGATCGCGGTCTTGCAGTTCCGCCCCTTCCTCATCGTCGTATTCGGACAGGGCCTTGGACTCCGGCAGGAAGAACAGGTCGAGTTCCTGGTCCAGGTTGAGAGGCGTGTCCGCGAGGCATCGGGCGCAGGGGCCCGAGGTCTTCAGGCTCAGGTGACCGCGGACGTGGAGGCTTGAGTCGTCGGACCTCTCGACATGGGCCTTGAACTGGCCGTCTTTCCCGGTCGACAGTTCTTCGGGGTCGATGGCGAGGATCTCGCCGTTCACGACCTCGTCGATCTCAAGCCCCTCGGTCGGGATCTTCGAAATGGAGACTTGCAGCATGGAAGCCGGGCATTGTACCCGACCGAGGCGTCCGGTCTGACGGCCTCAGCGATCCTCAGGGAGGCGGTCCGAGGGACCGGCGCCCTCCGCCCGAAGGAGAGGCCCGAGATCGATACCCGGCGTCTCGATCGCCTGAAGGATCAGGCGCGTTGTCTCACCGTAGGACAAGACGCCTGACTTCACACCCTGAGCCTTGAGGTACGTGTCGTTCACCTTCTCGCTCACCACACCCGCCACCCCTTGGTGGACCTTCCAGAACGCGGCCTCGTTGCGAAGATCGTCGGTGACGCGTCGGGGCAGCCCGGCCCAGATCCTTCGACGCGCCTCCGGATCCACCCGCGCGAGTTCCCGATCGAAGCCGACGAACAGGCCGAGAGCGCCTCCGTAGAACACGGTCGGATCCGGCGAGGAGAGGCACGTGATCACACCGATCACCGTCGCCTCGTTCTCGCGGGCGAAACCACGCTGATGGGCCTTCTCGTGCGCGGTCACCCGGGGCCAGAGCGTGCGCGGCATCTCCGCATCGATCTGCGCCTCCCCCGTCCACGGGAAGTAGTAACCCGAGATCTGCAACCGGCTGAGCGCGAAGGAAACCCGTGACGCCTTCGCCGCGCCGAACTGGACGCCCCGGACCGGAGAGGCCTCGATCGACGCCGGCCATCGCTCGAAGCCGGCGTTGGTTCCGGCGTTGATGCGGGCTAGGACCTCCGCGTTGGTTCCCTCCAGAGACACCGCACCCGCGGAGGCGCGGGCCGCGAGACGCGCCGACCGCTCGGTGAGATCGACGAGACGCGCGCGGATCGCGGCCTCGTCCTGCTTTCCGGGCAACGCCGCCAATCGCCCGGACAGCGACGGGTAGCCGTACGCGAAGCCCCACGATGCGTAGAAGCAGAACACGATGAATCCCAGCGCGAAGGCCAAGCCGCCCAGGGTCCGGGAGCGCCGCGCGGCAAAGACGCCCAGGGCGGCGAGAATCACGAGCATCGCGCCCGCTTCCCCCATCGTGGTGACCGCCGTCCCTGAGATCGCCTGCAGAAGCGAGGCCAGCCGCGGGAAGAAGAACGTCCGGTGCCACTCCACCACGACGGCAACCTCGCCAAGGAGACGACCGAGAACGCCGAGCCCTATCCCCGCCAGGACGAGACGGATCTGAGCCGTCAAAGGGACTCGAACGTGGACTTCAGCGCTGGGTACAGCCCGCGATACCGCGCGTACGCGGCCTCATATCCGGCGAGCCAGGGAGACTCGGGTTGGTCGCTCCCGGTGACCGTGATCGTCCCCTCGCACGCCGCATCGACGCTCGGCCAAGCGCCCGCGCCGACGCCGGCCAGGAGCGCCGCCCCGAAAGCCGCGCCTTCGGTGCTGTTGACGGTCACGATCTCAGCATGGAGGACGCTCGCCACGATCTTCCGCCAGAGGGCGCTCTTCGCTCCCCCTCCCGCGATGCGCACCTGCGACACCCTCGGGAGGCCTGCGCCTTCGAGGAGCGCGAAGCAGTCCTTCATTGAAAACGCGACGCCCTCGAGGACCGCGCGGGTCATGTGGGCGCGACCATGGCGCACGGTCAGGCCCACGAACGAAGCGCGCACCAGAGGATCCGGATACGGTGTCCGCTCGCCGGAGAGATAGGGCGTGAACAGGAGGCCGTCGCTGCCTGCGGGCACATCCGCCGCCTCGGCCACCAGGGTCTCGAACGGCACTCCCGGCGCGAGGGTATCGCGGTACCACTGAAGGCTTCCCGCCGCGGCGAGGGTCACACCCATGAAGTGCCAGCGCCCGGGCGCCGCGTGACAGAACGCGTGAAGGCGGCCTTGAGGTTCCACCAGCGCGCTATCGGTCGCGGCGAAGACCACGCCCGAGGTGCCGAGGGTCAGGGCCACGATGCCGGGGTGCGTGGCGCCCGCACCCACCGCACCGGCGGCCTGATCCCCGCCGCCCGCCATCACCGGCGTGCCCTCGCGAAGTCCGGTCTCCTCCGCGGCTTTCTTGGTGACGTGTCCCGTGATCTCCGGGCCTTCGAACGTCTTCGGCAGCCACCCGGTCGGAATCTCGAGTCGATCCACAACGTCCTTCGACCAGTCACGCGCGGCAAGATCGAAGAGCAGCGTTCCCGAGGCGTCCGCCTTGTCCATGGCCGGGACATCGGTGAGCCTGAGCCGCACGTAGTCCTTGGGCAGGAGCACGAGGTTCACCTTCCCGTACACATCGGGCTCGTGCTTGCGCACCCAGAGGATCTTCGGCGCGGTGAATCCGGTGAGCGCGTCGTTGCCCGTGACTTCGACGAGGCGTGCCTTCCCGCCCATACGCGAGCGGATGTCATCGCACTCGGCCGAGGTTCGCTGGTCGTTCCACAGAATCGCGGGCCGCAGGACGCGACGATCGGAATCGAGCAGGACCAGGCCGTGCATCTGCCCGGTCAGACCCACCGCCGCGACTTCGTCGCTCGAGGCGCCAGCCTTCGCCATCACATCGCGGATGCTCCGCCACGTCCCCAGCCACCATTCATGAGGGTTCTGCTCGGACCAGAGGGGCTTCGGCGTCTGCACGGTGAGCGGCGTGGTGGCGCTCGCGATCAGGTGACCCGCGTCATCGATCAGCAGCGCCTTGGCGCCGGTGGTCGAGACATCGATTCCAAGGAAGAGGCGCTTCACGATCAGCGCGTCCCTCTCAACGGACGCCGGGGAGGCTGAACTTGTGCTCGGGCCTCAACTGGTGCATGTCGTTCATCTTTCTCTCCTCGAGTGGTGGGGTGAAGGCGTGAGGATAAGGGGGATCACTCGATCCTCAGCGACTCGATGGGATCGGTTGGGGCCGCGCGGCGCGCCGGGAAATATATGTGGCACCGAGAGCCACCGCGAACAGAAGAACCGTGCTCATCATCGCTCTGCGCCATGGGCTTGATCCTGGCGAGCTCTAGGCAGCGAGGCCCGCCATCAACCGGAGCAGGCCGTCCTGACTGGCGGTTTCGCGCGGCACTTCCCCCGCGAGACGACCGCCGCGCACCACCAGAATGCGCGAAGACAACCTGAGCACCTCCGGAAGCTCGCTGGAGATGAGGAGAATGGCGCTGCCTTCGCGCGCGAGCTGGTCGATCAGCGCGTGGATCTCGGCTTTGGCTCCGACGTCGACGCCCCGCGTGGGCTCGTCAAGGATCAAGATCTTCGCCCTCGCGGCCAGCCACTTCGCGAGGACCAGCTTCTGCTGGTTGCCGCCCGACAGGCCCGCGGCCTTCGCCTCGAAGCTCGATGCCCGCACCCGAAGACGATCAAAAAAGGACGCGGTCAGCGCGCGTTCTTCATCACGCCGAATGAAGGTGGCTCGAGAGAGCCGTTCGAGCACCGGCAGGGTGATGTTGCTGGAAGCACTCATGTCGAGGATCAGGCCTTGACGCTTCCGGTCCTCCGGCACGAGACCGATGCCGAGGGCCATGGCCTCTCGCGGGGTTCGAATCTCCACGCGCCGGCCCTGAACACGGATCTCCCCCGTCGCGGCGGGGTCGAGACCGAACAACGCCTGCGCGATCTCCGACCGGCCCGCGCCCACGAGCCCGGCGAGACCCAGGACCTCGCCGGGACGCAACCCGAACGACACCTCCGAGAACTTTCCCGGGCTCGACAGCCCGATCACCCGCAGCGCCTCCCCGGCCGAGGGCGCCACCCTCGAAGGCGCCGCATCTGCGGGCTCGATGGCCCGGCCGATCATCATCTGAACCAGACCTGCCTCATCCGACTTCGCCAGCGGTTGCGTGGCGACGTGCCGGCCGTCGCGCAGAACCGTGACGTCGTCGCACAGCCTGAAGATCTCGTCCATGCGGTGGGAGACGTAGATCGAGGTGACGCCTTTCCCGCGCAAGCGGTCGATCAGCAGGTACAGCCGCTCCGCTTCGCGCTGGGAGAGGCTGCTCGTCGGCTCGTCGAACACGATCACCCGAGCGCCCGCGCCCACCGCGGCCCCGATCTGAACCATCTGCCGCTGGCCGAGGGGCAGCGCTCCGACTCGTGCGGCAACGTCGATCGGGGCGTCGATGGCCTCGAGCATCTCCTTCGCCCGGGCGTGCATGACCTCGCGGTCTATGAACACGCCGCGCGCGGGCAGGGCTCCCAGGCAGAGATTCTCGGCCACCGACAGGTTCTCGCAGAACGAAAGCTCCTGGTGGACCATGCCTATGCCCTTGGCCAGCGCTTCACGCGGACTGGCGAAGCGCACCCCCTCGCCAAAGACCTCGACGTGGCCCGAGTCCGGCGCGTGGATGCCCGCGAGGATCTTCCCCAGAGTGCTCTTGCCCGCTCCGTTCTCGCCGCACAGGGCGTGAACCGAACCGGCGGCGATGCTGAAGGTGACGCCGTGAAGCGCGCGCACGCCGGGGAACGTCTTGCCGACCTCGACGAAGCGCAGCGCGTCGAGGCCGTTCGTCACGATTCCTTCCCCGCCGCCCTGGCCAGGCGCCGCGCGTTCAACTGCGCGCTCCCCTGATCGAGCACGACCGCGATGATGATGGCGCAGCCCACGATGATCCACTCGTAGTTCTGATCGAAGCGCAGGGTGCGGATCGACTGCCGGATCAGAACGATGAGGACCGCGCCCAGCATGGCGCTGATGGCGCTCCCCTTCCCGCCCGACAGGCTCGCCCCGCCCACCACCGCCGACGCGATCACGTAAAGCTCGTACCCCGTCGCATCGGCGCACGAGGCCGAGCCATAGAAGCTCGCGCCCATGAACGCGGCGAGGCCCGCGCACAGGCCGGAGATCACGTAGACGCTGATCTGGATCCGATCGAGCCTCAACCCCGAGAACCGGCTTGCTTCCGAGTTGCCGCCGAAGGCGAAGACGTGCCGGCCCATCACGGTCTGGGTGAGATAGACAGCGCCGATCACCGCCACCGCCAACATGGTGAGCATCGGCACCGGATAGAGCGAGGCGCCCAAGCCGAGGGACGCCTTGGCCACCGTGGTCAATGATTCGGGCACGAGGATGCTCTCCGCCTTGCTCGAAACAAACGCGATGCCGCGGAGGATCCACATGGTTCCGAGGGTGATGATGAAGGGATGCACCCGAAGCAAGACCACCAGAAGGCCGTTGAGGAAACCGCAGAAGAGGCCCACGCCCACGCAGACCGCGAGACCGGTCGCGACGGAAGCCGCGCCGCCGGAAGGTCCCGCGCCGCGCAGCACCATGGCCATGGTGACTCCCGCCAGCGCATAGATCGACCCCACCGAGAGATCGATGCCGCCCGAGATGATCACAATGGTGGCGCCCACCGCCATGACCGCGAAGAAGCTCGCGTCGGTGGCGGTCTGAATCAACGTGTGCGAGTTGAGGAAGTTGTTGACCGCGGCTCCGGTGGCTCGGTCCTCGTGCGCGCCCGCGAAAAACGTGAGGACCGCGCCGAGCGCAACGATGATCAGGGCGAGGCTCACCTGCGGGGATGATGCGAGTCTTCGCATCATGTTCAGGCTCCGCCTCCTTCTCTCATCAGCTAATCGTCGCCTTCCTGGCTGGACAATCGACGGCGCCCTGGTACATCATTCTGAAGTTTGTCCCGAGATGGGACGAAAGGTCAAGGAAAGGCGATTCCGGGCGGGCGATCTCGAGCCGATGCGAATTACCGATATCCGGGCGACCCCACCTTCCGGGGCGGGGTGGACGCCGCTCACCCCGCATTCTCGCTGGGCGGACCCAACGGACCCTCGGACGCCCGTGGTTCCATTCTGATGACGAAGGCAACCCCCCTGTTCGATCTCTCCGGCCGGGTCGCGGTGGTGACGGGCGGGTATGGCGTTCTCGGCGGCAGCATCGCGAGCGCCCTCGCCGGCGCGGGCGCCCGGGTCGCGGTCCTGGGAAGGAGCCAGGAATCCGCGCGAGCGAAGGTGCTTGGGTTGCAAGAGGCCGGAGGGCAGTCCATGGCGCTCATCGCGGACGTGCTCGATGAAGAGCAGCTTCAACTCGCCTGCCAGCAGGTGGTCCGCGCCTGGGGACGGGTCGACATCCTGGTCAACGCGGCGGGGGGCAATGTCTCCGAGGCCCGGACCGATGGTGTCCCTGCCTTCAGGATGTCGCGCACGGCCTTCGACGACGTGCTGCGCCTGAATCTTCACGGCACGGTGTTCCCCACCATGGTGTTCGGCGAGGTCATGGCCGCTCAGAAGAAGGGCAGCGTGGTCACCATCTCCTCCATGGCCGCGGCCCGGGCGGTGAGCGGCGTCCTCGGCTACTCCGTCGCGAAGGCGGCCATCGAGAGCTTCACCCGGTGGATGGCCGTCGACATGGCCCGGCGATGCGGGAAGGACATCCGGGTGAACGCCATCGCTCCCGGGTTTTTCGTCTCCACCCAGAACCGCAGTGTTCTGATCAATCCCGACGGCTCCCTTACGGATCGCGCGCGCCTGATCACCCAGGGAACCCCGATGGGACGGTTCGGCGATCCGGAGGAATTGCAGGGAACCGTTCTCTGGCTCTGCAGCGATGCGTCCTCCTTCGTGACCGGGGCGGTCATTCCCGTGGACGGCGGGTTCAGCGCGTACAGCGGCGTCTAAGATCCCGCCGGTTCGAACGTGAGCGGAGGCACCGGGCGCTTGCTGAAGGTCTGGAAATACCCGAGGCACTTGTCCCGCCACGCTGCCGCGTCCTGCGACTGCCGATGCAGCTTCACGAGCACGGCGGCAAAGCGGTCGTAGTCAATTTCGCGACGGACCGACGCCCATAGCGCCTCGAGACCTCGAGCCCAGCGGGCTCCCTGGTCGTAGTGGGAGACGAGTTCATCCCAGAGAGTTGCGCCAGACTGCATCTTGTAATCCCAGGGCAGATGATGGAACCAGAGCAGGAGGCGGTCCGGAGTGGTTCTTGGATCGGCCCACTCTTCTCTCATGGGCGAACGGTACTGAAGCACAGCGCCGCTTCCCGTTGCGGTCCGATCGTATCCAATGCCCTTTTCGTCCGCGCGGTGATAGGTGGTGGCCGACCAGTCGCTGCGGCGGAGATCGTTGTTCTCCGGCATGGGCGCGTAGTGATCGCCGCCGATGAGATGGTGTAGGCCGAGCGGCATGCTGTAGTCGACGATTGCCTCGCGCGATTCCATCATGATTCCGCGCAGGGTCCGGACCAATTCCGGGGCGTGGCCCCAGGTCATGTGGATCCATTCGTCGGCGATGGCCTCCGAGCTCAGGCCCGGATCCCAGGCGAGCCGTCCATAGGCATACCAGTTGGCCTGCGCGAAGAGGTGGCCTGACCAGTTCAGATCGTTTCCGGTATTGGCGACCCCCGCGATGGCGGTGAGACGACGGTGGTCGAGGGTGCCATCGACCACCTTCGCCACCGTCGACCCGGGACCGTTCGCGTGGGTGTCGGCGTCGAGAAGCTCCTTCCACAAGGGCGCCAGGTACACGAGGTGCGTTGAATGCCCTAGATACTCCTGCGCGATCTGGAGTTCGGCGACCAAGGGAGTCTGGGGCACCGCGCCGAAGAGAGGGGAAAAGGGCTCGCGCGGCTGGAAGTCGAGGGGGCCGTTCTTCACCTGAACCATCACGTTGTCGCGGAATTTCCCATCGAGCGGCACAAACTCGGTGTAGGCCCGTTTGACGCGATCGGGGTCGACGTCCGGGTTGTACACAAAGGCCCGCCAGAGAATGATGCCGCCATGGGAGGACAGCGCATCCGCCATGACGTTTGCTCCCTCCGCGTGATTCCGGCCATAGTCTTGGGGCCCGGGCTGCCCTTCGCTGTTGGCCTTCACCAGAAAACCACCGAAGTCCGGGATGAGGCGGTAGATCTCATCCGCTTTTTGCTTCCACCACACCGCCACTTGAGGATCGAGGGGATCGGCGGTCCCCAGGCCTCCGAGGGACTTGGGCGCGGAAAAGTTGGCCGAGAGGTAGACCCTGATGCCGTAGGGGCGCCAAAGGTTCGCGAGGGCGGTGGCCTTCTCCAGATAGGGCCGATCGAGAGCGCGGGGGTTGGCATTGACGTTGTTGATGGACACGCTGTTGATGCCGATCGACGCGTTGGCCCGGGCATAGTCGAGAAGACGCGGCCGGGCCTCGAGGCCGACGTCGACTCCGTTCCACATGGAGCGGCCGCCGTAGCCTCGCTCGATGGTGCCGTCGAGGTTGTCCCAATGGTTCAGAAAACGACGATCGATGCGGGGCCGTTGCGAGATATCGAGATTCGCCAGAGGCTGCTGGGTTTGAACCAGGCGAAGAAGATGGAAAGTTCCGTACAGAGCGCCCACTTCGCTTTCGGACGCGATCGCTATGGCCGCGTGGCCGCCGATGCGGACCGAGCGAACGATGAATCCCTCGCGACCCAGCGGCTTCAGGCTCGCCCCCCATCCCAGGGACCTGATGATGGGCGATGAAGTCTCCGTCCCCACGACGATCGCACCATCCTCTGATACCGCGGGCGATATGCGGAGGTCGATGCCGAGGAGACCGCCGAGGGCCGCGCGGAGTTCCGAGCGGACGATCGCGAGCGTCGACGATCGTCCTTCGACCACCACCGCGGTGGCGGACCGTCGATAGGAGTTCAACCTTTGGGCGTCGGCAATCCCGCCGTAGCGCAGCCAGAGATCGTGGCCGGTCTCGGCGCTGGCGGACATGCCCGCCAGGCTCAAGGCGGCGACGAGCCAGGGAACGCACGACGGGAAGGTTCGCGGCCGGCGCCTCGAGGGGTACCTCATTCCGATCGTCTCAGGAATGGTCTCCCGCCTCCAGGGAGCGGAAGGCCGATTCCTCACCGCACGCCGAGGAGCAACTCGATGGTCAACTGGTCGAGCCGCTCGTACCTGAGCCCGCGCGCTCCGAGAGCCGCGCGGTCGTAGGTGTGGGCCTTGAGCGCGTCCGCGGCGGCCCGGCTGTAGGCGCCGAGCGGCGGTCCGTCGCTCGGGACGCTGGAAAGCTCTGCGATCAGCGCCTGGATCTCCTTGTCTTCGTTCCAGCGCCTCGCCTTTTCCTTGTAGATAAGGTAGCTGCGCATGCTGCCGCGGGCGAAGTCTTTCACCCCGTTCACGTCCTCGGTGCGGTAGGCGTGCGAATCGAAGTGGCGGCTGCCGGAATAGCCCACGTCCTCGAGGAACTTGACCGTGAAGAAGCACGACTTGATGGAGTGCGAGCCGAAACGCAGATCCTGGTCGTAGCGGCCGAAGGCCTGATCGTTGAGGTCGATGTGGAAGAGCTTCTTCGCATCCCAGGCCTGAGCGATCGCATGCATGAAGTTCAGACCCGACATGTGCTCGTGGGCGACTTCCGGATTCACGCCGACCATCTCCTTGTGGTCGAGGGTCTCGATGAAACCGAGGATAGAGCCCGTCGTCGGCAGATAGATGTCGTGGCGTGGCTCGTTCGGCTTGGCCTCGAGCGCGAAGACGAGGTCGTACTTGCGATCCTTCACATAGTGGGTCAGAAAATTCATCGAGTCGCGGAAGTGCTTGAGGGCTTCGAGGGCGTCCTTGCTCGCATCGGTTTCCACACCCTCGCGACCTCCCCAGAACACATAGACCGAGGCGCCGAGTTCGACCCCGAGGTCGATCGCCCGCATGGTCTTCTGGAGCGCATAGGCGCGCACCCTCGGATCGTTGGAGGTGAAGGCGCCATCCTTGAAAGCGGGATCGCTGAAGAGGTTCGTGGTCGCCATCGGCACCTTGAGGCCGGTCTCCGCGAGTGCTCGCTTGAAGTCCGAGACGATCCGGTCGCGATCGGCGGGCTTCGCGTCGATCGGCACCAGATCGTTGTCGTGGAAATTCACGCCGTAGGCTCCGACCTCGGCGAGCAGGTGGACGAGTTCCACGGGAGAGAGAACGGGGCGGACGGCCTCGCCAAAAGGATCGCGGCCGGGGTTCCCCACCGTCCACAGGCCAAAGGTGAACTTGTGCTCGGCGAGAGGCTGGTACGCATCGGTCATGTGGGTCACCTGGAGATTAGGGGCGGTCGGACGACTTCGAGCGTGGCTTTCAGGGTGGTGGCGAGGCTCGTTCCCACCATGATGTCGAACATTCCCGGCTCCACGACCCGGTTCATCCGATCGTCGGTCAGTTGCAAAGCGTCGGGGCCGATCGAGAAGATCACGGTCCGGCGTTCGCCGGGTGCCAGGGTCACTCGCTCGAAGCCTCGCAGTTCCTTCACCGGCCTGGTCACCGAAGACACGCGATCGCGCAGGTAGAGCTGCACCACTTCGTCGCCCGCTCTCGGCCCGGTGTTCACAACCTCCACGGCCACGCTGGCCCGGCCGCCCGGGCCGATCTTCTCGGGGCTGACCTTCATGTTTTCGAGCTTGAACGTGGTGTAGCTCAGGCCGTGACCAAACGCGAACAGAGGCTCGCGCGGCGAGTCCAGATAGGGACGGAACGACGTGGGTTTCCGCCCGTAGAAGACCGGGAGCTGACCGACCTCGCGAGGAAAGGATATGGGCAGCTTGCCGCCCGGATTGTATTCGCCGAACAGGACCTCGGCGAGGGCAGTTCCGCCCTCCTGCCCGAGATAGAACCCTTCCAGGATCGCGGGCGCCGTCTCCGCCACCTTCGTGATGGCGAGGGGCCGGCCGTTGATGAGCACCACCACCATGGGCTTGCCCAGCGCGCGCACGGCCTCGACCAGCTCGTCCTGCTGGGAAGAGAGGCGCAGATCCGAGACGTCGCCCAGATGCTGGTTCGACCACGCCTCGCGCGAGGTCGATTCGTTTGTCCCTATCACCAGCACCGAAACGTCCGCCTGCCTCGCCACCGCCACCGCTTCCTTGATGCGGACCCGGTTCTTCGCGGGGTCGCCGAAAGTCACCGCGTCCGTGGTCCAGGCGGGCTCGTGCTCGGTGATGCGCACTCCCTGCGCGTAGAGAACCCGTACCGAGGGGCCGGCCTTGTCCGTGATTCCCTGGAGGATATCGACGCCGCGCCCGGGATCGCCCGAGTAGCCCCCAAGGCGGACACCCTTGGCATTCGGACCAATCACGGCCAGCGTCTTGATCTTTACGCGGTCCAGGGGAAGGAGAGCATTCTCGTTCTTGAGCAGGACGATGGCCCTCCGCGCCGCCTCCAGGGCCAGGGCCTGGTGGGCGGGAGTGTTGCTCACGCTCTTCGCGCGCTCGGGATCGACGTAGGGATTGTCGAACGCTCCGGAAAGGAACTTGGCGCGGAGCAACCGCGCGACCGCGCGATCGAGCGTGGCCGCCGAAACCTGGCCCGAGCGTACGAGGTCGACGAGGGTGAGATTGGCCTTGGGGTCGGGCAGCTCGATGTCAACGCCCGCCTCGAGGGCCTGAGCGGCGGCGTCCCCAAGGTCTTCGGCAACGGCGTGCTGGTCGATCATCTGAGAGATCGCGTAGTAGTCGGAGACGATCATCCCGGGGAAGGCCCATTCCTGACGGAGGATCTTGTCCAGCAGGAATCGATTCTTGTGGGACGGCACTCCATCGATCTCGTTGTACGACGGCATCACCGAGGCCACGCCGGCCTCCTTGATCGCCGCTTCAAACGGGAACAGGTACTGATCGCGCAGCATGCGCTCGGGCAGATTGCCGGGCGCGGTGTTGATGCCGCCTTCGTGGGGGCCGTGCCCCGCGAAGTGCTTCGCGGTGGCAAACACTTTGTCCGGCCCGAGAGCCTGGTTCCGTCCCTGGTAACCCTGGATCGCCGCGACGCCGAGTCGCGATACCAGGTAGGGATCCTCGCCATACGTTTCTTCAGTTCGGCCCCAGCGTGGGTCGCGCGCCAGGTCCAGTACCGGCGACAGGACGTGTTGAATCCCGCGGGCTCGCGCTTCGAGGGCCGCGACACTCATCACCTTCTCGATCAGCCCCGGGTCCCAGGTGCTCGCGAGTGCCATGGGAATCGGGAAACTGGTACCGAGGGGCGCGGTGAGGCCGTGCAAAGCCTCCTCGTGCGCGAGGGCTGGAATGCCCAACCGAGTCTTTTCGATCAGCCACTTCTGGACGGCGTTCATGAACACCGCGCTTTCACGGGGTCCGAGCAGGAGCTTCGTGGGCTTGTCCCGGAGCTCACTCGGTCGGGCCAGGTGGCCTATGCCGTTCGGTATCGTGGCCGCGGCCTTCTCCGGAGAAAAAGCCCCGGAATCGTCGGTGATCTTCTCCTTGTCCTTCCAGATCGCGACCGTCTGCGCCACTTTCTCTTCCAGGGTCATCCGCGAAAGCAGGTCGCGCACCCGCTCCTCGACGGGCCTCGCCGCGTCCTTGTAGGGAGGCGTATCGGCCGCGTGGCTCATCGACGCGAGCAACAAGAAGGCAAGGGCGGCTCGACGCATTCCCCCGTTGCGAACGCGGGTTGGACCGGCCGGGGGCGCGTGGTGCGTCATTGCGTTTGTACCGAGTTGTGACGAACGAAGAAGACGAAACGCTCCTGGGCTGGACATTTGTGGGTTCACCAAGGCTCTCCTCCGGCGGGAAGGATATACGAAGGGCGGCAGTCCCGCGACCTCGCGGCGAAGCCCGGCATTCCCATCGAGATCGTCCGCCTCGTTTCTCCGACCGAAGGCGTCCAGAATCCCGATCTGCCTGATGACGCGCGTCGGTGGGCCGCGCCGCAGGAAGCGAGCGGCGGCCCGGATGCGCCCGGTCTCAGGCCCGAATCATGATTTCCGCGCCGTCGGTGGCCTCGCACGGATACACGCCGGGGACGAGGCCCGTGGACGCGGTGAACAAAGCGACGGCATGGGGCACGAAACCATGCAGGCGGCGGCGGTCGACGAGCGCCACCACGCACCCGCCGAAGCCCGCCCCGGTCAGCCGGGCGCCGTGACAGCCGGGCGCGCTCCGGGCGCTCTCCACCATCGTGTCGAGCGCGCGCGTCGAGACCTCGAAGTCGTCCCGGAGACTCTGGTGGCTTTCGTTCATCAGTCGCCCGACCAGCGCGGCGTCGCCCGCGCCCATCGCGTCGGCGGCACGCAGAGTTCGGTCGTTCTCGCTCAGCACGTGGCGCGCCCGGCGAAACGCGACCTCGCCCATCGCGTCGCGACGCGCCCTCAACTGGGCTTCGCTCACATCGCGCAGAGACGAGGCCCCGCAGGCCTCTCCCGCGGCTGCGCATTGCGCCCGGCGATCGTTGTACTCCGAACCGATGAGCTGCCGCCGCGTGGTGGTGTCGAGCACGACCACCGCGACGCCTCCAGGCAGGGGCACCGGCCGCAGGTCCAGGGAGCGACAATCGATCAGCATCGCGTGGCCGGCCTGGCCCCCCGCCGAGATGAGCTGATCCATGATCCCGCAATTGACGCCCATCCACAGGTTCTCCGCGCGCTGACAGGCTCGCGCCATGGCCACCGGATCCCAGGCGAACCCCGACACCGCGGCGAAGGCCCGCGCTGACGCCATCTCGATCGCCGCGGATGAGGAAAGCCCCGCACCCACCGGGACATTTCCGGAGACGACACCGTCGAATCCCGCGAGGGTCTTCCCCGCATCGCGGAGCGCCCCGGCCACGCCTCGCACGTAGTCGATCCATTCGTGGCTGGGATCGCCCAGGCCGCCGAGCCCGAATGAGCCCTCGTCATTGAGGTCGATCGAGTGGATGGTCACCCGCCCGTCGTCCCGCGGTCGTACCGCCATGGTTACCCAGCGATCGATGGCCATCGGCATGACGAAGCCATCGTTGTAGTCGGTGTGCTCGCCGATGAGATTCACCCGGCCCGGCGCGCGCACGACGACCTCGGGTTCGCCGCCGAACCGCCGACGAAACTCTTCTTCGACCGAGGCGCGGATTAAAGGAGCCGACATGTGGACGAAGTTTCCCACGCTCGCGACCAGCGGGAGCACGACGCCCTGATCGGGACGCCGGACCGTAGATGAACAAGCGATAGTCCGATTGATCTTTGCTAGGATTCCCCCACCATGAGCGATAACCAAACCAAACTCGGCGTAGCCCAAAACGTCGGCGGCCTGCTTTGCAACATTCCCTGTTGCATCGGGTTCATCGTCTCGATCGTCGCGGTCGTGATCGAGAAGGACAACAAGTTCGTAAGGTTCCATGCCTTCCAGAGCCTGCTCCTCCACGGCGCGGCGTTCGTCGTGCTCTTCGCCATTCAGGTTCTGAGCATCGTGGTCAGCATGGCCATGGGAGCCCTCGGCGGCCTGATCGGTCTGATCGGCCTGCCGGTGGGCCTCGCCTGCCTCATCGCCCAGATCGTCCTCATGATGAAGGCCAACAACAACGAGGAGTTCAAGCTCCCCGTGATCGGCGATATGGCGGCGCAGTGGGTCTAGACGGTTAGATGGTTTCGTCGCCCGTCTCCCGTCGCCGCTTCCTCACCGGGTCGTCGCTCTTCGCGGCGGCGCTGTCTCTGGCTGCGTCCGCCCGGGCCCAGGATCCCGCGAAGCAGGATCCTCCCAGGCAGGATCCGCCGAAAACCGACCCTCCCAAGGAAGAGCGCCGCCGGGGCCCTAAGACCGACGAAGAGATTTTCGCGGAACAAGAACAACGCCGCGAGGAACTTTTGGACGACGAGGGCCGTGAATACCGGATATGCCCTCAGTGCGGGAACAAGATGTACCGGCAGGGACGGGTGTGGACCTGTTCGAACTGCGGGTACAACTATGTAGAGTAGGTTCGCCCCGGCGTTTCGCTCCCCCGAGGAGACCGGCCTAGGCTGGCCCTCGCACCATGCGACGACACGCCGCCTTCTACGTCGATGCCGTTCGGATCGCGGTCCAGTCCATCGTCGCCCACAAGCTGCGAGCCTTCCTGACCCTCATCGGCATCATCATCGGGGTGGCCTCGGTGGTGGTGGTGGGCGCTTCCATCAGCGGCTTCAACAGCTACGTGGTGGACCAGATCTCGCGGCTCCTCGGCGCGAACCACTTCATGATCGCGCGGATGGCCTCCTCGGGTCAGATGACCGAGGAGCAGTGGCAGAAGATGGACCGCCGGAACAAGAAGCTCCTGCGCAAGGACATGGACTGGATGGAGCGCCTCTGCACCAACTGTGAGGAGGTGGGCGCGCAGATGAACGCCCGCCAGGACCTGAAGTACGAGGGCATCGACCTCTTCGGCACGCAGATCATGGGGGTCACCGCGAGCATGGGCGAGATCGAGGACAAGACCATCGCGGAAGGCCGGTTCCTCCTTCCCCATGAGGTCGATCGCGCGGCCGCGGTCTGCGTCATCGGCTGGGACGTGCGAAAGAAGTTCTTCGAGGGCAGGGACCCCATCGGTAAGATCATCAAGGTCCGCGGCAATCCCCTGAAGATCGTGGGGGTCGAGGGGGCGCGCGGGTCCATGTTCGGCCAGACCTTCGACAACACCCTCTACCTTCCCATCTCGGCCTTTGGCCGCATCTACGGCCGCCGGCAGAGCGTTCAGCTTCATGGCCTCGCCAAAGGAGCCGAGACCTTCCAGCCCGCGATCGACGAGGCGCGGGTCGCCCTGAGGTCGCGCCACCACCTCAAGCCCGCCGAAGAGGACGACTTCGGCCTCGTGAACGTCCAGGAGGTGAACCAGAACGTGGACCAGTTCACCGGCCAGATCGCCATGGTGGTCACGCCCATCACTCTCATCTCTCTCATCGTGGGCGGCATCGTGGTCATGAACATCATGCTGGTGAGCGTCACCGAGCGGACGTTCGAGATCGGCCTGCGCAAGGCCGTCGGAGCGAAGCGGCGCGAGATCCTGGTTCAGTTCCTGATCGAGTCGGCGCTCCTGTGCGGGGTGGGCGGCCTGCTCGGCCTACTCGCCGCCTCGGCGGTCACCAACCTCGTCACCGCCACCACACCCGTGCCGATGAGGATCACCAGCGGGTACATCGTCCTGTCGCTCTTCGTCTCCACCACCATCGGCCTGATCGCCGGCATCTACCCGGCCGTGCGGGCCTCGCGCCTCGATCCCGTCATCGCCATCACGAAGGTGACCTAGATGCGCCTGGTTCCTGCCGAGACCCTGCGGATGGCGCTCGAGAACGTGCGCTCGAACAAGCTGCGCAGCGGCCTCACCATCCTGGGCATCGTGATCGGCGTGGTCGTGGTGGTGGTGGTCGCCTCCATCCTCACCGGAATGCGGGCTGGCCTCGTAGCCTCCATCGAGGAATACGGCACCAACAACATCTACGCGTTCCATCTCTCGACCGGGCCCCAGTTCGGCCCGCGGGACCGCGCCGAGTACAAGCGCAAACCCCTGGTCCCGGGCGACGCCGACGCCATCCGGGAACAGGCTCCCGCGGTGGCGGACGTGGCCAACTCAGCGTGGGCCTGGCAACTCGACCACGCCCTCGTCTATCAGGGCGCCAAGTACAAGGACGGCCAGCTTCAGGGGGTCACCGCGAACTACGGAGCGGTTACGAATCTCGGGCTGAAGGAGGGCCGGTTCTTCACCGAGGCCGACGACGAGCACAAGCGCAATGTCATGGTCATCGGGGTGAGCGCGGCCGAGGCTCTCTTCCCGCACAAACCGGAGGTCTCCGGCACCGAGGTGACCATGGCCGGCCGGACCTTCCGGATCGTCGGAGTTCTCGAGAAGCGAAAGGCCGGCTTCATGGGCGAGAACGACGAGGACAACGCGATCTTCATTCCGTTTCGCACCATCCGCAAGATGGAGCCCCGCACCCGCGATGTCCTGCTGGTGATCGAGGCCAGGAGAGGCCAGGTGCTCACCGCCCTCGATCAGGTGGAGGACGTCCTGCGCCGAAGGCGCGGCCTGCGCAGCCACCAGAACTCGGACTTCGACCTGTCCACCGCCGACAAGTTCATCGAACAGTTCGACCGGATCACCGCCGCCATCGGCCTCATCACCATCGCCATCTCCGCGGTGGGCCTCATGGTCGGCGGCATCGGGGTCATGAACATCATGCTGGTGAGCGTCACCGAGCGGACGCATGAAATCGGGGTGCGCAAGGCGCTCGGCGCGAAGAAGGGCGACATCGTGCGGCAGTTCCTCTTCGAGGCCATCGCCCTCACCGGCCTCGGCGGCATTCTGGGCCTGGTGGTGGCGGTGGGCGTGAGCTGGCTCGTGATGCTGCTCGTGCCCGGACTGCCCGCGACGATTCCGCCCTGGGCGGTGGCGACCGGGCTCATCGTGTCGGTCGGTGTGGGTCTCGCCTCCGGGGTCTGGCCCGCGCGCAAGGCCGCGGCTCTCGATCCGGTGGAAGCTCTCCGCTACGAGTAAGCGCCCCGCGCGTGGTTGGAGACAGCCTCAGCGGAATCGAGGATCGACGGGAAAACCGCTCGCGGACCATGGCGGCGAAGGATCGGGTCGCGTCCGGTTCGCCGCAGAGTGACCGCGCGCGCGATCGCCCAAGCAGGCCTCGGCGGGAAGGGGATGAACGGCAGCCAAAGAAAAACGGCCCCGCGTAGTGACACGCGGGGCCGTTCTCGCTTGCGCGAGACCCTTCCAGGAACGGACCTAGAAGTTGAGACGCATCCCCAGGCGCAGGATGCGCGGAGCCAGAACGTCGGTCGGGTTGTGGAACGAGCCGGAGTTCGCCTGCCGGTTGCGGCCCAGGATCATGTTGTTGTTGAACGCGTTGAACAGATCCAGGGTGAGGTCCGCCGAAGCGCGCCCACCCAGCTTGACCTTGTTGGCAAGCCGGAAGTCCGCGGTCCACAG
>JANMVV010000240.1:0-10062 GCA_031392925.1 Vicinamibacteria bacterium
CGCCGACCGCGCGATCTTCAATCTCGCGCCCATCGTCTTTCTGGTGCCCTGCCTTCTGATCTTCGCGTCGATCCCTTTCGCGCCCGGCATCGGGGTGGCCGACCTCAACATCGGCGTCCTCTTCTTCCTCGCGGTCTCCTCGATGGAGATCGTGGGCCTGTTCATGGCTGGGTGGGGCTCCAACAACAAGTACGCCCTCATCTCGGTGATGCGCGCGGTGAACCAGATCATTTCCTATGACCTGCCCCTTCTGATGGCGGCGCTGGTTCCGGTCATGCTGGCGGGCTCGCTGAAGATGTCGGACATCGCGGCGGCCCAGGCCGGCGGCTTCTGGTTCATCTTCTATCCGGTGCTAGGCCAGCTCGGGTTCCTCGCTTTCATGATCGCCGGAGTCGCGGCCGAGAACCGCACGCCCTTCGACATCCTCGAAGCCGAATCGGAACTGGTGGCCGGATTCAGGGTCGAGTACTCGGGCATGAAGTTCGGCCTCATCCAGCTCGGCGAGTACGCGCACGTGCTCGGCACGTCCTTTCTGGGCGCGCTGCTCTTCCTGGGCGCCTGGGCCGGGCCCGGTCCGGGGTGGCTGGGGCCGCTGTGGTTCTTCATCAAGGCGATGCTGATGTTCCTGCTCTTCACCTGGGTGCGGTGGAGCTTCGTGCGCATCAAGGTCGACCAGATCCTCGCGGTGTCGTGGAAGCTGATGCTCCCGCTGAGCCTCACCCTGCTGGTCGCCACCGCGATCGTGATCGTCTTGAGAGGGCCCGTTGTCTAACCCGGTGTCCCGCGGATTCTTCCGCGAAACCCTGGCGCTCGCCGGCGCGGTCATCCGGGCCATGCGCATGACCGCGATCAATTTCGTCCGCAAGCCGATCACCGTGCACTACCCGGAGAAGCCGCGGACGTATCCCGATCGGTACCGCGGTCTGCTCGCACTCACCTACGACCCGGCCACCGGGGCGGAGAACTGCATCGGCTGCCGCCTCTGCGAGTTCATCTGCCCGCCCGCGGTCATCAAAGTGGAGATGCTCAAGGGTCAGGGGCGCAACTACGCCAAGAGCTTCAGCCTGGAGTTGTACGCGTGCGAGTTCTGCGAACTGTGCGTGCAGGTCTGTCCCACCGACGCGATCGTGATGACGAAGTCGTTCGACATGGCCACCACGGACCGCCGTGAGTTGCTGCTCGACAAGGACCGGCTGCACGCGCTGGGCCTTCAGCACCAGGTCTCCTGGGGCGTAGGGACCAAGCTGCGGGACATGCAGAATCCGCCCAAGAAGGCGCCCGCGGACAAGCCCCCGGAGGCTAAGCATGACGCCTGAAGTCGTCGGCTTCTGGGTCCTCGCCATCACCCTGATCGGCTCGGCGCTCGGCGTCGTGCTGACCCGGAACCTCTTCCACTCCGTCTTGTGGCTGGCACTCGGCCTCATCAGCACCGCCGGCATCTTCCTCCTCCTCGACGCCGAGTTTCTGGCCGCGGTGCAGGTCCTGCTCTACGCGGGTGGCGTCATCACCGTCGTGGTCTTCGCGATCGTGGTCACCGAGAAACTGGTGGGGGAGAAGATCTCGCACACCAGCAAGCGCCTCACCGGTGGAATCATCGTGGCCTCCGGCATCTTCGGGATGCTCGTGAGCGTCATCCGGCGCTCGGGCGTGGAGGTCGCGCGGCCGGAGATGACCGGAGACGCCACCCGCACCATCGGCATGTCCCTGCTCACGAAGTACCTGCTGCCCTTCGAACTCCTGGGCGTGCTGCTGCTCGCCGGCCTGATCGCGGCCAGCTACTTCGCGAGGCCCGAGGAATAGACGATGCCCCTCTCCGCCTACCTGACTCTCTCCGCGATCCTCTTCTCGATCGGCCTGTTCGGCGTGATCACGCGAAGGAACACGGTCGGCATCCTCCTCGGCGTCGAGCTGATGCTGAACGCGGTGAACATCAACCTCGTGGCCTTCAGCCGTTTCCACGGCACCGAGGCCGGCATGGTGTTCTCTCTGTTCGCGATCTGCATCACCGTCGCGGAAGTGGCCCTCGGCCTGTCCCTCGTCATCCTGCTCTTCCGCACGCGCCGGACCGCGATCGCCGACCAGATCGACTGGCTCAAAGGATGATGCAAGATCCGCTCACCCTGATTCTCCTCGCGCTGTTCGCGCCGGTGGTGTCGTTCCTCCTGATCGCCGCCCTGCCGCCGCTCCGCCGCGCCGGCCGCCCGGCCGCGTTCGTGTCCATCGCCGCGGTGTTGACCTCGCTCGCTTCGGCCCTCCGCACCTTTCAGCTCCTCCAAGGCGCCGCCCAGCCGATCCGCGCGGTGTGGGACTGGCTTCCCGCGCAGAAGGGCCCGCTCGCCACCGTGGGCGTGCTCATCGATCATCAGTCGACCCTGATGCTCATCCTCGTCACCCTGGTCGCGACCCTGGTTCAGGTCTACTCGCTCGAGTACCTTCACACCGAGCCGCCCCCAGCCCTCGGCCGCTACTACGCGTATCAGTCGCTGTTCGTGTTCTCGATGATGGGCGTGGTCATCGCGCCGAACCTCCTCCAGCTCTTCATCTGCTGGGAACTCGTGGGCGTGTGCTCCTACCTGCTCATCGGCTTCTGGTACCGGAAGCCCGAAGCCGCGCGCGCGGCGCTGAAGGCTTTCTGGACCACCAAGGCCGGCGACGTCGGACTGCTCATCGGCATCGTCCTTCTCTATCGTCTGACCGGCACCTGGGATCTCCTCGAGCTTCGTCACCTGGTCGAGACCAAGGCCCTCGCCACCGCGGGCCTCAGCGCCATCACCTTCTGCCTCTACCTCGGCGCCATGGGGAAGTCGGCGCAGTTCCCGCTGCATGTCTGGCTGCCCGATGCGATGGAGGGCCCGACGCCGGTTTCGGCCTTGATCCACGCGGCCACCATGGTCACGGCCGGCGTCTATCTCCTCGTCCGCACCGAGTTCCTGTTCCACCAGACGCCGGAGGTGCTGGCCCTCGTCGCCTGGATCGGCGGCATCACCGCCCTGATGGCCGCGATCATCGCGTGCGTGCAGACCGACATCAAGCGCGTGCTCGCGTACTCGACCATCTCGCAGCTCGGCTACATGATGACCGCCATCGGCGCCGGGTTCGCGAGCGCTGGTTTCCTGCACCTGCTGACGCACGGAGTTTTCAAGGCGCTGCTCTTTCTCGGCGCGGGCGCGGTGATCCACGCCGTGCACAGCAACGAGATGTCGGACATGGGCGGCCTGTTCAAGAAGATGCCCCAGGTGGCGATGGTGTTCATCATCGGAACGCTGTCGCTCGCGGGCGTGCCGCTCTTCGCCGGTTTCGCCTCCAAGGAAGAAGTGCTCGGCGCGACCCTCGCGGGCGGCTTCATGGGCCCGTTCCTGATGCTGCTCATCGCCGCCTTCCTGACCGCCTTCTACATGTTCCGCGTGGTGTTCGTGGTGTTCTTCGGCCCCGCGAAGGCCCGCGACGCAAATGCCGCCCACGGTCTCGCCGATGCGCACGCGCACGGCACGAGCGGCGATCCCGGCTTCACCATGGCCGGCCCGCTCTGGGTCCTGGCCCTTTCCGCCCTCGCCATCGGCGGCTACTTCACGCTGCATCACGCGGAGGCCGAGTTCACCTCTCCGGTCTGGCTGACTCCGGTCGCGATCACGGTCGCTCTCTCCGGCATCCTCATGGCCTGGCTCACCTATCAGCGCCAGGCCATCCGCGCCGACTCGCTCGCCTCTGCCTTTGGTCCCATCCGCCGCGCCGCCCTCGCGAAGTTCTGGATCGACGACATCTTCGAGGCGATCTACCGCAACCTCCTCCTTACCTTCGCGCGAATCATCGGCTGGACCGACCGCTACATCGTGGACGGCGTCCTGAACGTGATCAGCGCCTGGACGCTCGACGGCGGTGACGCGCTGCGCCGCATCCAGACCGGCCGGGTGGGCGACTACATCTTCGCGCTCGCCGCGGGCCTGACCGTCCTGCTCCTGTGGATGGGAGGGAGCTTCTAGTGGAGTTTCCGATCCTCTCCGTCATCACCTGGACGCCGTTCATCAGCGCCCTGATCATCATGGCCTTCGCGCGCCATCGTCCGCTCCTGGTGCGGCTGGTCGGCGTGATCGGCAGCAGCCTCACCCTGGGCCTCTCAACCTGGCTCTACTTCGCGTATGACCACGTGAAGGCCGGCTATCAGTTCTTCGAGTGGTTCCCGCTGGTGCCGTCGTTTGGCATTCACTACCAGCTCGCCGTGGATGGGTGGGGCCTCGTCCTCGTGATGCTCACCGCCATCATCCTGTTTGCGGGGTCGTTCGCGTCGTGGACGGTGAAGACCCGCGGCCAGGAGTTCTACGCGCTGCTCCTCCTCCTCGTGACCGGCGTCTTCGGGGTGTTCGTGTCGCTCGATCTCTTCGTGCTCTTCCTCTTCTACGAGATCGCGGTGCTGCCCATGTACCTGCTCATCGCCATCTGGGGATCGAGCGGGGAAGTGCTGCCGCAAGGCGTCTTCGGCTGGGCCTTCAAGCGGACCGGAGTCGGCACCAAGGAATACGCGGCGATGAAACTGACCCTCTACCTGCTTCTCGGTTCCGCGTTCATCCTCGTGGGCATCCTCGCCCTCTACACCGCCGCCGGCTCCAACTCGTTCTCCCTTCTGACCCTTCAGCAGGTGAAGTTCGATCCCGCCCTGCAGTCGTGGGTGTTCCTCTTCTTCTACATCGGCTTCGGAGTGCTCGCCGGCATCTTCCCGCTGCACACCTGGTCGCCCGACGGCCATGCCTCGGCCCCCACCGCGGTGTCGATGCTGCACGCCGGCGTCCTGATGAAGCTCGGCGCGTATGGCGTCTTGCGGCTCGGCTTCGGCCTCACCCCGGATGGCGCCTTGCAGTGGGCCTGGCTCGTGGGCAGCATCGCCTGCATCAACATCGTCTATGGCGCGCTCAGCGCCATGTCGCAGAAGGACCTCAAGTACGTGGTCGCGTACTCGTCGGTCTCGCACATGGGCATCGTGATGCTGGGCATGGCGACCCTCACCGAAGCCGGGATCAACGGCTCGGTCTTCCAGATGGTGGCCCACGGAATCATGACCGGCCTTTTCTTCGCGATCGTCGGCCTCGTCTACGAAAAGGCGCACTCGCGCGAGATCTTCAAGATGGGCGGCTTTGCCGCCATGATGCCGGGGATCGCCACCGCGTTCGTGGTGGGCGGCTTCTCCTCGCTCGGCCTGCCCGGCACCGCGGGCTTCGTCGCCGAGTTCCTGGCCTTCCTCGGAGCGTGGCAGTCCGCGCATTCGTGGTGGCTGTTCCCGGGGGTCACCGGCGCGTTCCTCACCGCCATCTACGTCCTGCGTGTTGCCAAGCAGATTTTCTTCGGCCCGAAGAGCTTTGACCCGCACTTCCAGGACCTGCCCGACGCGCAGGGCACCGAATGGGTTGCCCTCGTGTTCCTGGTCTGCGTCCTTGTCCTGTTCGGCGTCTTCCCGTCGCTGATGGTCGGGCCGATCGATACCGCCACCGTGGCCATCCTCAATCACCTGGGAGTGGCGCGATGAGCGCTTTCGGTCCCCTGAGCCTCGAGATCGGTCTGGGCGCGCTGATGCTCGTGGTCCTGCTCCTTGGCATCTTCCGCCCGGCGACTCCGGATCGGCGCGCGGGTGGGGTCGCGCTGATCGGCCTGCTCGCGCTCGTGGCCGCCTCGTTCGCCGCGACCCCGGGCGGTACTCTCTTCGGCGGCAGCTATGTGGTGGACGCGCTCGCCCTCTTCGCCAAGCGCCTGTTCCTCGTCTCGGCCGCGATCAGCGTCCTCGCGACCCTTGCCCTGACCAGCCCACGATTCGCCCGGCGCGGCGCGGAATACCACTTCTCGCTGCTGTCGTCTCTCCTCGGCATGCTGGTTCTCGCCTCCGCGCGCGACCTGATCCTGCTCTTTGTCGCCTTCGAGCTGATGTCGATTCCCCTCTACTTCCTCACCGGCTTCAAGAAGAGCGAGGCCACCGCGGGGGAGGGCGCGCTCAAGTTCTTCCTGGTGGGTTCCGTCTCGTCGGCCATCCTGCTCTACGGTTTCTCGTTCCTTTTCGGCGCCACCGGCTCCACCGACCTGAGCGTCATCGCGGTCGCGGTGGCGACGGGCAACCGACTCGCGAAACTCGGCCTCGTTCTCGCCCTCGCCGGCCTCGGCTTCAAGATCGCCGCGGTCCCCTTCCAAATGTGGGTGCCCGACACCTACGAAGCGGCGACCACGCCGTTCGTGGCCTGGCTCTCGGTCGCCCCGAAGGCCGCGGGCTTCATCGTCATCTTCCGCCTCTACCTCGAGGGCGCGAGCGGCGCCGCGCTCGTGTGGGTCCCGATCGTCTCGGCCATGGCCGGCCTCACCATCGTGGCCGGCAACCTCATGGCCATTCCGCAGACCAACGTGAAGCGCATGCTCGCGTATTCCGGCGTCGCGCATATCGGGTACATGCTCATGGGCGTCGCTGCGATCTCGGCCTCGGGTATGGGTATGGTCCTCTTCTATCTGGTGGCGTACCTCTTCGGCAACATGGGCGCCTTCCTGGTGGTGCAGGCGGTGGGCGACTCTGAAGGCTCGGACAAGATGGGCGCCTATCGCGGGCTCGCCCAGCGCTCGCCGGTGCTGGCCCTGAGCCTCCTGGTCTTCCTCCTCTCCCTCGGCGGCATCCCCTTCGTCGCCGGCTTCTGGGCCAAGCTATTCATCTTCCGCGCCGTGGTCGACCAGCGCATGTACGGCCTCGCCCTCCTGGGCGCGGTCGCCACCATCGTGGCTCTCTACTACTACCTCGTCCTCGGCCGCCGGATGTACGTGGAAGAGCCCGAGGTAAAGACGCCGGTGTCCGTGCCGACGCCCCTGCTCCTCGCCATCCTCATCTGCGCCATCGGCACGGTAGTGATGGGCATGTACCCGGAGCCGTGGGTGCGCAACGTCATGGACGCGGCCAGGGGATTGCTCTAGGCGCGGTTGGCCAGCGCGGTTTGTAGTGGGCCGTAGCAACCCCGCCCAGCCACTACCGGCCTGCGGGCCGAAGCAACCCACCCCCCTACCAAGCCCGCCCCCGCCCTCCTACCCCCTCTTTAGCAGCGGAGTGAACAACTCAATCGGGATGGGCAGGAAGGTCGTCGTGTTGTGCTCGCTGGAAATCTCCCGCATGGTTTGCAGGAAGCGCAACTGCAGGGCGATGGGCTCCTTGCTGATCAACGCGGCGGCCTGCACCATCTTTTCCGCCGCCTGGAATTCGCCCTCGGCGTTGACGATCTTCGCGCGCCGCTCGCGTTCGGCCTCCGCCTGCTTGGCCATCGCGCGCTTCATGCTGTCGGGCAAAGAGACATCCTTGACCTCGACCGCGGTGACTTTGACCCCCCACGGCTCGGTTTGGCTGTCGATGATTTCCTGCAGCTTCACGTTGATCACATCGCGCTGCGAGAGCAGGTCGTCGAGGGGGGACTGGCCGAGCACGCTGCGCAGCGTGGTCTGCGCGATGAGCGAAGTGGCCTTCAAGAAATTCTCCACCTTCACCACCGCCGCCACCGGGTCCACCACCCGGAAATAGACCACCGCGTCCACCGTGGCCGGCACGTTGTCCCGCGTCATGATTTCCTGCTTGGGCACGTCGATGGTGACGATGCGCAAATCCATTTTCACCATGCGGTCCACCAGGGGGATGAGAAAGATAAGGCCCGGCCCCTTGGCCCCGCGCGCGTGGAGTTTGCCGAGGCGGAAAATGACGCCGCGCTCGTACTCGCGGAGAATGCGCAGGGCCTGCGGCAGGACCACCGCCGCGATGGCAAGAGCGGCCACCGCCCAGACCCCGAGTTTCAAGAGTGCTTCGATGAGTTCATTCATGGTCTTCTCCGCTCACGTTGTTGGTTTCACTTTCAGGGTCAGTCCTTCGATCCCGACGACTTCGACGGGCTGGTCCTTTTCAACCGGCACGTCACTCACGGCCCGCCAGAGTTCGCCTTCGATGAACACGTTACCGCCGCCCGCGTCGATGGGCGCCCGGGCGGGCACGACCTTGCCGAGCATGGTCTCGCGGCCCGCGCGCACGGGGAGGGATTGCGCCTTCAGCCCCGCGCCCACGATGACCATGAAAAAGAGCGCGGTGATCAGGGTGGCCGGAATGATCAACGAGAGCGAGAGCCGAAATCCCGGCTCGGCCCGGTTGAAGAGCATGAGCGCCCCCAGGAAGAATGACACGATGCCGCCCACCGTGAGCACCCCGTGGGTCGGCGCGTAGATGTCCGCGATGAACAAAGCAGTGGCCAGCAGCATCAGGGCGACTCCGGCGAGGTTGACCGGGAGAATCGCCGACATGTAGAGCACGAGCACCAGCGCGATGGCGCCCGCCACCCCGGGGAGAATCGCTCCCGGAGCGCTCAATTCGCCGATGATCCCGTAGATCACCACCAGCATCAGGATGAACATCATTTCGGGACGCAGGACGAGTTGCGAAAACCGCTCCCACGCGGTCATGGGGATCTCCTCGACCAGCGCCCCGTCCGTCTGAAGGCTCTTGCCGGCGACCCTGCGCCCATCCAACTTCTTGAGCAGGTCGGGCAGGTCGTCGGCGATGAGGTCGATGACCTTCAACTCCAGCGCCTTCTCCGCGGTGATGGCCGCGCTTTCAATGACCGCGGACCGGGCCCATTCGACATTGCGATGGCGCTTGTTCGCGATGGCTTCGATGAAGCTCGCGGTGTATTGCTCCATCTTCTTCTTCATCACGTCGTCGGTCTTTTCGACCTCGCCGGCGCCGCCGATGGAGACGGGATGAGCCGCACCTATGGTGGTGTTCGGCGCCATCGCGGCAATCTCCGCGGCCATGGTGATGAAAGCGCCCGCGCTGCCGGCGCTCGCGTGGGTCGGTGACACGTAAACGACCGTCGGCGCCTTGGAGGCGTAGAACAATCGCGTGATCTGTTTGGTGGATTCGAGCAGTCCGCCCGGCGTGTCGAGCTCGATGACCAGGCATTCGTCCCCGCGCGCGGAGGAAAGATCGATCGCGCGAGAGATGTAGCTGACGGTGGCCGGGCCGATGGCCCCGTCAATCCTGATGAGCCCCACCTGCGCGGCCTGCGCCCCGTGCGCCGCTCCGAGAATCATCACCGCGACCGCGATCGAAAGCCAGCGCCTCATGACGTCCACGCTCCAGTCAAGGAACGATACTCCAGCATCGTCCCCGGCGGATCCGGGGGGGGCTTGGGAACTATCTACTCCGGCGCGAGCGCGCTGCACGCGCGGCCGATGCTTGCCACGACGGTCGCGATGATGGGGCCGGCAATCAGGCCGCCCGCTCGGGTCATCAGGGCCGCGCCCATCGGCACCATCGTCCCCTCGGGGACATTGAGGGCGTCCCAGTGGCGGAAGTACGAGGTTTCGAGCCCCGCGGCGTAGCTCACCCAGGTGGCGAGGAAGATCAGGGTCTCGGCGAAGAGGCCGAGGCTGCACCCGATGAGCACGGTGCCGCCCCAGCTGAAGCCGCCGAGGCGCTTCGACAAGGCGCCGAAGTAGAAGCTGCTGATGAGGGTGACCCCGAGGATCGAGAACATGGCGTTCCCGCGCGGCGCGTAGGGCACGCCGTTGACCCCGAGGAGAAACCGGGCGACCGTGTAGATGACCAGCAGGAGAAAGGGCAGACGAACGAACCGCAAGACGCGAGAGACCATGACTACCTCCAGGGAATTCGCCCCGTCCGCGCGCCGTCACGACGAGTCGAGCGGGGACCAGTTGACCAAGCGTAGCACGCTGGTTTCCCCCGCCAGGTTACGGCAGCAGAATCGTGCACCCCGTAGTCTTACGCGCCTCCAACGCGATATGCGCCTGCCGCGCCTCCGCCAGCGGAAAGCTCTGATCGATCCTGATCTTCACCTTCCCACTCGACACCACATCGAACAGATCCTCCGCCATCTCCTGATTCGCATCGCGGGTGGCGATGTGAGCGAACAGCGTCTGTCGCGTCACGTACAGCGAGCCCTTGACCGCCAGGATGCCGGGTGCGAACGGGGCCGGCGGCCCCGACGAATTGCCGAAGCTCGCCATCAGGCCGAACGGCCGCAGGCAATCGAGCGACCGGTCCCAGGTGTCCTT
>JANMVV010000241.1:0-16274 GCA_031392925.1 Vicinamibacteria bacterium
GGAGCGCGGCCCCGTGATCCTCATGACAGGCCAGGCATTTTTCCGTGCCCGCGTATTCGCCGTGAGGGGCCTGGACGGGCGCGGGCTTCGCCATCTGCGCGGTCGGCGCCGGCTTTGCCGCCTGCTCCGCCGAGGCCGAACTGCCCGCGGTGAGCCACGCCAACGTCAGCGCGATTCCCCCCGCCATCGCCAAGATCTTCCTAGTTGAATCCATCGCTTGCTCCTTCGGTACCCGTCGAATGCTGATCTGCTCGGTCATGAGTGAAGTTCCCTGTCAATCCTTCCAACTGCCGGTGATTCATCGACTTTAGGCAACTCCTCAGCGTCCGTATGTTCGTTGTCGCTCATAGCCGCTAGCCAGAGGCCGCGGCAAGGGAAGTAGACAGTGGAATTCGGCTGACCTCCATGGGCAATTTGACCCATACACTGATGCACTTTTCCCAGTTGTGGCATCCAGGGTGTTCAAGGCGAGTCCCGGGGTTGCCCGGTCACGAACGAGGCCCACGAGCGACATTGCGCCGCCAGCTGGCCGGTGCCTGATCATCCGTGAGTTGATGGGCTTTCATGAGAGTCCCGACGTCATCCTGACTGCCAAGCGCGACCGTGACGGGCGGAGTGTACGCCGTGCTTCGAAAGAGGTACTCTGGCCGACCCAAGAGTCCTGTCCTTCTATAAGGAGTGACCGTGCCACGCTCGATCCGCCTCTTCCTGTTTTTGAGTCTGTGCCTGTTATCAATGGCCCCAGCCTCGTCGGCCCAAACCGTTGGAGCGAGACCTCCCGCCGCAACTCCGGTGGCCGCCGGCCCTGGTGACCGCTTCCTCGAACGCGCCAGGGCCCTTCACCGGGCCGCGCCGATGATCGACACCCACAACGACCTCCCGGAAATGCTCCGCGAGCGGGCCGACAACGATCTCGCGCGAATGGATCCCGAGAAGCCCCTCGATCACATCGACACCGACTTCCCGCGGATGAAGCGGGGACTGATCGGCGGGCAGTTCTGGGCCGCTTACGTTCCGGCCTCGATGGTCGATCGCGGCGGGGCCACGTATGCCCTCGAACAAATCGACGTGATCCGGAGGATGACCGCCCAGTCGCCCTCGCTCCGCTGGGCCACCACCGCGGACGAGATCGTGCGCGCGCATGCCCAGGGGAAGATCGCTTCGCTCATCGGCATCGAAGGGGGCTACGCCATCGAGAACTCGCTCGCCAACCTTCGGATGTTTCATGAACTCGGCGTCCGCTACATGACCCTTACCCACGGAGGCAACACGGCGTGGGCCGACTCGGCAACGGAGGCGCCGAAGCACGGCGGCCTCACCCGGTTCGGCGAGGAGGTGGTGCGGGAGATGAACCGTCTCGGAATGATGGTCGACATCTCTCACGTCTCCGACGGCACCATGGACGATGTCCTCCGTGTCTCCGAAGCGCCGGTGATCTTCAGCCACTCATCCGCCCGAGCCCTCGCCGATCATGTCCGCAACGTGCCGGACGCCATTCTCAAGCGGATGCCCGTAAACGGCGGTGTGGTCATGGTGAACATCTTCCCCGCCTTCGTGAACCAGGTGGCGGCGAAGCAGGCCGCGGGCGTCCTCGACAAGGAGCGCGAGTTCCTGGCGAAATATCCCGACGATCCGAAGCGCGCCTCCGCCGAGTACCTGGTCTGGCTGACGAAGTCGATGGACGCGATGGAGTCGGGCACTCTGGAGCAGGTAGCCGATCACATCGACCACATCGTCAAGGTGGCGGGCATCGATCACGTCGGCTATGGCGCGGACTTCGGCTCGATCACCAACCACCCCAAGGGCCTCGAGGACGTGTCCCGCTATCCCTACCTCACCGCCGAACTGTTGCGGCGCGGATACACCGAGGCGCAGATGAAGCAGATCATCGGCGGCAATATTCTCCGGGTGATGCGGAAGGTAGAGCAGGTGTCTGCGCGCCTGCAGCGCGTGCGGCCGGCAAGCGCCGCCCGGATTGAAACACTCGACAAGTGAGGATCTTCAAATGCTGAATCGACTTCTCGGACTCGTCCTGCTGCTGATCACCCTCGCGCCCGGCGCGGAGGCCCAGAGCCTGCGCGGCGACTCCCTCTATCGGACGACCCTCCTGCGCGCAGCACCGGGGCGCCTGCTCGACCTGATCGGCGCGCTCAAGGCGAAAGGCGTGGGTGCAGCCGGCTCGAAGGGTCTGCTGCTTCGACATGCCCAGGGCGATCACTGGGACCTGATGATCCTCCAGCAGGTCGCGGGCTACGCGCAGGCTCTGAAGGACGATCGTTCCACTTCGCTGGCTTCGTCTGAACTCATCTCCTGGCAGGAGGATGAGTTCGTGCGCGGACCCGATCTCGAGACCCTCCCCGCCTTCCGCGACGCGGGCCTGTACCACGCGGAGATGTTCCATGCCCTCGCGGACAAGCGCACCGAACTCCTGAAGGAACGCGGAATGGAAAATGCCTACGCGGCTGAACTGGGACGGCCGCAGACCGCGATCTTCGTGCGTGAGATGGGCGCTTCATGGGATAGCTTCACCCTCGGCGCCTACAGGGGCTGGAAGCATTACGCGGAACGCGACGACATCCCGAAGGACAAGTCGGCGAGCGCCGCGAAAGCGGCGGGGTTCGCGGACGTCGACCAGATCGGCGCCACCCTGCGATCGCTCATCCTCGACCACCACGATTCGCTTCTGACCCCGGTCCGCTAGATGCGCCGTCGGTGAACGAACCATTGACAATCGGGGTCGCCCTGCGGTAAATGGGTAAATAGGGTCTTAATATCCTATTTGACCTTTTCGGGGGATGCCGATGCGGATCAGCTCATGGGTCGTGGAACAGCCGGGGCGGCCGATGGTGGAGACGGCGCGGGAGGAAAGCGCTGGCCCGGGCGAAGTCCTGGTCCGGGTGGCCGGGTGCGGGGTCTGCCACACCGATCTCGGCTACTTCTACGATGGCGTGCCCACGCGCCACGCCTTCCCCCTGACCCTCGGGCACGAGGTCAGCGGCACGGTGGTGGAAGCGGGAAAGGGCGCCGAGCCATGGATGGGGCGGAATGTCATCATCCCCGCGGTCATCCCCTGCGGCCAGTGCGACGCCTGCCGCGCCGGCCGCGGCTCCATCTGCCCGAAGCAGGTCTTTCCGGGCAACGACCTCGACGGAGGGTTCGGCACCCACCTGCGAGTTCCCGCCGCGGGTCTTTGTCCCGTTCCCGATCTAAGGAACCCGGCGCGGAACCCCGCGAAGGTCGACCTCGAGACCCTCTCGGTCATCGCGGACGCGGTATCGACGCCCTATCAGGCGATCCTCCGAAGCGGCCTCGCCTCGGGCGACATCGCCGTCTTCGTGGGTGTCGGCGGAGTCGGCGGCTTCGGCGCCCAGATCGCGGCGGCCATGGGCGCGCTCGTGGTCGCGGTGGACGTGAGCCAGGAACGACTCGACGCTCTCAAGGACTTCGGGGGCCGGCTCGCCCTGCGCGCCGATCAACTCGACATCAAGGCGCTCCGCGGGGCCCTGCGCGACTTCGCGAAGCAGAACAACGTGCCGAGTTTCCGGCACAGGATTTTCGAGACCTCAGGGACAGTGCCCGGACAGGCCGCCGCGTTCAGCCTGCTCGGACCGGGCGGCTACCTGAGCATCGTGGGCTTCACCCCCAAGTCCGTCGAAGTGCGTCTCTCCAACCTGATGGCGTTCGACGCGACCGCGCAGGGCAACTGGGGATGCCTCCCCGAGCATTATCCCGCCATCGTCGATCTGGTCCTGGCCGGCAAGGTGGCCGTCACACCGTTCGTCGAGCGGCGGCCCATGGCCTCGATCAATCAGACCTTCGCGGACATCCACGATCACAAGGTCTCGGGCCGGGTCGTGTTGATCCCGGAACGCTGAGCAAGGAAGGAAAACCCCCATGGAATTCAAGGATCACGATCTCGTTCCGCGACAGGACGCCCCGGGCGTGCGATACGAAACCGTTCCGCTGAAGGAGCCGGACGGGAAGGAAGTGCCCGGACTCCACGCGGTGTGGATCACCCTCGACAACCAGGCACAGCTCAACTCCTACACCACCGCGATGGTGAAGGGCGTCATTCTGGGCATGCGCGCAGCTTCGAACGACCGGGCCTGCGTCGCCGTGGTCTTCACCGGCGCCGGCGATCGCGCCTTCTGCACCGGCGGCAACACCGCCGAGTATGCGGAGTACTACGCGGGGCGCCCCGAGGAGTATCGCCAGTACATGCGGCTCTTCAACGACATGGTGAGTGCGATCCTGGCCTGCGACAAGCCGGTGATCTGCCGCGTGAACGGCATGCGCATCGGTGGCGGCCAGGAGATCGGCATGGCCTGCGACTTCTCGGTGGCTCAGGACCTCGCCCTCTTCGGTCAGGCCGGGCCGAAGCACGGCTCCGCGCCCGACGGCGGCAGCACGGACTTCCTTCCCCTCTTCGTGGGCGTGGAGGCCGCGATGGAAAGCTGCACCCTGTGCGAGCACTGGAGCGCACACCGCGCGAAGCGGCTCGGACTCGTGACCCGTCTCGTCTCCGCGCTGAGAGTGGGCGGCCGCTTCGTGCCCAATCCCATGGTGATCACCGATCGCTGGCTCTCCGAAGAAGGCGACATCGTCTACGGAGACTTCAGGCAGGGTGCTTCGCGGGACGCGGCAAAGAAGGTGCTCGCGGAAGGGAAGGTCGACCTGTCGCTGCTCGATCGCGAAGTCGAGGTCCTGGTCTATCGCCTGGCCATGACCATGCCCGGATGCCTCAGCAAGACCATCGAGAGCGTCCGGAAGCACAAGCTCGAGCACTGGGACCGCAACAAGGAGTCGAACCGGGCCTGGCTCGGCCTCAACATGATGACCGAGGGACGCGCGGGCTTCCGCGCCTTCCACGAAGGCAGCAAGGCCTGTCGCGAGGCCGACTTCCTGCTTCTGCGAAGACGGCTCGCCGAAGGTGCGGTCTGGTCGGAGCCCCTGGTCGAGGAAATCCTTTTGAGGGCCCATGGCAAGAACGCCTGAGAAGCCGACGGCAGGGCCGCGCATCCGCCCGCTCAAAGCTGAAGATCTCTCCGAGGTGGTGCGCATCGACGGGCTGCACACCGGAATGCGGAAGCGCGCTTACTGGAGCGGGGTGATCGAGCGTCTCCTGAAACGGAATGGCAGAGCGGTGCGGATCGGACTTGCCCTGGAAGCCCCGAAGGGACTCGCGGGCTATCTGCTCGGCGAGGTGCGCGCCTTCGAGTTCGGATCGGAACCCTGCGGCTGGATCTTCGCGATCGGCGTGGATCCGAATTCGGAACGCCGGGGCGTCGCTTCGGTCCTGCTCGCGGAGGCCGCGGCCCGCTTCCACGCCCAGGGCGTGCCCCGCATCAGAACCATGGTTCGCCGCAACGAAGTGCCGGTGCTGGCTTTCTTCCGCAGCAACGGCTTCAGGGGCGGGCCTTTCGTCCAGCTCGAACTGGACATCGAGGAGGTCTCATGACCGAAACCAACCCTCCCGTACAGACCACGATTCTCGAATCGGGGGCGGTCTGGCGGGTCACCTTCGGCGCCTCCAAGGGCAACGTTCTCGATGCCGCTCTCGTGGCGGAACTCACCGCGCTCTTCCGGAGGGCGGCCATCGACCGGTCACTCAAGGCCATCGTGCTCGAAGGTCAGGGCCGCCACTTCTCCTTCGGCGCCAGCGTCGAAGAGCACACCCCCGAACACGTGACCGGAATGCTGCATGGCTTCCATAACCTCTTTCGGGCGATCTTCGACGCCTCGGTCGTGACCATCGCGGTGGTGAGAGGCGCATGCCTGGGCGGCGGACTGGAACTCGCCACCGCCTGCCACCGGATCTACGCCACGCCGGACGCGAGCCTCGGCCAGCCGGAAATCGTCCTCGGCGTCTTCGCCCCGGTGGCTTCGATCCTGCTGCCGGAGCGGGTCAACCGGGTTCACGCGGAGGACCTCCTGCTCAGCGGACGGACCATCGACGGCGAAGGAGCGTTCCGCATAGGGCTGGTGGACGGTGTTTCGGAGGATCCGTTGGCCGAGGCTCTCGACTACGTGCGGGACCGCCTGCTCTCCCACTCGGCGTCGAGCCTGAGGTTCGCGGTCCGAGCCGCCCGCGCGGGCCTGATCGACCGCTTCAACCAGGAGATCGCGCGCCTCGAGCACCAGTACCTCGACGCTCTGATGCGCACGAAGGACGCAAACGAGGGCCTTCACGCCTTCCTCGAAAAGCGCAAGCCGGTCTGGAGCAACTCATGACCGTCGCGCGACCGGAAGAGATCGCGACCGAAGCCGAGGCGCTGTCGCGCGACTATCGCTTGTCCGCGGTGCGGGAGTGGAAGGCCGAGACGGGCGGGATCGCCATCGGCTTCATGCCGATCTACGTGCCCCGCGAGTTGCTGCACGCGCAGGGCGCGCTGCCGGTCGGACTGATGGGCGGGGGCGAAGACCTCGAGATCATCCGCGGCGACGCGTACTACCAGTCCTACATCTGCCACATTCCTCGCAGTACGATCGAGTTGGGGCTCAACGGGAGCCTCGACTGTCTGGACGGCGTCCTCTTCCCCGCCATCTGCGACGTCATCCGCAATCTGTCGGGGATCTGGAAGATGCAGTTCCCCACAAAGCTCGTGCGCTATCTCGACGTGCCCCAGGATTTCGACCCGGAGATTGGCGGCTCCTTCTATCGCCGCGAGCTTCTCGAACTGTCGGCCCAGATCGTCGAGCATGGTGGCAGGCCCCTGACTCCGGAGAACCTCGCCGCGTCGATCGCCCTGTACAACGAGAACCGACGCGTCATCGCCGAGGTCTACGAGCTGCGCCGCCAGCAGCCCTGGAAGACTCCGACCCATGAGGTGTATTCGCTCATGCGGGCCGGACTCGTGCTGCCGGTGGAGAAGCACACGCCCATGGTGCGCGCGTATCTCGATGCCGCGCGCGGATGCGCCGACCGCAAGCCCCTCGATCAGGCCCGCGTGGTGGTCACGGGGTCCTTCTGCGAGCAGCCGCCGATCGGCCTCATCAAGACCCTCGAGCGCGCGGGCTGTTACATCGTCGACGACGACTACGTCCAGGTGCACCGTTTCATCGAGGGCGACATCAAGACGGATGGCGACCCGCTCGAGAATCTCGTGCGCGCCTTCCTCGATCAGGCCGTCGCCGGCGCGACCCGATATGCCGAGCACGGGAACAAGGGCGGCCCACTCGTCGACCGGGTGAAGGCGAACGCCGCCGAAGGCGTTCTGTTCTGCGCGGCGAGCTTCTGCGATCCCGCCCTCCTCGACCAGCCGATGGCGGTCAAGGCCGTCGACAAGGCGGGGATTCCCTGGACCGCATTCAAGTACTCCGAGAACGGCGGCCAGTTCCAGGTCATCCGCGAACAGGCCGGCACCTTCGCCGATTCCATCAAGTTGTGGAGCGAGGTCTAACCATGGCCACCGCATCTGCCGTAGCCGTAGCCGAAGCCGAAAAGGACAGGAGCCAGCTCCGTCAGAAGGAGATGATGGCCGCGCACTTCGATCGCCTCGCCCTGGCACCGGAGACGGGCGAGAAGGTGGCCTATACCTTCGTGCCCGGCAATCTGACCGAGCTGCTGCTCTCTTTCGACATCCTGCCCGTGCTGCCCGAGATCAACGCCTTGCAGGCGGGCATGCGCGGCAAGTCGAAGGACTACATCGCGCTGGCCGAGAAGCTCGGTCACTCCGAGGATGTCTGCACCTACGTCAAGAGCGACATCGGCATGCTGAAGTCGGGGAACATCGGCCCGACCGGCAAGCGCCTCCCGAACCCCGACCTGCTGCTGCTCTCGTACACCGGCTGCTTCACGTTCCTCAAGTGGTTCGAACTCCTGCGCGAGGAATACCAGGCTCCGGTAGCGATGCTGCACGTTCCCTATCAGGGCGATGGAAAGATCACCGACTCCATGCGCCAGTACGTGGTCGAGCAGCTCAAGAAGAAGATCATCCCGACCCTCGAGAAGATGACGGGCAAGGCCTACGACGAAGATCGCCTCAAGGAGATCCTGACGCGTTCGGCCCAGGCCGAGGACAACCTGGTGTGGGTGCTGCAGTCGGCCAAGCGCCGCCCCTCGCCCATCGACGCGTACTTCGGCGGCGTCTACTACATCGGCCCCATCTTCACCGCGTTCCGCGGAACGGAGGACGCTGTCCTCTACTACCGGGAGCTTCGGGAGGAGATCGAGCAGCGCATCGCCGCGGGTGCCGGACCCGTGACACCGGAAGGCGAGATGACTGAAGAGAAGTACCGCATCGTGGTGGAGGGGCCGCCCAACTGGACGAGCTTCCGGCAGTTCTGGAAGATGTTCGTGGACGAGGGCGCGGTGGTCGTCGCCTCCACCTACACCAAGGTCGGCGGGGTGTACGACCTCGGCTTCCGTCACGATCCGACCCACCCGCTCGAAACCCTCGCCGACTATTGCCTCGGGTGCTACACCAACCTCAACTTGCCCTCGCGCGTGGACATGATCTCCCGCTACGTGAAGGAGTACCAGGCCGACGGCTTCCTCATCAACTCGGTGAAGAGCTGCAACTCCTTCAGCGCGGGCCAGCTTCACATGCTGCGCGAGGTGGAGGGCCGGGTCGGCAAGCCCGGCGGCTTCATCGAGAGCGACCTCGTGGACCCGCGCTATTTCTCGGCCGCCAATATCAAGAATCGACTCGAGTCGTACTTCCAGATGCTCGAGCAGAAGAAGGCGTCGGGAGGTGCGGCATGAAGTGCGCCATCGGCATCGACCTCGGGTCCACCACCACCAAGGCGGTGGTCATGGGTCTCGATGGAAGGGTGATGGGGCGCGGGATCACCAACAGCCGCAGCAACTACGACGTGGCGTGTCAGGTGGCCCTGAGCGAAGCGCTCATCAACGCGCGTTTCTCCCTGGTGGCCGCCGAGCTTTCCCGGCGGGGCATCGCCGATACGGTTCAAGCGCCGCTCCTCGAAGACCTCGAACGCGGCATCCGGATGCAGCAGTACCTCGCTCAACTCCGCGTGCTGAGAAGCGTGATCGAACGCCTCGCGAAAGAGCGCGGCGCCAACGCCGCCCTCCAGGCGGGAGCCTCTGAATTGCTCTCGCGAATGGAGGAGGAGACTCCGACGCTCTATCGCCGGGGCGCTTCCCGCAAGAGCGACTTCTTCCGCGACCTCGCGGGCAGCCGCTACCTGAGGCTCGCCGAGAAAGAGGCGCCCAAGCGGAACCTTCCCTTCGACGTCCTCGCCGGTTTCTTCGACACCGCGGTGCTCGAGGTCGAGAACGCCGCCGAGGTGTCGGGGCGCTTCGAGGATCATGCCCTGAAGACCGTGGCCGGACTGGAAGACGCGCCACCGGAACTGGCCCCGTCGGTCCGGGCAGTGGTCGACATTCCCCTGGAACAGACCTCCAGCGTCGGCACCGGCTACGGCCGGGCGCGTCTGCCCTTCCCCAAGAACCAGATCCGTTCCGAGATCCTGTGTCACGGACGCGGCGCCCACGCCATGTTCGGCGGCACGCGGACCGTGCTCGACATCGGCGGTCAGGACACCAAGGCCATCCAGGTCGACGACCAGGGCGTCGTGACTTCGTTTCAGATGAACGACCGGTGCGCGGCGGGCTGTGGCCGCTACCTCGGCTACATCGCCGACGAGATGAACCTCGGCCTGCACGAACTCGGACCTCTCGCCTGTAACTCGAAGCGCACGGTGCGCATCAACTCGACCTGCACGGTATTCGCGGGAGCGGAACTGCGCGAGCGCCTCTCCCTCGGCGACAAGCGGGAGGACATCCTCGCCGGGCTCCACCGTGCCATCATCCTGCGCGCGATGTCGCTTCTGGCCCGATCCGGCGGTGTGAAGGACGAGTTCACCTTCACCGGCGGTGTCGCCAAGAACCCCGCGGCGGTGGGCGCTCTGCGCAAGCTCGTCGAGGAAAACTACGGCGAGGTGACCATCAACATCTCGCCCGACTCGATTTACACCGGCGCCCTCGGCGCGGCGCTCTTCGCGCTGCGCGAGGCGACGCATCAGGAAGCGCACTAGAGGAAACCATCATGAGCGAAATGCTGACGGCCGGCATCGATGTGGGTTCGGCGGCGGTGAAAGTGGCCCTCCTTGCGGACCGCGAGCACGGCGACGCCACCCTTCTCTCCTGCATCAGCGAACGCATTCGCCGCCGCGACCCGGTCCAGGTCGCGGAGGGTGCTTTCGAGCGCGCAATCGCCGAAGCGGGACTGGACCGGAAGGACTTCGGCTACATCGCGACCACCGGCGAAGGTGAAGCGATCGCCTTCCGCACCGGCCACTTCTATGGAATGACCGCCCACGCCCGGGGGGGACTGTGCCTCGATCCCGAGGCCCGCGCAGTGATCGACATCGGCGCGCTCCACGCCCGCGCCATCCTCATCGACGACCGCGCCAAGGTCATGGGCCATCGCATGACCAGCCAGTGCGCGTCGGGCTCGGGCCAGTTCCTCGAGAACATCGCGCGCTACCTCGGCGTCACCCTCGAGGAGATCGGCGGCCTCTCCGTCCAGTCCGACAAACCCGAGCCCTGCTCGTCGATCTGCGCGGTGCTCGCGGAGACCGATGTCATCAACATGGTCTCGCGCGGCATCACCATCCCCAACATTCTCAAGGGAATCCATCAGTCCATGGCGGGACGCTATCTCCGCCTGCTCACCTCCGCCGGTGCGAAGGGCGTGGCCCTCGTGACCGGCGGACTCGCCGCCGACGTGGGCTTGATCGCGGCGCTGCGCGAGGCGGCGATCGAACAGAAAGCCGCGATCGAGATCCGCGCGCACGAACGCTCCGCACTCGCCGGCGCGATCGGCGCGGCCATGTGGGGCGCCTTCCGCGCGCGGAAGCTCTCGCGCAAGGGGCTTTCCTTCGCGGCGGGTGTGGCATGACCCTCGCGCCGATCTCGTTTGCGGGAAAGCTCGCGCTGGTCACGGGCGGCAACGGAGCCATCGGCTCCGCGATCGTCGCCATGTTCCAGGAAGCGAGCGCTCGCGTGGTGAGCGTGGATCGGGCGGGATCCCCGGTTCAAGACGGCGTCACCTTCCTTCCCATCGACCTCTCGGAACGGGCGCAGATCGACGCCCTCGTCGCCGAGGTTGAGCATCAGCATGGACGGATCGACTTCCTCGTCCACTGCGCGGGCATCACGCGCGACTCGGTGCTCTGGAAGATGACTCCCGAACAGTGGTCCGAGGTCCTCTCCGTCAATCTCGACGCCGCCTTCCACCTGTTGCGGCAGTGCACGCCGGTGATGCGACGGACAGGCGGCGGGGCGGTGGTGCTCATCTCGTCGATCAATGGGCAACGCGGCAAGTTTGGGCAGTCGAACTACGTCGCCAGCAAGGCCGGCCTGATCGGCCTCGCCAAGGCGGCGGCCCTCGAGCTGGGGAGCTTCGGCATTCGCGTCAACTGCATCGCCCCGGGCTGGATCGAGACTCCGATGACCGCCAAAGTGCCCGCGGAGTTCCGGGAAAGGGCACTCGCCGAAACGCCGCTGCGCCGCCTCGGTCAGCCCGACGATGTGGCGAGCGCCGCTCTTTTTCTGTGCAGCGAGATGAGCCGTCACATCACCGGTCAGGTGCTGCGCGTGGACGGCGGACAGTTGATGGCATGACATCGGATGCTGGAGAAACCATGAACACGACAACCACCCGTGAGGCGCTCGTGGTGCGACGCCTGCGGTCTCAGGATCTGGAGGCGGTCATCGCCCTCGACGCGAAGGCGATCGGACGAAGGCGCGATGAGTACTTCAAGCTCAAGCTGAAGCAGGCGCTGTCCGAAACCGGCATCGAGGTCTCGCTCGCGGCGGAGCTCGACGGCAACTTCGCCGGTTTCCTCCTCGCTCGTGTGTACTATGGTGAATTCGGGATGATGGAACCGACCGCCGTTCTCGACACCCTCGGCGTGCGCCCGGACCTGCGCGGCCGCCACGTGGGCGCGGCTCTCATCTCCCAGCTCGGTATGAATCTCCTGGCCCTCGGCATACCGCGGCTGCAGACCGAGGTCCCGTGGGACAACCTCGACCTCATCGCCTTCTTCCATCACGAGGGTTTCCACCCGGCGGAACGGCTGTGCCTCGATCTCGACCTCGCCGCCGCCCGCATCCGGGTGGAGAAGCGCGCCGAAGAGGCCGCGGAACGGGCGGAGGCCAACCGGGACGCATGAGACTGAGCCGAAGCACGCACTACGCGCTCGCCGCCACCCTCGAAATGGCGGCGGTGGACGACGAGCCGGTGAGCGTCTCGCGCGTGGCCGCGCGGAACGGCATCCCCGAAACCGCGCTCGCCAAGGTCGTTCAGCAGCTCGTGCGCGCCGGCATCGCCGAAGGGACCCGCGGTGTCGGCGGCGGCTACAGGCTCACCCGAAAGCCCAGGGAGATCTCTCTGCTCGACGTCATCCGCGTGTTCGAGCCCGCGGAGTCGCGCACCCCGCGGGAGCTGCGCGAGGGATTCGCCTTCGCGAGACTCGGTCCGCTGTTCGCGGAGGTGGACGAAATGGTGCAGTGCACGTTCGAATCGATCACCCTCGAGACTCTCGCCCGCGGCCCAAGGCTCCGAGCCAGGCAGTAGTATTTCGAAAGACAGGAGGGAACATGGCCCAGGAACAGCCTTCGACCGCGACCGCCGAAACGAAGGAAGGTCCGCTGTGGCCCACGGCCGTCGGCCTGGCCGTCCTCGTTCTGGGAGGTCTCTTCTTCGCCCGAAGCATCGAGTCGGGGATCATGGCGGCCGGTGTCGCGCTGGTCGCCATGCTGGTGACCGTGGTCGGTGTCCTCTTCTATGGGGTGCGCGGCCTGTGGTCGCTCATCCGGGGCCGAAGGGAGGCGGCTCGCGGCAGTCTCTGGCGAGCGGTCATGTATCTCGTTTTTGGTGTGGCCTCGGTCGTAGTCGCGCGCCAGCAGGGCGGAACCGCCGAGGAATTCCGCTCCAGCCTGGAGCCGGGCATGAGCATGCAGGAAGCGCTTCGGCGGCTCGACGTTCTCTACACACAGCACCCGAGGCGGTATCGGTTCATCTCCCTGTGGGGAACCCCGAAGGACCTGACGCTTGCGGACTACCGCAGGATCGGAGCCCCGGGCGAGGGCTCGGTGGCCTTCACCTGGACGTCCGGCGAGGTCCACTCGATCGGCGTGGTGGCCGACACCGCGACGGTTCTGGCGAAGTCGAAGCAGGTCTGGTTCACCTTCCGCGCCGACGTCGGATTCGTCCACTTCTTCGTGGTCCTGGACGACCGGGGATTGATCAGGAGCATCTCCGAGTCCACCGGCCATCAGGCCTGAGCGGCATGACGGAACCCTCTCCTTGGCTGCGGTTCTATGGCGAGGTGCCGAAGTCTCTCGACTACCCCAAGACCACGCTCTATGAAGCGGTTGCGCAGACCGCGGCCCGCGTGCCCGACGCGATCGCGTGGGAGTTTCAAGGCACGGCCTCTACCTACCGCGGCTTCCTTGACCAGGTCGATCGCGCCGCGGGCGCTCTCGCGGCTCTCGGCCTCAAGGCTCGCGATCGCATCCTCATCTCGATGCCGACCTCGCCGCCGGGGATCGTTGCTTTCTACGCCGCTAACCGTCTCGGCGCGTTACCCGCGCTGATCCATCCTCTTTCCACCGCGCCGGAGATCACGCACTATCTCGACGCGAGCGGCGCGCGCATCGCGGTGGTCCTCGATGCCTTTTACGGGACGGTCGCGGGCGCCACCCCGAAGGCGCCGCTCACCACGATCATCCTCGCCCGGATCCCGGACTACCTCCCGCCCCTCAAGAAGCTCGGCTTCTGGCTGACCCGGGGGTGGAAGATCGCGAAGATCCCGCAAGACCCGCGCGTCCGCCGATGGGCCGACCTGATGAAGACGGACGGAACCCCGGCCTCCGGCACGCCGCCGATTTCGACCACGGCCGAGGATCCCGCCGCCATCCTGTTCTCGGGCGGCACCACCGGGCAGCCCAAGGGCATCGTCCTCTCCAATCGCAACTTCATCGCCGAGAGCCTGCAGGTCGTCGCCTGGGGCGGAATCCACGAGGGCGATGCGATGCTCGCGATCCTTCCCCTCTTCCACGGCTTTGGCCTCGGAGTGTGCGTGAACGCGGTGCTGATGGCCGGTGGCACCTCCATCCTCGTGCCCGTGTTCAGCGCCACCGGGGTCGCGAAGATCCTGCGGACCCGGCGCCCGAGCGTGATGGTGGGGGTGCCCACGCTGTACGAAGCGCTCGGCAAGGACCCGACCCTCCGCCGCGCGGATCTCTCCTGCCTGCGCGCCTGCTTCTCGGGCGCCGACACCCTGCCGAGGCCGGTAAAGGAACGGTTCGAGAGATTGGTCTCCGAACGGGGCGGCAAGGTGAAGCTCCTCGAGGGCTATGGCCTCACCGAGGCGGTCTCGGCCATCATGGCGACCCCCCTGAACGAATATCGCGAAGGCTCGATCGGTCTTCCCTTCCCGGATATGAAGGCGATGATCTGCACCACCGGCTCGGACCTTCAGGCAACCGTGGGAGACGAAGGCGAGATCTGCGTCTCCGGCCCCGCGGTCATGCTCGGCTATCTCGACGATCCCAAGGCGACGGCTGAGGCCCTCCGTCCCCACGCCGATGGCCTCATCTGGCTTCACACCGGCGATCTGGGCCGGATGGACGCGGACGGGTTCTTCTACTTCACCGGTCGCTTGAAGCGCATGATCAAGTCGTCGGGCTTCAATGTCTACCCCTCACAGGTCGAGGCCGTGCTCTACCAGCATCCGCTGGTGGCTGAGGCTTGTGTGGTGGGGGTGCCCGACGAGGCGCAGGTGGAGCGGGTAAAGGCGTATGTCGTCCTGAAGGACCCCGCTTTGGGGACGCCTGAAACGGAGTCGACCCTCATCGCCTGGTGTCGCGAGCGACTGATCAAATGGTCGTGCCCGCGCGAGGTCGAGTTCCGCGCCGATCTGCCGAAGACCCGGGTCGGCAAGATCGACTATCGCTCGCTGGTGACGGAACATATGGCGAAGCATCCCTCGACAAAGGCGCGCGCATGACCGAACCTACCTCTAAACCTCACGGGGGCGACCGGATCGCGGCGGCCCTTCACGCCCACGGCGTGCGAACGATCTTCACGCTGTGCGGCGGTCACATCTCTCCCATCCTGGTGGCCGCGAAAGCGCGCGGCCTGCGCATCGTTGACACCCGCGACGAAGCCACCGCGGTCTTCGCCGCCGACGCGACCGCGCGACTGACCGGCATCCCGGGCGTGGCCGCGGTCACCGCCGGACCCGGCCTCACCAACACCATCACCGCGCTCAAGAACGCCCAGCTCGCGCAATCGCCCGTGCTCCTCATCGGGGGCGCCGCGCCCACCGCCCTTCAGGGTCGGGGCGCGCTTCAAGACATCGACCAGCGACCCCTGATCGCGCCGCACGTCAAGCTGGTGAAGCAGGTCCGGCGTGTGAAAGACCTCGGAGCGGCGGTGACCGAAGCGCTCTCGGTGGCCCGGGCGGGTGTCCCCGGCCCGGTCTTCATCGAGTGTCCGGTCGATCTGCTCTACGAGGAGGCGACCATCCGGCAGTGGTACGCGGATGCCGCCGGCAAGGGCACCTCGACCGCAGACCGCCTCTTGCGCTGGTACCTGAACCGCCACGCCGCGAGACTCTTTTCCGGCGCCGGCCAGCCGCTCGAGTCGCGCGTCCTCGACGTGCCGGTCCCGCGGCCCGCGGAGGATGCGATCGCGCGCGCGGCCGAGGCGCTCAGCAAGGCCGAGCGAGCGCTTATGGTCATCGGCTCCCAGGCCCTCGCCCAGGCCGCGAATGCCTCACGGCTCGCGGAAGCGGTGACGCGCCTCGGCATCCCCGTGTACCTGTCCGGCATGGCCCGCGGCCTGTTAGGACGTGATCATCCCCTGCAGATGCGACATGAGCGACGCAAGGCCCTGCGCGAGTCCGATTGCGTGGTGCTCGCGGGCGTTCCTTGCGACTTCCGGCTCGACTATGGAAAGCACGTGAAGCGCCAGGCGACGCTCATCGCCGCGAATCGAAGTGCCCGAGAGGCGCGGCTCAATCGCACGCCAACCATCGCCGCCATCGGTGACGCCTCGCTCTTCATCGAACAGCTCTCGGAGCGGCCGGGCGCGGGGAAGCCCCGGGAGGCCTGGATGAGCGCCCTCCGTGAGCGCGATCAGACTCGCGAGGCGGGAATCGATGCCCAGGCCCAAGGCTCGGCCGCGACACCGGGCGAGCACGTCAACCCTGTCGCCTTCTTCCGCGCTCTCGACCGCGCGGCCGGCGAGGCCGCGGTCTTTGTCGCCGACGGCGGAGACTTCGTTGCCACCGCGTCT
>JANMVV010000267.1:0-13609 GCA_031392925.1 Vicinamibacteria bacterium
CTGGCGAAGCAGATGTGTGTGGCATGCCACCGCTCTTCGCCTCCCGACGTGTTGCCGCGCGATGCGTGGCGCCAGGTCATCGAGAAGATGGCGACGATCCTGGCGGGCAAGGGGATCGAGGGTTGGGGGCAGCAAGGACCCGAAGTGCCGCTCTCGGCGGAGTATCGGGCGATCCTTGAATACTACGAGAGCAAAGCGCCGGTCGCTCTGCCGGCCCTGCCCACCTGGCCCCCGGTCGGCGACCACCCGCTTCGCTTCGTTCGACGTCAGATCGCCTGGAAAGACGCGGTGACGCTCGAGCCGGCGGTCTCCAACGTGCGACTGGTGGACCGACAACGCGACGGCCGGCTTGAGGCGATCGTTTGCGACATGCGCCAGGGCGCGGTGCTCTCCGTCCCGCTTTACGAGTCGGGAGCCGGCTTGCGACTGATGGCACAGGTCCCGCATCCGGCCCACGCCACGCCGGTCGATCTCGACGGCACGCACCCACAGGATCTGTTGGTCGCGGACCTTGGCGAGTTCTTCCCTGGAGACCACGAACGAGGCACGGTAACCTGGCTGCGGGCAACCCCGGACGGCGGATACGCGCCCTTCGTGATCGGAGGCTTTCCGCGTGTGGCGGATGTCGAGGCGGGCGATTTCGACGGCGATGGCCGACTCGATCTCTTGGTCGCCGGGTTTGGCTGGCACCGGAAGGGGGGGATCTTCCTGCTGCTCAACCGCACCACCGACTGGAAGGATCCGAAGTTCGAACGGGTCACCGTTGACGCGCGCCCCGGCCCGATCCACGTGATTCCGGTCGACCTCGACCGCGATGGGAGGCTGGACTTCGTGACCGTGATCGCGCAAGAGCACGAAGCCGTCGTGGCATTTTTGGGGGACGGCAAAGGAGGCTTCCAGGCGCAAACGCTCTACGCGGCCCCCCACCCCAACTGGGGCTCCACCGGGATCCAGCTGGTGGATCTTGACGGCGATGGTGATCTGGATATCCTCGCCACCAACGGCGACATGTTCGATGACGGCATCCTGAAGCCGTACCACGGCATTCAGTGGCTCGAGAACCTCGGGGGACTGACCTTCAAGCCGCACCCGCTGGCAAACCTGGCCGGGGCGCACCGGGCGATCGCCCAAGACCTTGACGGCGACGGCGATCTCGACATCCTGGCGTCTGCGTTCACGGGCCTCGCGGAAGACCGAGGAGCCAACCTGCCCTCCCTCGTCTGGCTCGAGCAGACCCGGCGCGGCCATTTCGAGCGTCACACGATCGCCGCGGGCACGCCCTCATATGCCACCCTGGACGCTGGCGATATCGATGGGGACGGAGACATCGATATCGTCGCCGGCGTGTTCAAGCTTCGTTCGAAGTCCGAATCCTGGCTGGATGTCTGGGAGAACCAGAGGCTTTCTCCGCGGGCCAGATAGGCTTTCTATTCTCTATGTTGCCAAATCCAAGGGAGTCCCCATGAACCGAATGCCTTCTCTGCTGCCCGTAGCCGCCTCTCTCCTGTTCCTCGGGGCGGCCGCGGTCCAGGCGCAGCTCAACAACGCCGCCGCGATCCGTGGTGTCGTCAATGACGCGAAGGGGCAGCCCATCGCCGGAGTCCAGGTGGAGCTCGAATTCAAGGGTGAAAGCCGGGCGAAGATCGTCAAGAAGACCGTCACCGACAAGAAGGGTGGCTACATCTACTCGGGACTGCTCCCCGGCCCCTGGATCTTCCACTTTTCCAAGGAGGGCTACCGCGCGGCACAGCTCCGGACCGAGCTCTCCTTGGGTGGCATCTCCGACATCCCCCCGATTACCATCGAGTCGGGCGCCGCCGACAACGTAGTAGCGGGTGCGATCAGTGCCGGGGCCAACGCTGCGCCGGAGGGTCCTCCCAAGGCGGGGCCGGCTCCGACCAGTCCTGGCGCGAGCGCCGACCGGTTGAAGGAACTCGGCGACAAGTACACGAAGGCGATGGCCGCGGTGAAGGCGGGGTCCGGCGCGGAGGCGGAGACGCTCTTGAAGGAGCTGATCGCGGCGGTGCCCGCATTCGCCCCCGCTCACGAGGCCCTTGCTTACGTGTACGCCACGCGCGGAGACGATGCCGCCGCGGAGGTCGAGTACCGGAAGGGCGTCGAGCTCAATCCGCAGAGTGCGACCTCGCATATCGCGCTCTCGAACTTCCTCGCCACTCTGGGTCGCAACGAGGACGCTCTCAAAGTGCTGGAGGACGCCGCCCCGCAGTTCGAGCAGGACGCGGTGGTCCAGTTCGCCCTGGCCTCGGCGGCCTTCAACCTGGGACGCAACGATGCCGCCGAGCCCGCGTTCCTGAAGGCGGCGGAGCTGGATGCCAAAAACGCGGAGCCGCACTTTTATCTCGGCAGCATCGCGGTGAGCCGATCCGACGTGCCGAAAGCAATCGAGCACCTCGAAAAGTACGTGGCCCTTGCGGGAGAAAACGCTCCGAATCTCGAGGTCGCGAAGAGCCTCCTGGCCACACTGCGAAAAAAGAAGTAGCGCCCGCGCCCTACCCTCCAGGCGTGGGGGTCACCGTGAAAGGCTCCACCCGCTCCAGGCGCTGCCCGGAGATCTCGTCGGTCACCCTCAGCACGAGGTCGTATTCGCCCGGCGTGGTGATCGACAGAGGTATCTGGATGAGGCGGGTAAGCGCTCCGATCGACGTGGGGACAAGCTGAGTGGGTTCAGTCCGGCCCACTGCGGCTCCTCCCCGCCTGCGCAGTTCGTGTCCCGCCTTCACCCGGGGAAGGCCGTCAGGCCCCTTGGCCGCCCCGAAGACGTCGAACTGACAGAAGAGCTGGGCGTCGCGCCGGAATGCGCGGCGGGCGAGGAGCGCGGGCACGCTCGCCCCGGCGGCGTTCTTCTGCAGGGTGTCGGACAAAACCGGCGTCGACATCCGCAGCGCGTCGAGCGGAGGCACCTCGAAGGTTTGAGTGAGGGTTCCGATGTTCCCGGTGGCGGTGTCGCGCACTATGAGCTTGGCCTGGTAGCGACCCGAAGGCAGCATGAAATCGCGCGCGAAGGAATACCACGCCGGCCCTCCGAAAGGCGGAGTGACGCGTCGTTGCAACTCGACCTTGCGGTCGGCGCGCTCCACCCCGCCATTCTGGGCAGCCACGATGAGCAGGGTGTCGAGAACCGCATTCCCGTTGACCGCATCGAAGGAGACCTTCGAGATATCCATATCCGCGGCCACCACGACCAGCGCCTTGTCGGCGAGGGCGGGCTGAAGAGCATAGGTGCTCATGCGCAGCGGGAGCGCGTCCAGAAGACCCGGGGAGTCGACAGCATGCTGAAGCGCCGGGTCCGACCGTTCGCGCCGCGTGAGGTCAGCCGGTATTCCCGGGCCGGGCTCGGCGCCTTGCTCCGGCGCCGGGACGGCATCGTAGTAGCCCTCGCGTGCCCGCACCACCAGGCCCTTGCCCCCGCGCACACGCACCTCGACCTTGTGGAATCGATCGTCTGGACCGCGCAGCGGAGGCACGTAACCGAGCAGGTAGTAGTTTTCCGACTCCTGGCCGATCCGCAGAATGTCCGTTGCGAAATCCCGGGTGTTCCTGACGGTGAAGCCGCCGGTCTCGGCAGCGACCGCCTCGGCGCCGTCACCGTCGCGGCTGATATCGGCAATGGCGCCCAGCCGATCCGTCTTCTCCACGGCTGGTCCGAACTCGTCGCCGTACTGTTGGCTCATCGCTTCGAGTCCGCGGGCGTCGATGAAGTAGAGAGCGGCATTGGCGCGGCGGGCCGCCTGGGTCACCGCGCGGAGACGCCGATTGCTCGGATCGTTCACGAACCCCTCGGAGACGAGGATCACGGTCTTCCGCTCCCGATTTTCGGCGAGCGCCCTGAATGACCGCTCGAGCAGGCCAAGGGTCAGCTCGAGGCGGCTCCGCATCTGCAGGTAGGCGTCGCGGGCACGCTGGTCGACGTACATGTCGATCTGGCTCCCGACCTGGTTGGTCTGCTGCGATTGCAGCATGTCCCGGCGAGACGCGTCCCCGTAGCGCTGGAAACGCTCCGTCACTCTCGCGGCAACCCGGACGTCGTGGTAGACGGAGATCTGGACCGCCTCGTAGTCGGTCAACCGCTCGCCCGCCCCTTCCGGAAAGCGCCGCCCTTCGAAGCCCTTCAGCACGGAGAGCAGGTCGGCGTGGCCCGATCCGGCGCGAGCATTCCACCAGAAGTTTTCCCCTGTGCCAATGAGCAAAACATTGTCGGTGGGGCGAGTGCCCTTCTCCAGGAAAGCGGCGACCGCGGCCTTCGCGGTGCGTCCCCCCAGGGGCGACAAGTGGATACTGTCGAAGACGATGACGAAGCTGCGACCGCTCGCCGCCACCGAGGCGGTGTTCGTGGCCACGGGTCTGTAGGCCAGGTCCGCTGCAGGGTCGGTCCCAGCGCCGCTCACTCGCTGCGCTACGTCAAAACTCACGACCTCCTGCTCGCGGCCGTCCTCCAGCACGCTGAAGTCCTTCCTCGTGAGGCCGCTCACCGGGTCCCCTTTGCGATTCGTCACCACGACGTCCACGCCGACCAGTTCGACCGCCACCGGGAAGGCATGGACTCCGGGTGGCGGCGGGGTGGGCGTTTGCGCAAGGGCGGCCGCGGTGAAAAGCCCCAACGCAGCTGCGACTCCTGCGCGCCCGAGAAGGCGTCTCCCAGGGCCGCGCAAGGTCACTGAACCACGGTGAATCCGGCCTCGCGGGTCTGCACTCCCTGACCGTCGGGAACCGAGACCTTGAGCGTGTACGCTCCCGGCGCAAGCGAACCGATGGGCAAGGCCCCTGCGTTCTGGGATCGGCCCCGAGCGTCCATCGCGCTGAGCGCGACGGCAGTCTTGGCCATCACCTTCGGGCCCTGCAGGATCTCGAGGGTCGCGCTCTGGCCGGGGGCGGATCCCTTGCCGTACACCGAGAAGAAGAACCCCAGCACGGGTGCGAGGGACTTGCGCACGGGCGTGCCGAGGTTCGGATAGAGCATCACCTCGCCGTAGTGGAAGGGGTTACTCCCCGTCTGCTCGTCGGTTGAGAGCTTCTCGGCCCGGCTGACCACAATGAGGCTCGACAGACGCTGTGCGTCGGGGCGGGCTCTCGGGACCTCGAAGGTTTGCACCCGGGAACTGGCGGTCTGCGCAAGCGCATCGTAGGCCACGGCCTCCGCGGTGTAGCGTCCTGGAGGCAAGTCCGATTCGCGATAGAAGAGCACGGAACCGGCGCGGGCCTGCTGCACCTTGTCGGAGGCCGAGCGGAGTGAGTACTCCTGACTCAAGCGGTCCGCTTCCCTTCCCTGCTCATCCATGATGCGTACGACGACCGCGAACTGCGCATGCGCGCCGCCACCCGTGCGCTCGGGCGCCCAGGCCATGGTGTTGCCTGGGATTTCCACCAGAACAGGCACGAGGCCTGGCCGGTCGCCCTCGGGAAAGCTGAGCGCCCCCAGGCTCATGGCAAAGGCCTCGGGGCGCGGCGACCGCGCGAGGAGGGCCAGGGCCGGCGTCTCATAGGCGCGCACGGGAACTATGTACTCGGTCGGCACGGCGAAGTAACCCTTGCGGGTCTGCAAGCTCACGCCCGAACGCGCCACCTTCACGGCAATCGTCCGGTAGCGGCCGTCGAACGCCGTGTTTGTCGGCGTATAGGAGATGAGATAGTGGAAGCGCATGTCCTCCTGGATCCGCCGGAAGCCGGGAGTGGCGTCGTTGGTGTCCCGGATCAGGAAGCCGCCCGTCTCGTCGGCGAGCTGGCCGAGGCCGCTTTCCGGGTTGAGGCGCAGGAAGTCCTCATTGCGCTCGAGGCCGCGGGTCAGGGCACCCGTCCCGCGCGCGTCGCCCCTGCCCTCCTGCTCGGCTCGCTGCCTTGAGGACAGGGCAAGCTCGTCACGCGCCTCCCGGAGGCCGCTCTCCGTGCGGAGCCCGCCCGCGTCAATTGTGTAGACGCTGACGCTGGCCCGGTTGGCCGACGAGATGACCGAGCGGAACTGTGACGACACATTGGCCGTGATCGCCATGCCCTCGGAGAAGAACACCAACGTCTTTCGCCCGGGAATGGCTTTCAGTCCGTTCACAACCGCCAGGAGGCCGTTCGTGGTGGCGTAACCCTGCTGGTCGCGTTCCAGCGCGTCGAAGGTGCGGAGCATGTTGACTTGCATCTGGTCGAAGGCCTGCTGCGCCGCGACCAGAGAGGCAGTCGTCGCGTTCGCCGGGTTCGAGCCGGTCAGGCCGGACAGCGTATCGTCGGCGCGTCCGGCAGCGGCGGTCCGGCCGCGCGCCTCTTCCCGTTCAGAGGCGAACGCGGTGTTCCCCTGCGTGGCGGCCCGGACCAGCGCGGCCTTCACGGCCTGCACGTCGTTCGTGAACGGCTGCAGGGTGCGCAGGGCGAGGTCGATCGAAAATACGCCTACGAGATCTCCCTCCACGTAGCCCCGGTCGGCATAACTCAGAGCGGCCTTCTCCGCCGTTTTCCGCGCATTCGGGGAAAGGCGGTCGAACACGAACGCAATGATCGAGGGAGCGCCGCTGGAGGCAGCTCTGGCCGGGGCCGGCGATGCTGGAGGGGCCGCTCGGCCCGATGCCGCCGCAGACGGTGCCGCTCCAGTCTCCTCGGCCGCCCCTTTCGGGGCGCTGTCGACGATCCTGACCGACTCCACGGTCTGGGGTGCGCCGTCTTCGAAGAGGCTGAAGTCGGCGGTGGTGAGGTCGCGGACGAGCTTTCCCTTCTTGTCGCGCGCCACCACGTCGACCACGACCGCGGCGGTCTGAACCCCGAACACCGGAACCTTCGGTGGAGCGGGGTCTTGCGCGCGGGCGAGCGCCTTCGGGACTGGACCAACCGCGAGAGCCACCAGCAGGGTGGCGGCAATGGACTTCGTCAGCTTGCTTTCGCGCATGGCTTGCTTCAATTCTCCCGGATGGTTCGAGACAACGCCTTCCCTTCGGGCTCCCTGGTACTAGTGGCCGAGCTTCTGCAGCCGCAAGAATTCCTCGCGCGCCCGGGTTGCCTCCTCGGTCCGTCCTGCCCTCTGGTACGCTCGGGATAAGGCGAAATAGATCATGCCGCTCTCGGGTGCCAGGGAGACCGCGCGCTCGAGCTGCACGATCGCGTCGTCCGTCCGCTCCATGTCGAGCAGCGCCTGCCCGAGCACGAGCCGGCCCGCCGGAACGTCGGGGGCGAGGGAGACCGCCTTCTCCGCCAGGGGCAGCGCCGCGATCGCGTTGCCCCGCCGCGTCTCGATGTGCGCGATCTGGATAAGAGCTTCCGCGTGGTCGGCGTTCAATCGCAACTCCCGCCGCAGCTCCTCGACTGCCGCGTCGGGGTCTTCGGGCGCGAGGTATGTGCCGAGGGCGTAGTGGACGTTTGGCTCGCTGGGATAGCGGGACACCAGCTCCTCGAGGGCCAGGCGACCCAGCGACGTCCTGCGCGCCCGCGCCATTTGATAGCCGCCGCGCCCCGCCAGTCGCACCATCTCGTACTTCTCGGGGCGAACTTCGTCGGGCATCTGCCGCAGGCGCAGCATGGACAAACCGAGGGCCACGATAACGGGGGGGCGGTCCTCACCCTCGTTGGCGAACCCGCGCAGCAGGTCGAAGGCTCCATCGTGGTTCCCCGCCCGGTTCAACAGCAGCGCCGTCTCGAGCAACACCGTGGAGAGCATACCCGGGATCGGGATCCCCAGACTGCGGGCGCGACCCAGGGATGTGAGGGCGGTATCGTAGTCGCGAAGTCGCGAGGCGGCGAGTCCGAGGAGGGCCCAGGCCACGCCGTCGCCTTCCGGCGTGGCCGTGAGCTGCAGCAGGTGCTCCCGGGCTTCGGGATATCTCTTCAGGTCGAATAGGATCGTGGCCAAGGCGAGGCGGCCTTCCGCCCACGCCGGCCGCAGTGCGAGTGCCCGCGCATACTGCCCGGCCGCCTCCTCGAGCCGCCCCGCCGCCCGCGCCTCCGCAGCCTTCGTCGACCGCGACTCGAAGGACGCGGGATCCTGTTGCCGAGACGAGGGCGCCGCGCGCTGGAACGGGCTCCCCTCCATTGCCCGCGTTGGAGGAGGGTGCACGCAGATGGCAACCGCCAGCACCGGCGCGAGCACGCGTCCCCTCACCGCCGCGGCCGCGCGGCCGGCGTGGGTGTAGGAGAGGGCACGGTCGCCGGCTGGTCTCCCGCGGAAACCGGCCCGGGGTGCTCGGAGGCGCCGAGTTCCTTGGACTGCTCGCCCTCCCGGAGCTGCTCGGCGCGGGCCTGCTCGCGATCCCCCTTTTCCTTGTCTTTCAGCCGGTAGTATGCGGTGGCAAGAAGTACATGCCCCTGCCGATAGTCCGGCGCCTCGGCCGTCACGGTCTCCAGGGCTTGCCGGGCTTCCTCCGTTCGCCCTGCAGCGAGGTGCAGGGCCCCCAGCGCATACTGGACGCCGATGTCCCTCGAACGCAGGCGCTGCGCGCGTTTCAGGTGCTCGTGGGCCGCGTCAAGCTTGCCGTCGTCCTTCAGCATGATACCCAGGTAGAGATTCGCGTCGAAGTCGTTCGGGTTGAGTTCAAGCTCCGCCGCGAATGCCTTCACGGATTCGTCCCGCCGGCCCGCTCCCATAAGCGCGCGGCCCAGCAGCGAGTGGGCGCCCGGGAGGGCGGCGTTTAAGGCGATAGCCTTTTCGAACTCCGGTACCGCGGCGCGGTTGTCGTCCCGACGGAGGTGGGCGACCCCCATCAATACACGCGCTTCCGCGGTATCGCCGTCGCGGAACAGGCGGTCGATGAAAGCCTGGCCGCGTAGAATCTCGTTGCGACGGATAAGCGCGTTGCCAAGCAGATAGGCGTAGAGCCGATCGTCCTTGAAGTCCTGTTCGCGAGGGGCCAGAAGCTCGATCACCCCGGCATCCTGGCCAAGCTGCGCACGGCAATCCGCGAGCAAGAGCACCCCGCGAAGATTGGATGGGTCTTGCGTGGCGACGCGCTCGAGCTCCGTCACCGCCTCGCTCAGCCGGGACGCCTTGTAAAAGGCGAGAGCGAGGTTGAAGCGAACCTTGTGCTGATCGGGCTTCACTTCGAGCACCTTCTGGTAGTTCAGGATGGCCTCCGCGTAGCGTCCGAGCTGGGCGAAGGCCGCTCCCAGGTTCGAGCGCGCCTCCACGCGGCCCGGGTCTCTCTCCAGAACTGCCTGGTAATTCTCGATGGCGCCCAGGGTGTCCCCAGTTTGGTGCAACGCTATCGCGCGGGCGAAGAGGGCGTCCGCATCCAGGGACTGCGCCTGCATAGCCGCAGGGCTCGACAGGACGGCGAGCGTGCCGAGCAGGAATGCGGGGACAGCAATTTTCATGGAAGTCAGCCCGACCGCGCAAGTATAGGCTTGCCTCGGAGGGCGAGTTGGAGAGCGCGAGCGGCGGGCCAAAAGGAAAGGGAGGGCCGAAGCCCCCCCTTCTTCGCCGAAGCCGAGAGTTCCCTTAGAAGAACAGTCTCACCGCGAACTCGACAACGCGTCGTCCACGCTTGGTAAGGACCTTGCCGAAGTTGTTCACCGTATTCTGGGTGAACGAGTAGCCGCCGGTAGGATCGCAGACACCATCCGATGTTCCACCCGCTCCATTCGGCACGCCATTGAGCTTCCGGTTGCAGTTGGCCTCGAGGGTGATGTCGACATCGGAACCGCCAGGTCCTGCCGGTGCGATGGGGTAGGCCTGGTTGAAGAGATTGAACACGCCGACGCGGATCTGCATTCGCTTGGAGCTCTCGCCCCTGCGGAAATCCCTGAACACCGTGACGTCGTGGAAATTCCGTGCGGGGCTCTGCAGATTGTACGGAGACACGAAGGGGCCGCTCTGGCCGAAGCTGGGGACGCCGACACACTTGATGTCGAGCAGCTTGTCACCCGGGCCCCCGCTGCCCCCTTTTAGGGTCGGATCGCAGGTGTAGGTCGGGGTGATGGCGCCGATGCTGCCCTGGGAGAAGTTTGCACTGTAGCCGAGGAAGGAGGGGGTGCCGAACCATCCCAATGCGGCCTGGTTGGTGCTCAAGTCGCCGCTGAAACCGAGCCGGATCGGCTGACCGCTCACGTAGGTTGACACACCGGAAAGGTTCCACCCGTTCAGGAGCGCCTTCCCGAGGCCATTGTCCTTGACCGGGGTGCCCAATCGCGCCGTCCACGAAAACGCGACGTTGTGGGGACGGTTGGCCAGGAGCAGGCCGTAGGACCGCGCCGGGTCAAGGGGGTCGATCTGGGCGAAGTCGTTGCCGACGGTTCCCTTGAACTTCGAGTAGGTGTAGGCCAGGAGGTAGGTGAAAGATCCGGTCTGCCGGCTCAGCGTGAGCTGGAGCGCGTTGTAGTCGGACTTGCCGACTGGCTGGAAAATGTTCACGTTCTGCAGGGTTGGGTAAGGCCTCCGGGAGTTGATGACGTCGCTCGAGAGGTTCGCTCGGTTGACCGGGACGGAGAGGTCGGAGTTGCCCACGCGCCCGCTGGAGAATGTCCCCACCGGCACGGAGTTGACCTGAATCTGCGCCGCGAGGTGGCGACCGAACGTCCCGACGTAGCCCACCTCCAGGGTCTGGTTCAACGGGATGCGCCGGGAGATCGAGGCGCTCACCTGATACATGCGCGGCCAGTCGAGCTTGTCCTTGCTCATCGTGCTGAGGTCGGTACCGCCGGCCTGGCTGAGGGGATCGATGCTGCCCATGGTCTTATAGGTGAGGCCCTGCCCGCCCGCGAGGCCGCTCAGATTGCCGGCGTCAAGCGTGACCGCATATGAGTTCGGCGCTATGTTGATGATGTTGTACTGGGCGTTGCCCTGCTCGCGGTTGTAGAACACGCCGCCACCGCCACGCACCACAGTTTCGCCCGTTCCGCTCAGGTCCCAGGCGAAGTTCGCGCGGGGCATGATAAGGATGGGCCGGGCGTCCGTCAGGTCGTTGCCGATCTGGTTCGCGTAGGACACTCCGTTGAGCTGCGTCTTCTTGGCATCGAGGTATGTGCCAGCGTTCGGGTTGTAGCGCGCGGGATCGAAGATGGCTCCGAGCCCCTCCGTCTCGATGTTGTTCGTCCACTTGCCGGCCCGGATACCGTACTCCAGAGTGAAGTTCTTTCCGACCTTCCACGAGTCCTGCGCGTAGAACTCGGTGTTCCAAGCGACGAAGTTGCCGATGGCCGAGGGCTGCCCCACCACTGCCTGGGCCGGACGGCCCACCAGCAGGTCGGCGAACTCGTTACCGGTGCTCCCGTTGCCCCAGCTCGCGAAGACGAGCTGGACGTTTGCCTGGTGCTGGAAATTCTGCTTCTTGTACTGGCGTTCCACGACCCCGCCGACCTTCACAACGTGCGTGTTCAGCACCTTGGTGAAGTTATCGGTAGCGCGAATGAAACCGTTGTACGAGAAAATGTTGCCGACGTCCTGGGCGCCCCACATGCTGGATTCCGAGCCGTAGTTCATGACGATGTCGGGGATGTTCGTGGAGTTGCCAAAGGGGTTGAGGATGTTCGTTCCCTGGGCCTTCTGGTTCACCGCAGACGGATCCTTGAAGCCGTTGTCGTTCTTCAGTTCGCTGAACGAGAAGACGAATTCGTTGGTGGTCGTAGGCGAGAGGACGGAGGTGATATTGGCGACGGCGGACTTGCCAAGCGCCGTGCCCTGGATGGGAGAGGGGAGTGGGATATTCCCGGGCTGCCACCAGAGGCCCCGCGGGTTCTCGTTGACCTCGGAGTCGCGGGCCAGGCGGACGTAGGCGCGCGTGTTGTCGCTGAGGTTGTAGTCCACACGCAGCACGCCCTGATCGCGATTCGCATTGACCAGGCTGTTCACGATGTAGTTGTAGCGGTTGTTGGGATCCTGAAAATTGGGCTGGGGGTACAGGTTCATGAGTTTCAAGCCGGTGGGATCCAGGTAGGGGCGCATGTCACCGTTCGGCGCTGGAGTTCCAGCACCCGGGTAGCCTATGGGGATGTTCATCGACGTGTTCAAGTTGAGGTGCTGCCCCGCGCCGAAGTCGTTGAATAGACCCTGGCGCATCCCGGCGGTGGGCACCACGCCACGGATCGCGTCGGGCGCGAGCGTCTGGCGGTTCCACTCCCAGCCGAGGAAGAAGAACGCCTTGTCCCGATTCTTGTTGAAGCTCGTGCCCGGTATGAGGAGCGGGCCGGAGAGGGTGAAGCCCGGGTACTGGAATTTGGTCGCGGGGCGGTCCTGCTTCGCGTAGTTGCGGGCCCGGTCGTTGGCCGCAAATTTGGCATCGCGCAGGTAGTCGTAAACGCCGCCGTGGAACTCGGAACTTCCGCTCTTGGTCACGGCCGCCACGTTGATGGCCGCGGTGCCGAACTCGGCCATGTAGTTGCTCATCTGCACCTTGACTTCGGCCACGAACTCATTGTTTGGCACGTTCATCATGCTGCTGTTGTTGCCGATGTCGCGCAGGTTGGCGCCATCGAGGGTGATCCCCAGGTTCGCGGCGCGGGCGCCGTTGATGCTGAAGGCCTGGTCGGACCCGCCGAACCCGGCGCCGATGCCGTTCTGCTCGAAGCTACTCTGCTCAGGGGCGACGACGCCGGGCAGCGTGCGCAGCAGCTCGAGGGGGTTGCGGCCGATGATCGAGATGTTCTCGATCTGCTCGGGCGTGATCAGACCTTCACGCGCTCCCGTCTGCTTCTGGATCATTTCCCGTGAGGCCGTCACGTTCACGGTCTCGGTCTGGGCTCCGACCTCGAGGCCCACGTCCACGGAGGCGGTGTCGTTGGTGCTGATACGCACGCCGGTGATCGAGTTGGCCTTGAACCCGCTCAACTCCACCCTGAGAGTGTAGTTACCGGGGTCGACGGACGCGAAAACATACTGCCCCTTCGCGTCGGTGACGCCGGTTCGGGTGAACTTTGTGGCCTCGTTGGTCAAGGTCACGGTCGCCCCCGGGACCACGGCCCCGGTCTTATCCGCCACCGTCCCGCGCAGGCTGCCGGCGCTTTGCGCGGAAGCTGTTGTGGCGATGCCGACGGCGAGCAAGGCCATAAGCGCTTTTCGAAGCGAGGAGCCTATTGATCTCATTTTTTAACTTCCTCCCGATGACGTATCCAAAGCACGCGAGTCATGGCAAAGGGCTCACACCTCCCGTTAGAAAGGCGCGAAACTTGGGCTGTCCGGAGTCCCAAAGCCTGAATTTCACGCAGAGTACGATTCAGCAGGGCGCATGTCAAGAGAAACAAAAAAATGAACCCCACTTTCATGTCGTGCATCCCAAAAGAACAGGGAGGAATAAAAAGCAGCAGATTAGGGAGAACGCATGCGACGATTCCCTCAATTTTCAATAGGTTAATCTGATTTCACTAGGTTAATCTGACTGGCCAGCGGCCTCGGCAAGAGTCTTGAGGGTGGCATGGCGCGGTCCGGAGTCTTGAACAGGTGTTGATACGAGAAGCCTGTTCGCACCATATTAGGATCGAGAGTTGTGAACGAGAGCCCTGAGGATCAGCACGGCCGCGACAGGTTGGGAGCTAGAGCACGATGAGCAGGCTTGCCGCGGTCTTCCTTCTATTGGTGCTCAACAGCGCCTACCTCGCCGCGCGGGCCGATGCGACGCTCCCCTACTTCATGAACGTGGCCCTTCACCCCGTGCTCGGCTTGACCCTGTTGCTCTTGGCGGGACAACGGCGCCGC
>JANMVV010000111.1:0-27225 GCA_031392925.1 Vicinamibacteria bacterium
GAGAGCATCAGGCCGCCCTTCAGATTGTCCTTGGCGCGCTGAAGCTCGTCTTCGGGAACCGCCTCGTCGACCAGTCGCTTCACCTCGTCCGTGATCAGGGAGAGAACGGTGTCGACGCGGTCCTTCGAGGTCGCGGCGTAGATGGACAGGCTCCCCGTGTCCATGAAGCCGGACAGCCCGGCGGAGATCGAATAGACGAGGCCGCGCTTCTCGCGAACGTTCTGGAAAAGGCGTGAGGAGATGCTTCCGCCCAGGACCGTGCCGAGCACATGACCCGTGAACCGATCCGCATGGGTGGACGAGGGGCCCAAAGCGCCGAGACAGAGGTGGGTCTGGGCCAGGGTCTTCTTGTGCTTCTTGATCAGGCCGTGGTGGGTGAGCGGCCGAATGCTCCTGGCCGCCGCGCGCCCCCTCGGGATGGAGCTGAAGAGCCGGGTGGCGAGCTCCATGGCCCGCTTCTCGGTGATGCGTCCGGCGATGGAGAGGACGAGGTTCGAAGGAACGTAAACCTTCTTGAAGAAGCGCCGCACGTCCTCCTGGCTGTAGCCCTTGAGCGCCTTCCGGGTTCCGAGGATGGGGCGGCCGATGGGGTGAGCGGGCCAGAGCTTTTTGGCGAACATCTCGCCCAGGATGTCGTCGGGCGTGTCGTTCACCATCGCGAACTCTTCGAAGATGACCGTCTTCTCCTTGGAGAGATCCGACTTGTCGAAGCGCGGATTGACCAGGATGTCCGAGAGGATCGCCGCGGAGCGGTCGACGTGGGTATCGAGCACGCGAAGGTGGAACGCCGCGTACTCCTTCGAGGTGAACGCGTCCAGGTGGCCGCCCATGGCGTCCACGTCCATGGCAATCTGCTCGGCGCTCCGCGAGGCCGTGCCCTTGAAGACCAGGTGCTCGATGAAGTGGGCGAGACCGCGCTCGGAGTCCCTCTCATGCCGCGAGCCGCGGCGCACGAACACTCCGATTGCGACGGAATGGACCTGGGCCAGGGGCTCGATGAGGAGCGTCAATCCATTCTCAAAGACGTGTCGCACAACGCTCATAACCCCACAGCATACTGTTGCGTCCTCATCCGCCACCGCGGCCAGGCGGTACGATAGATGCGCATGATTTCCGTTGAAGAGGCCCAGGCTGCCGTTTTGGCACGCGTTCCCACCCTCACCACCGAGGCGGTGCCTCTCGAGACCGCCCTGTCGCGCATCCTGCGGGCGGACGTCCTCTCCGATCGCGACCTGCCGCCCTTCAATCGCGCGGCCATGGACGGTTTCGCGGTGCGATCCGCGGATGCTCCGGCGGCCGGAACGCGGCTTCGGGTCACGGGGGAGATCCGCGCTGGAGTCTGGCCGGATCGAGCGGTGGGCGCTCGGGAGGCCATGCGGATCATGACCGGCGCCCCGGTGCCCGAGGGCGCCGACGCCGTCATCCAGGTCGAACGCACCAAGATGGCTGAGCCGGTCGCGGCGGGCCTGCCCGACGTCGTCTTGGAGGCGAGCGTCACCGCGGGACAGAACATCGTCCCTCGCGGATCCGAGGCGCTCAAGGGCGCGGTGCTCCTGCGGGAAGGAGTTCGCATCGGCGCCGCTCACCTTGCCGTGCTCGCGTCGGTGGGTGAGATCGCGCCCGTGGTTTCGAGGAGACCTCGAGTCGCGGTGATCGTCACCGGCGATGAAGTGGTCGACCCGCGGGTTCGTCCGGGCGCCGCGCAGATCCGGAACGCCAACGGCCCCGCCCTCCTGGCCGCGGTCCTCGAGGCCGGCGGCGTGGCTTCGGACTTCGGCATCGTGTCCGACGATCCGGAAAAGACCCGCGATGCCATCGCGCGCGCCCTGGGCGGCGGCCATGACGCGATCATCCTCTCCGGCGGCGTGTCCGCGGGTGAATTCGATTTCGTGGAAGCAGCACTTGGACCGCTCGGGGTGACCCTTCATGTCACCGCGGTCCGGGTCAAGCCGGGAGCGCCCTTCGTCTTCGGCACGAAAGGCGCCACCCTCATCTTCGGACTCCCTGGGAATCCCGTCTCGGCCCAGGTGACCTTCGAACTCTTCGCCCGTCCCGCTTTGCTCAAGATGCAGGGCGCAAGCGCGTTCCTTCGGCCCGGGTTCGAGGCCGCTCTCGATGGGCCGCTGGCCAACCGCTCCAATCGGCGGAACTATCTGCCCGTTCGGGTGACCCGGGCCCCGGACGGATTCCACGCTGAGCCGATCCGCACGCAAGGATCGGGTGACACCGTCGCTCATTCGTTCGCGAACGCCCTCGCGGTTCTCGAGCCCGATCGAACGGCCGCGAGCAAAGGCGATCGCGTCGCGCTCTACCCCCTTTCGTCCTTTCTCGAGGTCTAAGTCATGCCCGCTCCACGCGCCAGAAAGTCCACCCGCAAAACCGCCCCGAAGCTCTCCCACGTTGGAAAGAACTCGCGCGCTCGGATGGTCGACATCACCGACAAGGCCGACACCGTTCGCGAGGCGAAAGCCTCGGGTCGCATCACCATCTCGAAGGCCGCGATGGCGCTGGTGCGCGAGCACAGCCTGGAGAAGGGCCCGGTCACCGCGGTGGCGCGTTTCGCGGGAATCCAGGCGGCCAAGCGCACCTCGGACGCGATTCCCATGTGCCATCCGCTCCTCCTCTCGCAGGTCGATGTCGTGATCATCCCGCGGCCCTTCGGCTTCGAGATCGCTGCGACCGTGAAGACGAAGGGCCCGACCGGTGCGGAGATGGAAGCCCTCCATGCCGTGTCGGTGGCGGCCCTCACCATCTACGACATGGTCAAGGCCGCGGACAAGAAGATGGTGATCGGCGACATCCGTCTCGAATCGAAGAGCGGAGGCAAGAGCGGTGATTTTGTTCGTTGAGAGGCGGGGGGCCGCGGCGGCGATTCTGTTCGCGGCGGGGCTCGCCTTCGCCCAGCCCGCCGCACTTCCGCGGAAGCCGTCTCCCGCGGTCGAGGCCGTGGTCGGAGAGTATGGCGAGGGCAAAGCCCGACTCGTCGTTCGCGAGTTGAATGGCTCGCTCGAGGTTGGTTCCGATGGCCGGGCGTTCGAGCCCGTGCAGGAGATCGGAGGCGACCGGTACAAGGCTGTGCTTCTGGGCGATTTCCGGATTGATCGCGGCGTGCCCTCCGCGAAGGCGAAAGGGATGGCGGTCCAGTCCGTGATCCAGGGTATCTCCATCGGCAGCGTGTTCCTTCCGCGTCGCGACTACGGGGGCGCGGAGGGCGTCTTCCGGATCACACCGTTGCGACCGGTCGCGGAGCTGGAGAGGGAGGCTCGCGCCCTGTCTCCTCCGAAGGAGACCGGCGACTTCCTGCCGAGCGATCTCGTCGATGTTCGCTCCCTCGACAAGTCGTTGGCACTCGACGTCCGTTACGCCACCACCCTTAACTTCCTCGCCACCCCGGTTTACGGCCGGGCCCAGGTCCGGCTTCAGCGCAACGCCGCTCTTGCCCTGGTTCGCGCCCACCGCGCCCTCAAGGCGGCGGGCTACGGCCTCATGCTTCACGATGGCTACCGGCCCTGGTTCGTCACCTGGATCTTCTGGAACGCGACGCCCGAGGCCTCGCGGGATTTCGTCGCCGATCCCGCGAAGGGCTCGAGACACAACCGCGGCTGCGCCATCGACCTCACTCTCTTCGATCTGAAGACGAATAAAGCCGTGGAAATGACCGGCGGCTACGACGAAATGTCGCCGCGCTCCTACCCTGACTACGGCGGAGGGACGACCAGGCAGCGCGCCCTGCGCGAACTCCTGCGGCAAGCCATGGAGCACGAGGGCTTCAGGGTCTACGAGTTCGAGTGGTGGCACTTCGACTACAAGGATTGGCCGCGCTACCCGATCGGGAACGAGAAATGGTGGAAAGACTGACCGGAGGAATGGAAACCCTCCGTGAGGAGGGCGCGCGCCTCCTGGTGCTCACCGGGGCTGGAGTCTCGGCGGAGAGCGGTCTCGCCACCTTCCGCGATTCGAACGGCCTGTGGGAGCAGCACCGGGTCGAGGACGTGGCCTCGCCGGACGGCTTCCTTCGCGATCCCGCCCTGGTGTGGAAGTTCTATTCGCTGCGGCGGGATCAGGCGAAGACGGTCGAGCCGAACGCCGGCCACCGGGCCCTTGCCGAAGTTGAGAAGCGGCTCGGGGATCGCTTCCTGCTCGTCACCCAGAACGTCGATGGCCTTCATCAGCGCGCGGGTTCGGAGCGCGTGATCGAAATCCACGGCAGCCTCTTCAGGACGAAGTGCTCGAGTTGCGATCTCGAGCCCTTCGACGATCACGCCACGTACTTCGGGCGGACCCTGCCCCGGTGCGACGACTGCGAACGCCGGGGCGGCAAGGCCCTGCTGCGGCCGGACATCGTCTGGTTCGGCGAAATGCTCGATCCCCAGCACCTGCAGGCCATCGACTCGTTCATGCGACGCGACCCCGGGTTACCCTTCGTGTTCATCGCGGTGGGAACCTCGGGTGCGGTATGGCCCGCCGCGGGCCTCGTGAATCTCGCGCGAAGCCTGGGCGGTTCGACCCTCCTCGTGAATGCCGAGCCCGCGGAGAATACCGCGCGTTTCCATCAGTTCATCCAGGCCAAAAGCGCCGAGGCGCTGCCGGCTCTTCTCGGTGTTTCGGCCTCGGCCAGCCGATAATCAACCTGTATTTCCCGTTACTCAGGAGGTCGCTCTTGAATTCCCGTCCTGCTCTCGCCCTGCCCCTTTGTCTCACCCTGGTATCCATGACCACCGCCGAAGCCCTTCAGAACGAACCCATCGTCTATCCCCAGACGAAAAAGGGCGACGTGGTCGAGGTCCTGCACGGACACACGATCGCCGATCCCTACCGGTGGCTCGAGGATCCGAACAGCCCCGAGACCGCGGCCTGGGTGGAGGCGCAGAACAAGGTCACCTTCGGTTATCTCGAGAAGATCGAGAAGCGCGCGGCCATCCGGGAGCGCCTGACCCGGCTGTGGGACTACGAACGTTATGGCGTGCCCAGCCGCGAGGGTGGGTGGACGATCTTTTCGAAGAACAACGGACTTCAGAACCAGGCCGTCATCTACAAGGCGACGTCCCTCACCGCGACGCCTGAGGTGTTGCTCGATCCGAACACCCTTTCCACCGACGGCACCGTGGCTCTTTCCGGCGTGAGCTTTTCCGAGGATGGGCAGCACATGGCCTATTCGACGTCCGCTTCCGGCTCCGACTGGATGGAGTGGAAGGTTCGCGACGTGGCGTCCGGCAAGGATCTGGCCGACTTGATCAAGTGGTCCAAGTTCTCGGGTGCGGCCTGGAAGAAGGACGGCAGCGGTTTCTATTACTCTCGTTACGAAGCCCCGAAGGACCAGGGCGAGGCGTTCAAGGCGGTCAACAAGAATCAGAAGGTCTACTTCCACCGCATCAAAACCGCGCAGGACAAGGATGAGCTGGTCTACGAGCGGCCCGATCAGCCCGACTGGGGCTTTGGCGCCGACGTCACCGACGACGGACGCTGGCTTCTGATCCTCCAGTCCGAGGGGACCAATCGCGAGAATCGCGTCTTCCTGAAGGACCTCACGGATCCGAACGGAAAGATCGAGCCGTTCCTTGACAAGTTCGATGCGTCCTACAACGTGGTCGGGAACGACGGCGCTACCTTCTACGTGGTGACGGACAAGGACGCCCCTCGGTATCGCGTGGTGGCGATCGAAAGGGGCAGAACCGAACCCGCGGCCTGGAAGACCCTGATCTCGCAGGCCGCGCACCGCGATGTGCTCTCTTCCGCCTCCCTCATCGCCAATCGCTTCGTGACGGTGTGGCGGGTCGACGCCCACGAGAAGCTGAAGGTCTTCGGTCTGGACGGAAAGCCGGAGAGCGAGATCGCGCTGCCCGCCATCGGATCCATCGTGGGGATCAACGGCAAGCGCAAGGACCAGGACGCCTTTTATGCCTTCACCTCGTTCAACTACCCCTCGACCACGTTTCGCTACGACTTCGCGACGAAGGCCAGCGCCATTTTCAAGCAGCCGAAGGTCGACTTCGACCCGAACGCCTTCGAGACGAAGCAGGTGTTCTATCCGAGCAAGGACGGGACGAAGATCCCCATGTTCATCGTCCACCGGAAGGGTCTGGTCCTGAACGGAGAGAACCCCACGTACCTTTACGGCTACGGCGGCTTCGATATTTCTCTCGAGCCCGCTTTCTCGCCCGCGACCATCGCCTGGATGGAGATGGGCGGCGTGTACGCCCAGCCCAATCTCCGGGGCGGCGGCGAGTATGGGAAGGAATGGCACGACGCGGGCCGGCTCAAGAACAAGCAGAATGTGTTCGACGACTTCATCGCTGCGGCCGAATGGCTGATCGCCGCCAAGTACACAAAGGCTCCGAAGCTCGCCATCGGCGGAGGCAGCAATGGCGGTCTGCTCGTAGGCGCGGTGATGACCCAGCGACCGGACCTCTTTGGCGCGGCGCTACCCGCGGTGGGGGTCATGGACATGCTCCGCTATCACAAGTTCACCATCGGCTGGGCCTGGAAGTCGGACTACGGCGATCCCGAGGTGAAGGAAGACTTCGAAGTGGCGCTCAAGTACTCGCCACTCCACAACCTCAAGCCCGGTGTCGCGTATCCCGCGACCCTGGTCACCACCGGCGATCATGACGACCGCGTGGTGCCGGCGCACTCGCACAAGTTCATCGCGACCCTTCAGGCGGACCAGAAGGGAAGCGCCCCGGTGCTCACCCGCATCGAGACCAAGGCGGGCCATGGCGCGGGCAAGCCCACGACGAAGATCATCGAGGAGCGGGCGGATCAGTGGGCCTTCCTCACCAGGGCGCTTGGCATGAAGTGACCCCGGGGAAAGCCGGGGTCCACTTCCCAACTATCCTGCCCAGTGTTCCCCTGTGCTGACTACCCTCCTCCTCCTCCTCCTCCCTGCGGAGACCGCACCTGCGTCGCAATGGCTGGAGATTTCGGCTGCCGCCAGCCGGATCCGCATCGTGACCGACTCCGGTGAGAAGGCCGGGAGAAAGGCCGCGCTTCAACTTACCCAATTCGATCGAACGCTGCAGAAGCGGTTCGCCTGGCTCAAGGGCGCCGACGAGGCGCCTCTCATCGTGTTCGCTTCGGCGGACGAGGTCATGGTGCGTTCCATGGCGCCCGACACCACGGATGCCGAGAAGGACAACGCGTTCTCGTCGTACCTCGCGGGACCCACGCAGCACACCGGCGCTCTGCGGACGGACCTGCCGGAGACCGCCGACAAGGATCGCAGTCCCACCCGTGGGTTCTATCGCGGCCGCGTGGCCTTCCTGATCGACCGGTCCCTGGGACGGACGGCGCCGCCCTGGCTGTCGAGAGGTCTCGTCACCTTTCTCTCCGACACGGTGGTGAAGGACAAGGAGATCCAGGTGGGCCGGATGACCGCGGCTGATGGCGACGGCGCCTCCGTGTCCGCGCCCGCGGCTGCAGAGTTCTTCCGCGAAGGTCGCCCCGGCGATCGACGCTTCGACCTGCAGAGCGGTCTTTTCATCCACTATCTGCTGGTTGGCGAGAACGGCCGGAACGCGGGGGCGCTGGAAACGCTGCTTCAAGCCCTGGCGGCCAACGACCCGGCCGCGTCAACTCAAACCGCGCTCGCGAAAGTCACCTCCCTCTACGCGGGTTTTCCGAAGTACGCCGCTGCGAAGAAGTTTCAATCCCTCAAACTCCCAGCCGATCCCTCGATCACGCCGGCCGCCTTCATCGTGAGATTCCTTCCTCTGGCCGAGGCGTTGATGCTTCGCGCCGAGGTTCTTTTCGACTTGAATCGCCCTGTCGACGCTCGCGGCCTCCTGCGTCAGGTGAAAGCGGCGGACCCGACCCTCGCCCGGCCATTCGAGATCGAGGCCGTCCTCTACGAGCGCGAGCAACGCTCCGCCGAGTCGAGGAAGGCGATCGAGGCCGCGATCCAGCTCGGCTCGAAGAACGGCAGTCTCTACTACCGCCTCGCCCAGCTTCAGTGGGCGCGCACCATGACGAAACCCCTGCTGCTCTCGGTGCAAAAGCTTCTCGAGACGGCGCGCGACCTCTCGCCGGGCGACGCGAATACCCTGTGCTACCTCGCGGAGATCCAGGGCGACCTGGGCCTCTTTCAGCCGGCGCTGGAAAACGCGCAGCGGGGCGCCGGCGCTTCGCTCTCGGACGTCTACGCGCAGATGGCGCTCGCCCGGGCGCAATGGAACGCGAAACAGACGGACGCGGCCCAGGCCACCGCGAAGAAGGCCCTGACCCTCGGGAAGCTCGCCACCCAGAAGCAGCGTGTGCAGGAGTTCCAGGCTTTCGCGACGAAGAACAAGCGTGCCCAGGCCGCGGGGACGAAACCGTACCCGAGTCAGTTCGGGCCTCCGCCCCCCGGTGCTTTCGGAGCCGCGCGTTCGACCGGCGCCACCGACCGCGTCAACGTCGGTCAGGCGCGGACCGATTCCGCCGACGCCTCCGCCATCACCGACTGTTTCGCCAACCGCAACGATGCCGCGTGTGCGCGGGCCGTTCCCGCCCTGGAGGCCGCCTGCGCCGACCGGCAGTCCACCTCCTGCGTCTCCCTGGGCTCGCTCTACGACGGCGGTTTCGGCATCGCTCGCGATCGCCGGAGAGCTGCGAGCTACTACAAGACCGCCTGTGATCTCGCCGACAAGCCGGGCTGTGCCCGTCTTGCCGTCCTGGAAGCGCAGGGTCTTGGGGTAACCATGAACGCGCCCCGGGCCAGAAAAACCCTGGAGGCCCTGTGCACGGAGAAGCTCCCCGAGGCCTGCATCGGTCTCGCCCAGCTCCTGGAGCGAACGGGCCTCGCCACCGACCGCGACCGGGCGCGCACGCTGCTGAAGTCCACCTGCGACACGGGTTCCGCCGAGGCGTGCGGTTTGATCACCACCCGCTGAGGCCTGACGACTAGGGTTTCGGTCCCGCGGTCTCCGCGAGGAGCTTCTCGACCAGGCGGCTCAGGTCCTTGTCCTTCCCGGTTCCGATGTGGACTTCGCCGAAGGCCCGATCGCGGATCCGTCCCTCCCCATCCACCACGTAGATGGCCGGCCAGTATTCGTTGTGAAGGGCGCGCCAGTAGGCCATGTGATTGTCGAGGAAGTGCGAGTGGGTGCCGAGACCATGCTCCTTCACCGCCGCCTCGACGTTCGTCCGCGACTTCTCGTGATCGAACTCCGGCGTGTGCACGCCGACGATGACGAGACCACGCTCGCCATATCGCTTCTCCATCTCCCTGACCCAGGGGATCGTGCGTACGCAGTTGATTCAGCCGAAGGTCCAGACGTCGAGGATCACGACCTTGCCCGCAAGAGCCCTCAGGCTCTGCGGTGGACCGATCCACTGCGCCGGATCCTGCGAGGGGAACTCCGGCGCCCGGTCGTAGCGCGCGGGTTGGACGGAGGCGGCGAACGCCATCAGCAACACAGCGGCGGCGACGACCCGGCCCCCCTTCATTCGGGGGGCTGCCGGGTGAAGGCCGCGGTGCGGGCGTGAAGGATGGCCAGGACCAGTTCTTCGGGCGCCTCGGTCCGGGCCGGAGCGTCCTTCCACTCCGAAGCGCGAGCGACGCTCAGCGTCGTCCGATAGGAGGCGAGGTACTTCCGGCACGGAGCACACCGCTCGAGATGGCGCTCGAAACTTTGCCGGGTCAGGACGTCCAGGACTCCGTCGAGGAATTCGTCGAGGAAGCTGTACAGCTCGCGACAGGTCATCATCACAAAGCTCGCTCCTCGAAACGCTCGGCGAGGAGTCGGCGCAGCGCGTGTCTCGCACGATGGAGACGCACCTTGACCACTCCCTCGCTCACGCCCAGGATCTCCGCGGCTTCGGATGTGTCCATCTCGTCGATGTCGCGCAGCAGCAGGACCACCCGGTACATCTCGGGCAGCCGGTCGATACCGGCGCGGACGAACTCGCGGGTCTCACGCGATTCCACCAACTGAAGGGCGGAGGCCGACCAGTCCCGCGGCTCGGCTCGCGCGTGGCCGTCGTCCTTGAAGGTCGGAAGCAGTTCGTCGATCGACTCCTCGGGGCGTCGTTTCTTCGACCGGAGACGCATAAGCGATGCGTTCACCGCGATTCGGTGGAGCCATGTCCCCAGAAGCGAAGTTCCCTCGAAGCTCGACAGCCCGCGGAAGGCCGAGACGAACGCCTCCTGAACCGCGTCTTTCGCCTCCTCGTCGTTCCGAAGGATCCTTCGGCACACCGAGAGCATGCGTCCGGAGTGCGCGCGCACCAGCGCTTCGAACGCCTCTTCCCGACCCGCGCGGAGCGCTTCCAGCAACTCCGCTTCTTGAACCGGAGGCACCATGGGCGCAACTTAGCACGCGGAATTTACACATCGTGGTCCGAGGCACATGCATGACGTGTCTAGGATGCTTCCGACCGGGACGGGGTTTCCTGGTAAGGGAATTCCTCAGCACCCTGCTAGCCCCTCAGGACCACAAGGTCCAACCGCAGCGCCTCGCCCACCGACCAGGCCTGGAAAGGGCAACCCCGAGGCGCGTGGGGCGCATCTCCCTCGGCGATTTCCGGAAGATGACCGATATTGTGCGGGTCGAGGGTTTTGAGGAACGGCTCGAGGAAGAGCTTCCGCGCTTCGCCTTGAACCGCCGCGCTGCCCCCGCGCGTCCGCACCCAGGCCTCCACGAAGGCGCCCAGCAGGAAGGGCCACACCGTGCCCTGGTGATAGGCGGTGTCCCGCGCCCACACCCCGCCGCGATACGTGCCCCGATACTGGGCATTGTCGGGAGACAACGAGCGCAGGCCGGCCGGGGTGAGGAGCTTCGCCGCCGCGAGTTCGACGACTTGCTTCGCTCGCTCGCCCCCCAGGATCCCGAAAGGAAGGCCGCCCACCGCGAAGAGGGCGTTCGGCCGTACATGCCCGTCGACCCGACCCGGCACGTGATCGCAGTCCACCACGTCATACAGGTACCGCGTGTCCGCGTTCCAGAACCTCTGGTTGAACGACGCTTCCGCGATTTCCGCCCATCTGCCGAACCGGGACTCGAACTCCTCGCCGATGCGCAGGGCGTTGATCCACAGAGCCTGGATCTCCACCGGCTTTCCGATCCGCGGGGTCACCACGTGGTCGCCCACCTTCGCGTCCATCCAGGTCAGCTGAACGCCCGGCTCCCCGGCCTTTAGGAGATGGTCCGCGTCCATCGAGATGCCGTGTCTCGTCCCCGCCGCATACCCGCGCAGGATGCCCGCGATGGCCGCGTTGAGGCGCCAGTCCTCCACCGAGGAAGGCACCACGCCCGCTCGCTTCTCCGCGAGTTTCAGGTCGTGCGCGGCGATGATGAACCACAAGGAAGCGTCCACGCTGTTGTACTCGGGCGGCTCGCCCGTGTCCGTGAAGCGATTCGGCAGCATTCCGTGGGAGACCGCTCCGGACCACTGCACGAGCACGCGCCTCGCTTCGCTCAGTCGTCCGGTGGCGAGACACAGTCCGCGGAGTGAAATGAAGGTGTCGCGGCCCCAGTCCGTGAACCACGGGTAACCCGCGAGGATCGTCCGGCCAAGGCCACGGTCGACCACGTAGGCCGAGGCCGCGCGAACCAAGGGAGAGGGATCCGCCTGCCGGCGCGCCCGCTCGGTCGATCGCATGGACGCGACCCGCTCGAGGAGGGACGCGCCGCCCATGCCCTGAGTCCCGGCCTCGGTTCCGAGGACCAGGAAGGCCTCGCCCTGGCTGAGGTCGAACGTGAATGTCCCGGGCGCGCCGAGATCCTCCACGCAATCGAGACCCCGGTCGTGGTCTTCGGTGTAGAGGAATTCCCGGTACCAGTAGCCTTGTTCCTCGAAGAGGCCGTTCGACAAAGCCACCACCCCTGGCTCGCTCGCATAGGGCTGAAACACCAGGCGCCCCTTCGCCTCATCCACCTCGGGCTTGAACTTGAAGTCAGGGTTCTCGCGCTGAAGGGAGTGATAGTCGCGGCCGGAAAGGAAGGGGCGGACGGTGAGCGGCGCGGCGGACTCGCGGTTCGGCGAAGAAAGACGCCAGGAGAGAACCACCAGAGGCAGACCACGGGGAACCATGACCGAGTGCGTGATCGTCCGTTCACCGCCGAGGTCGTAGGTCCAGGTCGGCCAGAGCGAATCCTCGAAGCGCGATTTCACCGGCCGTCCTTCATGGCGGACGATCGGCTTGTCTCCATCGAGCGTCGGCTTGTAGGTCTGAGACGTGAGGGCCAGGCGCTCGCCTCCGACGTCCACCACGACATCCACGCCATTCACCAGAACCCGCCGGTCCGTTGGGGGTGTCCTGGAGACCAGGAGCAGCGCGTGGTAGCGCCGCGTTCTCGTCCCCCCGAAAGTGTGCGAAGCGAAACCGCCGAGACCGTCGGTCTCCAGCCATTCCAAATCAGGTCGCGTCATGGAAGCGTTGGCTCCCTTCTTTTTGCCACGTCCTCGATGCATCGAAGGGCCAGAGTCGTCCAGCCCGTCTGATGCGATGCGCCGAAGCCCCGGCCGGTGTCGCCGGAGAAATACTCGTAGAACAGGATCAGATCCTTGAAATGAGGATCGTTTCGATACCGCGGACTGTCGCCATGGCACGGGCGCCGTCCGTCGCGGTCGGCGAGAAATGTCGAAGCCAGGCGGCGCTCGATCTCGATGGCGGCCTCCCGCAAATTCATGAGCACGCCGGACCCGGTAGGACATTCGATGCGCAGGGTGTCCCCATAGAAGTCGTGATACCGGTACAAGGCCTCCACCAGAAGATAGTTCAGGGGAAACCAGACCGGACCGCGCCAGTTCGAGTTGATGCCGAAAGCCTTCGTCCGAGAATCGTCCGGAGCATAGTCCGCCCGATAGTCGCCGCTTTGGGCGTGCAGCACGAAGGGCTCGAGGTGGTGGCGCTTGGACAGGGACCGGATGCCGGTGGGGCCGAGGAGGGAGGTCTCGTCGAGCAGGTGGGTCAGCACCCGGACCAGCTGCTCGCGGGAAGGAACGGCGAGGATCGCCCGCTCCCTTCGGTCGGCCGCGCGCCGATCGTGAGGAAAATCGATGGAGGGCCGCTCCTTCAGGTAGAAGTCGACCCGGGCCTGGAGCTTGGGCAGATGCTCCAGCCACCGACGCTCCAGCACGTGCACCGCGAAGAACGGGATCAGGCCGACCATGGACCAGATCCGCACCGGCGTCCTCTTCCCATCGACATTGATGTGATCGAAGTAGAAACCGTACTCCTCGTCCCACAAGCCGCGCCCGTCCGCCCGGTTCACGGCCTCGACCGTCCCCGCGAAGCTCTCGAAGAACTCGACGGCCAGATCGTCGTATTCGGCCGGTTCGTTGCGCCCCAGTTCCACCGCCATTCGCAGCATGGTGAGCGCGAAGAATCCCATCCAGCCCGTGCCGTCCGCCTGCTCGAGATAACCGCCGAGCGGCGGCATGACCCCGCGATCGAAGGCCGAAATGTTGTCAAGGCCGAGGAACCCCCCCTTCAGCAGACGATTGCCCGCGACGTCCTCGAGGCTGCGCCACCATCGAAAATTCCGAACCAGCGCGTCAAAGGTCGCGCCCAGGAACCCAAGCCCCGCGGGGTGAGCGGACCCGCCGCTCATCTCGAACACCCGCAGACAGGCCCAGGCATGCACGGGAGGATTGACGTCGCCGAACGCGAATTCGTACGCGGGAAGCTGGCCCCGAGGATGGACGTAGCGCCCGCTCAGAAAGAGGGCGAGCTGAGCGCGCGCGAATTCAGGATCCACGCGGGCGAAGGGAATCATGTGGAAGGCGAGGTCCCAGGCCGCGTACCAGGGGTATTCCCATTTGTCTGGAACGGAAATGAGGTCGTGATTCACGAGGTGCGACCAGTCCCAGTTGCGGCCCTTGAGCCGCTTCGCCGGAGGCACGGGCTGGCTGGGGTCGCCCTTGAGCCAGTCGGCGACATTCAGGTTGTAGAACTGCTTGGACCACAGGAGCGACGCGTAACCCTGGCGCAGCACGTTCCTTTCGTCGGTGGTGACGGTGCGCGGCAGAAGCACCTCGTAGAAACGATCCGCCTCCGCCGCCCGCGTCCTTATCGTTTCCTCGGCGTGACGCAGCCCGAGACGAGCCTGGATGTCCGCTTCGGAAGCAAGGCGGAGGAGGACAGACACGGACTCGTGCGCCTTGATCTTGAGTCGGTAGTGCGCACCGGCCTTGGTTCCCTCGTTCGCCGGATTGACCGCGTTGATCCGGCCGTCGACCACGCGTTCGTGAAATGCGTCCTTCACGAAGGGGCTCGGACTCGCGAAGCCGAAGAGGCGCTGCATGTTGGTTTCGTTGTCGGTGAAGAGGAGTTGAGGCTCGACGCCGTTCGAAGCGATCCCCGCCTCCCAAAGGTACCGGCCGAGCTCCTGGTGGGCCAGGGCCACGCAGCGACGCGCCCCCAGTCGCATCCGTGGCTTCGGGCCGTACCCTGGCTGATCGTCGCGCCCCCACGCCCAGGTGTTCCGAAACCACAACTGCGGTATCAGGTGGAGGAGGGCATCGTCGCCGGACCGGTTGGCGAGGGTGATGCGCATGACCATGTCGGTGGGCGAGGCCTTCGCGTACTCCGCGGTCACGTCGACGTATCGGTTGCGATCGAAGAGGCCGGTGTCTTCGATTTCGAACTCCGGTTCGAGGATGTCGCGAGAGCGCCCTTCCCGCACCAGCCATTCATAGGGATACGCCCAGAGCGGGTACTTGTACAGAGCCTTGAAGTACGAGTGGGTGGGCGTCGAATCGAGGTAGTAGTAGAGCTCCTTGACGTCCTCGCCGTGGTTTCCTTCGGGGGCGGCGAGACCGAAGAGGCGTTCCTTCAGGATCGGGTCGCGGCCGTTCCACAGGGCCAGGCCGAAACACAGCCGCGCCTCGCGATCGGAAAAGCCGAGCAGGCCGTCCTCACCCCAGCGGTAGGCGCGCGACCTCGCATGGTCGTGGGGAAAGTAGTCCCAGCAGGCCCCGTCCGCGGAGTAGTCCTCGCGCACGGTGCCCCACTGACGCTCGGCGAGATACGGCCCGAACAGCCGCCAGTCCTCGCCGGCCGATGCCTCGCGGAGAAGACGCTGGTGTTCGGCGGTGGTCGGGGCCCCCACGCCTCGATTCTAGTGTCCGGCGCCGCCGGCCGGGCGTTGCCCTTCTTCGGGGCCGGCTCCCTGGTTGATGAACCGCTTCAGCAGCGCATCCACGCTTATGGCGCCGGCGCCCCGGATGACCAGCCAGGAAAGGAACACCCCGAGCACGAACGGAGCCACGTCCGACAGTCCGGCCTCCGAGCTCCGCGTCAAGGCCCCAACGAAGGTGTCGCGATCGGCGGTCAGCAGGGCCACGATCATGGTCGAGGAGAGCAGCAGCGCCACGATCCGGGTCAGGACTCCCGCGAGCAGGAGGATGCCTCCGTAGTATTCGAGCCGCGATACGAAGGCCGCGTTCAGCTCGGGAAAGGGAATGCCCAGCTCGGTGAAGAAATTCACCGTGTTCTCGATGTTCTTCAGCTTTCCGCTGCCCGAGTCATAGAAGGCGAACCCGACCACCAGACGGGTCAGGAGTCCCGGAACCCAGTCGAGGTAGCCAAGCAGTCTTAGGGCCAGGTTCGAAGCCTTGCGAATCGTGGACGCGCCCATGATGTGTCTCCTCTTTCGTTTTCGTGATGGTTCAGATGTCTTTTCCGGTAAATCGGTTACCCTCATCTCCGGCGCCCGGAGAGCGGGAGTCGTCCTGCCCTCGACGGAGAGGAACGATCGGCCCCTTCCATTGGGGGTGTCTGGCGACGAGCGGACCATACAAACGCTGCAGGGTTTCGAAGTCCTGGTCGATGTTCCCGGTGGGGATGAGGACTTCGGGGAGGATTCCGCCCTCTTTCTTCGCGTAGTCGATGTAACCGAGGACGATCGGCACTTTGGCCTTGAGCGCGATGTAGTAGAAGCCGGTCTTCCAGCCGGTGGTGAGTTGGCGCGTGCCCTCGGGAGCCACTCCGAGGGCGAAGGTCTCGAGGCGGTCGAACCAGGAGACGGCCTGGCCGACGAAGCTCTGATTCCGACTCCGGTCGAGGGGTATGCCGCCCCGGCTTCGCAGGAACCAGCCCATAGGGCCCCTGAAGAGCGAGTGCTTGCCGAAGAAGGAGAACTTCAGATTGAGCATGGACGCGGCGCCGATGAGGAAGAAGCCGTCCCAGTTGGAGGTGTGGGGCGCCGCGATGATCACGTATTTCTTGAAGCTCGGCGTCTGTCCGACGCACTTCCAGCCGAGGACCCGGTAGATCACCCGGCCGATCAAGGCAATGAAGGGAGACGCCCCCCGGGTTTGCGGTATGGCTTGAGACGCTTCGCTAATGTTCATGGGGAAGAAACCGAACCCGCTCACTTCGAAGAACTTATTACCGCGACTATAGTTCGCGACGCGGCCCTTCTGGCCGTTCAGCCAAATGCTCTCCATCTACACCTTCTTCCTGGGCCTCGGGTTTGCGTTCGCGGCGCCCTTCTTCCTGTGGCGGGGCCGGGGCACCAACCGTTACACCGCGAACTTCAAGGAGCGCTTCGGCGCGCTGCCGGTTTATCTGAACGTGGATGGTGATCGGTCGATCTGGATTCACGCGGTTTCAGTGGGTGAAGTTCTCGCTTCCAGGATCCTGGTGGAACCGCTCAAGAAGCGCTTTCCCAGGCACCGTATCTTCCTGTCCACCTCCACCGTCGCGGGCAACGCGGTGGCCCGCCAGCGCGTTCATGGTATCGACGGTCTCTTCTACGCGCCGTTCGATTTCCCGTCCCCGGTTCGCAAGGTCCTTGACACCCTTCAGCCTGACCTCCTGGTCATCGTCGAGACCGAGTTGTGGCCGAATCTCATCCACGAAGCCCACGCTCGCGGCACGAAGATCGCCCTGGTTAACGGCCGGATCTCCCCGAGGTCGTATCCCCGGTACCGCCGGATCCGCGGCCTTTTGACGGGCACGCTCTCGAAAGTCGACGCCTTCTTCATGCAGGCCGAACCGCACGCCGAGCGCATCCGGACCATGGGCGCCCCCGAAGGACGGGTGAAGGTCACCGGCAATCTCAAGTTCGACGCGCTCGACACCGCCCGGCCCAAGGAGCGCCTCGCGCGGATCATCCTCTCCGATCCCGCGAGGCCCATTCTGGTGGCGGGCAGCACCGTTCCCGGGGAGGAGGAGATCGTCCTCAAGGCCCTTCAGATCGCTCGCGAAAAGGTGCCGAATGTCGGTCTCGTTCTGGCCCCTCGACACCCCGACCGTTTCGCGGACGCATTCGCCATCGTGAAGGCCGCGGGTTTCAACTGCGTGCGGCGAACCGACCTGGAGCCCGGCCAGTGGAAGGCGGGAGATGTCCTCCTGCTCGACACCCTCGGTGAGCTCGCCTCCGTCTACTCGCTCGCTACCGTGGGCTTCGTGGGAGGCTCGTTGGTGCCGCAAGGCGGCCACAACGTCCTCGAGGTTTCCGCGAGCGGCGTGCCCGTCCTCACCGGGCCCAACGTCCAGAACTTCCAGGAGATCGCGAACGAGTTCCATCGCGAGGGCGCGCTCGTCTTCGTGAAGGACGCCGCCGAACTCGCGCGCGAGATCGTGTCGTTCGTGACCGACAAGGCGCGCCGCGACGAAGTGGGCGGCAAGGGGCGGGCATTGATCGAGCCCAATCGAGGTGCTCTGGGACGAACCGTCGACGGGCTCTCCGCGTTGATCCATTGAGGCTCATTGCGACAGGCTCTTTCGATTCTGGCCCCGCTGGGGTGGCTTTACGGTTTTGGGGCCTCTCTTCGTCGTAGGGCGTACGCGCGCGGCCTCCTGAAGTCGGAACGGCTGCGCTCGCCGGTGATCAGCGTCGGCGGCCTCGCCATGGGCGGGTCGATGAAGACGCCCGCAGTCATCGAACTCGCGCACGCTCTCTCCGCCCGCGGTCCAAAGGTCGGCGTCCTGGGCCACGGCTATCGCGGGGCGGATCCGAGGCCGCGGGTGGTGTCCGATGGAGAGCGTCCGCTCGAGTCCGTCGCCAGCGTGGGCGATGAAGCCCTTCTTCTCGCCCACGAGCTTCCGGGCTGTCCGATCGTGGTGGGGCGGGACAAGGTGGCGGCCGGTCGTCTCCTCGAAGAACGCTTCGGCAAGCGGATCGTGCTGGTGGACTCCGCCTTCCAGCATCGCCGGCTGGTCCGGGATCTGGACGTGGTCTGCGTCACCGAAGGCGATCTGGCCGCCCGCGTCATGCCGGCGGGAATGCTCCGGGAGTCTCCCCGGGCCCTCCTCTTCGCCGACCTGATTTTCACGGATCGGGAGACCGATGGCCCGAGAGTCGCGAAACTGAGGGCCGGGCGACCGGACGACGTCTTCTCCCTCGCCCGCGTCGATTTCGGTTTCTTTCCGCTCGAAGGCACGGGCGTCGAGGTGAATCCGCCCGCTCGAGCCTTTGCCTTCTGCGGCATCGGGTCGCCGGAGCGCTTCGTGAAGGATGTGGCGGCCTGCGGCGTCGCCCTCGCAGAAAAGCGATTCTTCCGCGACCATCATCCGTTTACCGAAGGTGAGCTCAAGGACGTGGCCGCGGCGGCCGAGAAAGCGGGTGCCCTCGCGGTGGTGACCACGGCCAAGGACGCGGTCCGGATCCAGTCCTGGCCTTCTTCCCTCCCGCTCCTCGTGCTGTCGGCGCGCCTCGATATCGAGCGGTTGCCCGTGGTCCTCAAGCGGATCGACCGGGTGATCCTGGCTCGGATCAAGGCAGGGCTGTGATGGGTCGGAAGATCCGCTTCGCCGCGGAAGCCCTGGCCCTTTGGGGTTTCAAGATCCTGGCCCTGGTGATACCGCGTCCCATCTTCCTGCGCATCGGGCGCGGGCTCGGCGCGCTGGTTGCAATTCTCGATCGAAATCATCTGGCCATCGCAAAGGACAATCTTCGTCGGAGCTTTCCGGAGTGGACGGAGGAGAAGGTGGACCGCACCGCGCGCGGCGTGTGGATCCACTTTGGCGGCGTGATGTTCGACCTCGTGCGCATCCTGGCGAAAGGACCGAGGTCGGTCAACCCCTTCGTGACCATTGAAGGCCGCGAGCACGCCGAACTGGCGCACCGTTCGCCCCATGGCGTGGTGCTCATGACCGGCCATTTCGGGAACTGGGAGACCCACGGCATCGTCCACCCCCAGCACTTCGGGTCGATCGGCGTGGTCGTCCGTCCCCTCGACAATCCCGCCCTCGATCGCGCGATGACCGCGCTGCGTGAAAGCGCGGGCAATGAGGTGATTGCCAAGGAGCACGCCATGATCAGGTCCATGCGTCGCCTCAAGGCCGCACAGGGCGTCGCCTTCGTGGTCGATCAGAACGTCCAGGAAAAGGAAGGCATCTTCGTGAACTTCTTCGGCCGGCCGGCCTGTACCACGCCCTTCGCGGCGAAGCTCGCGATCAAGACCGGAGCCATGATCCTGCCGTGTCGCTCGGTGATGACGCCCGACTTCTCCTATCGCGTCATCTACGACCCTCCCATCGACCCTCGCGATTTCGGAACGGGCGACGGCGCGGTGCTTGCGCTTACCCAGGCCATGATGAACGCGACGGAGGCCGCGATTCGTGAGAACCCCGACCAGTGGCTGTGGATGCACCGTCGCTGGCACACGCAGCAGACCTCCCCCGGGCCTCATCCGAAGCGTGGAGGCGTTGGCGCTTGACCGGTGCGGCCCCGGCTCGGATCGCGATCCGCGCGCCCAACTGGCTGGGCGACGTGGTGCTGTCCCTGCCCGCGGTGCGGGATATCCGGCGCGCGTTCCCGGAAGCGAAGATCTGCGTGGTGGCTCGTCCGTCCGTGGCGCCGCTCTACGAGGCGGTGCCCGAAGTGGACGCGGTGCGGGAAGTGAAAGGGATGAGGGATGAGATCGCGGCCCTGCGAGCGGGTTTCGATCTCGCAATTCTTCTAACCAACTCGATCGGCACCGCGCTTGCCGCGGCTGCGACCGGCGTTCCGCAACGCTGGGGCTACGCGACCCAAGGCCGGGGCCTGCTCCTGACCCGAAGCGCGCCCGTTCCGGGAAACGCGCGGGGGCGCTCGCAGGTGCATTACTATCGGGCGATGCTTGCCGCCATGGGCCTTCCCACGAGCGACGCTCTCGACACGTCTATCGACCCCCTTCCGGCGTGGAAAGATGCGGGCCGCGCCCTGCTTGGGCCGGGTCGCTTCTTCGGCATCGCCCCCGGCGCCGCCAAGGGTACTTCGAAGCAATGGCCTCCCGAGAGGTTCGCGGCGACCGCCGATCGACTGGCCATCGAACTCGGCGCTCGGGCCGTGCTGCTCGGCTCCGCCGCCGATGCGGGGGCCGCGAAGGCGGTGTCTCAGGCCATGAAGTCGCCCGCGCAGGACCTCTGTGGCCGGACCGATCTGCGCGCGTTTGTCGGCCTGGTCGCCTGCCTCGACGGTCTGGTGTCGAACGATTCGGGGGCCATGCACATCGGTGCCTCGGTGGGCATTCCCACGGTCGGTGTCTTCGGCCCCACCAATCCCGACGAAACCCATCCGGTCGGAGCGCGGGCCGCGTTTGTCCGCGGCGTCGCCGAGTGCTCGCCTTGCCATCATGTGACCTGTCCCATCGACCATCGCTGCCTGACCTCGGTTAATCCCGAGTCCGTGGTTGAAGTCCTGCTCCGGCAGGTGCGTTCATGAGTCGGCCCGCCGTGTTTTTCGACCGGGATGGGACGCTCTCCCGCGAGATCGGCTACGTCAATCATGTGACCCGGTTCGAGCCCTTCCCGTTCGCGGTCGACGCCATACGCGCGGTGAATGCCGCCCATCGCCTCGCCGTGGTGGTCACCAATCAGGCCGGGGTCGCTCGCGGTTACTTTCCCGAATCTCTGATCGGTCAGATCAACGGCATTCTGAAAGACCGCGTCGAGTCAGCAGGGGCGCGAATCGACGGCATCTACTACTGCCCGCACCATCCGTCCGCGGGCGTGCCTCCGTACCGTCAGGATTGCGATTGCCGGAAGCCCAGGCCGGGGATGCTCCATCGCGCCGCGAAGGAACTCGACATCGACCTCGCGAAATCGTGGGTCATCGGCGATCGACTTGGGGACCTCGAGCTTGCCTGGAACGTGGGCGCGCGCGCGTGTCTCGTGAAGACGGGCTACGGGATGGGGGAGATCGAATACTGGATGCCGGGGTGGAAGCGTCAGCCCGACCTCATCGCCGAGAATGCGCTCGATGCGGCGCTCCAGATCGTCGAGTCTCACTGATGAAGGCTTCCCACCTACCCGGCAAGGACCGGCTTTTAGCGCTGGTCGCGGCCTTTCAGGGCCGGCGCATCGCGGTGGTCGCCGATCTCGTGATGGACGAGTTCCTCAATGGCCGGGTGGAACGCATTTCACGCGAAGCCCCGGTGCTGATCCTCCAGTACGAGGGTTCCGACCTGCGCCTCGGCGGCGGCGCCAATGCCGTGCACAACATCAAGACTCTGGGCGGCGAGCCGTTCCCGGTCGGCTTCGTCGGCAACGACGCCACCGGTCGTTCGCTGATGGCGCTGCTCAAGCGCAAGAAGATCAAGACCGTCGGCGTGGGTCGTGCCACGAGCTATGGTACGCCGCTGAAGACGCGGATCCTGGGCGGTGGTTTTCACTCCACGCGGCAGCAGATCGTCCGCATGGATCGGACCCGGCCCCTGTCCGAAGCGGCGCACCGATGGAGCGAAGACCATGTCCGCCGGGCGCTCCGGCGGGTCGGCCCGGTCGAGGGCGTCCTGGTCAGCGACTACGGCCTGGGTCTGGTCAGCCCGGAGGTCCTGAAGCTTGCAACCACGTTCGCCCGGAAGCATCGAGCCCCTCTCACCGCGGATTCGCGACACGCCCTCCTCGGCCTTGCCGGAGTCACCGCGGTCACGCCGAACGAACCCGAGGTCGAAGAGGCGCTCGGCGTCGCCATCGGCCACGATGTGAAGAAGCTCGAGAAGGCCGGCCGCACCCTGCAGGCGCGCCTCAGGACGCCTTCGGTCCTGGTCACCCGCGGTAGCGACGGCATGTCGCTCTTCGAAGCGGGCGAGCCGCCCCGGCACATCCCGGTCTTCGGGAGCGACGAAGTGGCGGACGTGACCGGCGCGGGCGACACCGTGATCGCCACCTTCACCCTGGCCCTGGCCGCCGGCGCCACCGCCTTTGAGGCCGCGCATCTTGCCAACATCGCGGGCGGCCTTGTCGTCATGAAGCGCGGCACCGCCACGGTGTCCGCGCGCGAGTTGCGTCACGCCATCCGTCACGCGGACTTCGCATGAGCGCCCCGTTCCGTCGAGCCGCTTCGAAGATCGCTGACGTGGACGCCCTCAAGGATGTCTGCGCGGAAGCGCGCCGCGCGAGGAAGACCATCGCCTTCGCCAATGGATGCTTCGATCTCCTTCACGTGGGCCATGTCCGATACCTTCAGGGCGCCCGCGCCGAGGGCGATGTCCTCATCGTGGGCATCAACGCCGATGCCTCCGTGAAGAAGCTCAAGGGAGAGGGACGGCCGCTGCAGAACGAGCAGGACCGCGCTCTTCTGGTCGCGGCACTCCACGCGGTCGACTGGGTGGTCATCTTCCCCGAGGACACGGTCGAGAATCTTCTGCAGGCCCTGAGGCCCGATGTGCACTGCAAGGGCACCGACTACGCCGAGGACACCGTTCCGGAGCGGCACGTGGTGAAGAGCTATGGCGGTCGCGTGGCCATCGTCGGCGACCCGAAGGACCACAACACGAGCACGCTCCTGGCGCGGCTCTCAACGAGACAGATTGAGAGCGAAGAGCCTTGAGAATCCTGGTAGTCCGGCTTTCCTCGATCGGCGACGTGGTTCACACCACGCCCATGGTGGCCGCGCTCATCGAAGAGGGCCACGAAGTGGTCTGGGCGGTGGAGCCTCCCGCCGCACCTCTGGTTTCTTCGATCAAGGGTCTGAGCCAGACCTTCGTCCTTCCCAAGGCCTCGGCCTACGATTGGAATGACCGCTTTCGCCTCGCCCGCACGCTTCGCGACTTCAACCCCGACGTGGCGATCGACGCACAGGGCCTGTGGAAGTCCGCGTTCTGGGCCTGGCTTTCGGGCGCCCCCCGCCGCATCGGATGGATGGCCGACAACCGCCGCGAGGCCTCGTCGAGCGTCATGCTCACGGAGACCGTGGCTTGCACTCCCGAGGACGTGCACGTGATCGACCAGCATCACGCGTTGCTGGTGGGCCTCGGGATCGACGACCGCGGATCACGCGTCTTCCCGTATGTCCTGCCGGACGAGGCGCTCACCATGGCGGCGGAGTACCGCGCCACCCTCGGGAATCCGCTCGTGCTGATCGCACCCTCGGGCGGCTGGGAGAACAAGCTCTATCCCCCAAGCCTGTGGGGAGAGGTCGCGAAGAGTCTGGCCGACATGCAGTTGGCGCCGGTGGTCCTCTGGGGGCCCGGCGAAGAGGAACTCGCGGGACACGTGATCGAAGCCTCCGGCGGCGCGGCCAAGCGCGCGCCCCCGACATCGGTGCTCGAGCTTGCCGCCCTCGCGAAGGCCTGCCGGCTCTTCCTCGCGGCCGACACCGGGCCTCTTCACATCGCGGGGGCCATGGGCGCGCCCCTCGTCGCGGTCTTTGGTCCCACCGATCCCGCGCGCAACGGGCCGTGGTCGGCGGAGGATGAAGTGGTCCGCCGCATTCCCGCCTGCGCCCCCTGCCACAAGCGAAGCTGCGACATACATCAGGACACCATGAAGAAGATCCTGCCGAGCGCGGTGCTGGAGGCGGCGTCGCGCCGCCTCGCCTCCTCGGCGGCCCGGAACGCGCCTTGAACCTTTCGCGGGTCCGGGTCCGGGCGGGCTACACCGCGGGGGCGCTCGCTCTCTTCTTCGCCGAGCCCACGCGCGATTCGCTCCTCGCGGGCGGAGTCGTCGCGATCCTCGGCGAACTGATCCGGATCTGGGCCTCGGGACACCTCGAGAAGACGCACCGTCTCGCCACCGGCGGACCCTACGCCCATACCCGCAATCCGCTCTATGTGGGCAGCGTCCTCATGGCTCTGGGATTTCTGGCCGCGGCGAGACATCCCATCTCGGTCACCGTCGGCCTAGCGTATCTGGTGGTCTTCTACCCCTTCATCATTCGCGAGGAGGCCAAGTTCCTGCGGGGCAAATTCCCCGACCAGTACCACGATTGGGCGCTGCCCGTGCCCCTCTTTTTCCCGCGCGTGACTCCGGGCGGTCCGAGGGAATCGAAGTTCCAGATGACCCGCCTTCTCGCGAATCACGAGTGGCGCAGCGTCCTGGGCCTGGTCGTTCTGGGCGCCTTCATGGTCTGGCGACTGAAGTAGGACAGGGGCAAACGCAAGCGCAGGCGGGACTTACTCCGGTCGCAGGGGATATCGGTGCCTTAGCTTGAGCGGCCGGCGAGAAGATTGCGGCCCTTTGGGCCTATAGACAATCGGCTCATCTGTTGCATCATCATGGGGTCATGTTCACCCCAGCTCTCGAACGGATCCTTGTGATCGCTGCGCAAGGAGCCCAAGACCGACGCCACGCTCACCTCACGACCGAGCACGTCCTCCTCGCCATCGCCAACGACCCCGTGGGCCGCCGGATCCTTCATGGATCCGGCGTCGATGTCGATCAGCTGGTCAAAGGGTTGACGGTCTACGTCGAGGAGCAGATCGACCGCGTGCCCGAGGGCTCGCGAAAGGCGCCCCAGCAGACCATCGGCTTCCGGCGCCTGCTCCAGTCCGCGGTTCTCCACGTCCAGAGCGCGGGAAAGAACGAAGCCGACGTGGGCGACGTGCTCGCCGCCCTCATGCAGCAGCCGAAGTCATTCGCCGCGGAGAGCCTCGCTGCGCAGGGCATCACCCGGCTCGATGTCCTGAACTACATCTCCCACGGGGTTTCGAAGCGCCCGGACAACCTTCCCTCCGGCCCCGCTCCCGCGGGCGACGGCGAGGAAGGATCGGCCGCGGCGGGCGATCCGCTCGAGTCCTTCGCCCCGTCTCTCACCGAACGCGCGCGCCAGGGCCTGCTCGATCCTCTGATCGGCCGCGAAAAGGAAGTCCGTCGCGTTCTTGAAATTCTCTGCCGGCGCCGCAAGAACAATCCCGTCCTGGTGGGCGACCCCGGTGTGGGCAAGACCGCGATCATCGACGGCCTCGCCCAGGCCCTGCTCAAGGACGATGCTCCCGAGTTCCTCAAGGGCGCGGAGATCTTCGCCCTCGATACCGGCGCCATGCTCGCGGGCACCCGTTATCGCGGCGACTTCGAGGAGCGTTTCAAGCAGGTGATCGGAGCACTCAAGAAGCGACCCAAGCCCATCCTCTTCATCGACGAGATCCACACCATGGTCGGGGCGGGCGCCACCAGCGGCGGCACCCTCGACCTTTCGAACATGGTGAAGCCCATTCTTCAGGATGGCGACATCCGGATCATCGGCGCCACCACCTTCGACGAATTCAAGATCATCGAGAAGAACCAGGCTCTCTTTCGCAGGCTCCAGAAGATCGTGGTGGAAGAGCCGTCGATGGCCGACACCGTGCAGATCCTCTTCGGACTGAAGGATCGCCTGGAGAAGCACCACGAAGTCTCGATCACGGATGACGCGATCGACGGCGCCGCGAAGCTGGCCCAGCGGCACATGCGCGAGCATCGGCTGCCGGACAGCGCCCTCGACCTCCTCGATGAGGCGGGGGCGACGCTCCGCATCGACAAGGTGGATCCCCGCGACGTCGATCTGCCGCTGATCGAACGCGTGGTCGCCCGGGTCGCGCGCATCCCGGAGAAGCAGGCTTCGCTCTCCGACAAGGAACGCCTCCGCACCCTCGAGGAGTCCTTGAACCGGGTGGTCTTTCATCAGGAGAATGCGGTCAAGCTCGTGTCGCAGGCCATCAAGCGTTCGCGCGCAGGCCTCGGCCCCGCCGATCGTCCGGTGGGCTGTTTCCTCTTCACCGGCCCGACCGGGGTTGGAAAGACCGAACTCGCCAAGCAGGTGGCGAAACAGCTCGGCAACGAATTCATCCGCTTCGACATGAGCGAATACATGGAGAAGCACACGGTGTCTCGTCTGGTCGGCGCGCCTCCCGGATACGTCGGCTTCGACCAGGGCGGCCTGCTCGTGGACGCGGTCCGCAAGAATCCGTACTGCGTGGTGCTGCTCGACGAAATCGAGAAGGCCCATCCCGACATCTTCAACATCCTGCTCCAGGTGATGGACCACGCGACCCTCACCGACAACAACGGCCGCAAGGCGGACTTCCGTCAGGCCATCCTCATCATGACCAGCAACGCCGGTTCGCAGGAGATGAGCAACCGCGCCATTGGCCTCCAGCGCAATGTCGCCCGGGACACCGCGGCTCGCGGCAAGGGAGCCATCGAGAAACTGTTCGCGCCGGAATTCCGGAACCGCCTCTCCGCCATCGTCACCTTCGACTCCCTGCCCTTCGAGGCGATGGAATTGATCGTGTCGAAGTTCATCCTCGAGCTCGAAGCGCAGCTCCGCGAGCGCAAGGTCGCGATCACTCTCGGCGAGGAAGCCCGCGCGTGGCTCGCGCGCAAGGGCTACGACCCGAAGTTCGGCGCCAGGCCCGTGGCGAGGATTATCCAGGAGCACGTACGCGATCCGCTCACCGACGAGATCCTCTTTGGGAAGCTCGAGACGGGCGGGGAAGTCACAATCAAGCTGAACGACGCGGGCGACGGCCTCGCCTTCGACTTCAGGCCCACGATCGTGAAGGAACCGGGCGAGAAGATCGAGGCCTGAACCGGCGTGAGAAAGCGCCCGCCGTCATAACAAGCATGGACGCGGTTGGCTGCCGCAGTGTTGGTTTTCAATTCGGCATCGCGCGCGCGGCCTTCGGGCCTTGCGGTAGGCTTCCTCCAACCAGAAACCTCCAGGAGGAGATTCCCGCATGAGTCTTGTCGCCGCGTTTGCTCTCACTGTTCTGCTCGCCCCACAGCCCAAGGCCAAGCCCACCCCGGTTCCGCCGCCGCCGCCCGGGACCATGGAGGCGAAGAAGCTCGAAGCCCTGAAGACCGAGGTCATCGCCGAGGTCGAGAAGAACAAGTACATGGTCCAGCAGATGGTGGACCAGATCTTCAGCTTCGGCGAGCTTGGCTTCCAGGAAGTCGAGACCTCGAAGTACCTCGTCGGCATCCTTGAGAAGAACGGCTTCACCGTCACCAAGGGCGTTTCCGGGATCCCCACCGCGTGGTTCGCGCGCTGGGGTTCGGGCAAGCCCGTGATCTCCCTCGGCACCGACATCGACGGCATCCCCAAGGCTTCGCAGAAGCCGGGTGTTTCCTATCCCGACCCGATGATCGTGGGCGCTCCGGGTCATGGTGAA
>JANMVV010000113.1:0-34244 GCA_031392925.1 Vicinamibacteria bacterium
GCGCTCGTGCCCAGGAGGACGCGATTCACAGTGGAAGGGGCAACGTTGAGCTTCGCGGCGAGCTGACGGCCGCTGATGCCGTGGGGCTCGAGGTACATGGCGCTGATGAACTCGCAGGGGTGGGGTGGGTTGTGCATGGTCATTAGTGGTAATCCTCGTAGTCCAGATCGTGGACGAGTCCATCTTGAAACTCGAACGTCAGCCGCCAGTTTCCGTTCACCCAGATCGATGGCGCGGAGGCGCAGTTGCGGGATGGTAGTTGGGGGGACGGGGTTGCTTCGGCCCACAGCCTACGGACTGGGGCCTGCTGAGAAACCCGTTCGAGAACGGCCCATTTCAGGCACTTTTCGATCGGGCTGGACCCCGGCTGCCGGCGGGATGACGGAGGTGGAAGCCCGGGCGAGCCCGGCCGCTTCAGGCGGTTTCTGGAAGCGCCACTTGGACCCGGAGATGGAGCGGGGCCGGATGCTGAGGTGGGTCGCTGGCGTCGAGGCGTTGATCGCGAGTCGCCGGATTCCGTCGGTAAGGTTCGCGATCATCGAGCCGAGTAAGGAGGCACACGATTCGCTCGTTCCGGTATTCCAGTGCCGACGCACGAGGCGTCCGCGGCGCCGCGAGCCCACCTCAGCATCCGGCCCCGCGGGCCATCCCTACCAAGCCCGCGAGATCGCTTCGTCGCGCCGCTTTTCGACGCGCTCCTCGCGATGACGATTCAAGGTTTCTTCCAATAGTCACGGACGTAGTCCGTGGACCAACTCGCAATGACGGTTCCGAATCCAGTTACGCTGCCAGCGCTACCGGCCTCGGCACCGCCACAACCGCGGGTGCGGCCAGGCAGGATCGATATCCCATGTAGATGAGGATGAGGCCCATCAGCTCGGTGATGTAGAGGGCCTCGACGTACCCGGCGCGGGTCATTGAACCGCCGATGCCGGGAAGAAGCCCGCCCGCCGCGATCAGCACGTTGCCGATGAACCGGCCCTTGAACCGCGCGTCCTGCTGGAACTTGCGGGCCGAGACCGCCGCTCCGCCGACCAGGAAGACGAGCGCCCAGGTATTGATGAACGGGCTGATGAGACGCACCCACTTCCACTGGATGACGCTGCCCGAGAGACGGTGCGCTTCCGCGAGGGTCGGATCGATGGGGGCCAGGAACACCGCGATGGAAGCGAGCGCGATTACGGACACCCAGAAGTAGGCCCAGCGATTGGCACTCTTGCGGCCGAGGTGCAGATAGGCCGAGCCCTGAGCGAGGGGATACCCGCCGAGGAAGGCGCCCGCGACGTACCAGAAGCGGAACACCGTCTCGTTCCACCCCACGAGGCTCGTGAAGGCTTCAGTGAAGGTGCCCATGCCGTAGGTCACCATGCCCACACCCCACCAGAAAAGATGGGGCCCGGCGCCTTTTTCAGCGAATCGGCGGAAGAGGACGACGGCGAAGAAGGCGCTGCAGAACGTGGAGATGACGGGCAGGTAAAGAATGGCTTGGTGAAGAGGTGAAAATTCCATGATGGTCTCGCGAGATTTCGGGGTTTGAAGGAAGGGGAGAAACGACCGCTTTACCGCGAGACGGGCGGGGCTCGATCCTTTAACGTATCGCGCGAGACCACTGGGCTCCAGGCCAATGACGCCGGCCCGGCCATGAGAGCCATTTGAGGACTGAGGGAAAGCGAACCGCACCGCCGATCGACCACCGCGAGTGACAGGGCGAGGCCGAGACCGGTCGCGGCGAGAGGCAGGCTGGGCTCCGGGGCCGCCACCGGCAGATGAATCATCGCGAAGATCAGTATGGCCGCGATTCCAAGGGTCGGGGAGCGGAAAGCCTCGGCGCGGGGAGCCACGCGTTTGAGCACGACCAGGAGCGCCACCGCCAGACTCCAGCGAAGGACCACGAGCGCGTCCAGGGTCTCCTGGTGCATGGCCCGCTCGAGAAGCAGGCCGAGATGCAGGACGAGGAGCGGCAGGCCGGCGAGAACCAGCAGGCTCCACTGCCGCGACTTCCGGCGGGTCCTGTGCGATCGGTTCAGGGTCTTGACTTGCACCATCGTGTGCCTTCGTGGGTGCAGAATACTCCTTGCGTTTACCGGGTCAATGATGCTGATGAACCAAGAGCTAAGTGATGGGAATGAGAGCTTTGATGGAAAGATGAATACTCGATGATTCAACCGCGGCGCAGCTTTTGCCGCAGAACGGACAGAAGGGTTCTGCGCCCCGGCCCGGGGAGCCGCTCGAGGTAATCCTCGCCAACCCGCGCGATAGCGAACAGGTCGGAACCCGGGCGGCTGATCGCCGGAGCCGATGACGCCTTGCCGGCGAAGCCCGCCACGTACCCGGCCTCGGCGGCCAGTTGTCTTGCGAGCGGCGAATCAACGTGCCAGGGAAAACACAATGACGTAGCGTCGACGTCCGCCTTCTCCCTGAGCACGCGTCGGGCCTCCACGAGGTCGAACCGCATCGCATCGCGGACCTCCGCCTCGGTCTCGAGCCGCCGATCGACGGCGCGGTAGGCCGGCCGTCCCGAGAGCCGGGGCGCAGAGACGGGAAGCGGCGTTCCCACCGGCACCTCGCGCCCTCGAACCGCCCGGCCCGAGGTCCAGACGAACGGGCAGTCGAATTCTCGGTAGCCCTTCCGCATCGCTTCCGTCATCACTCCGTCCGCCTCGGCCGAAACCGGAATCCGCGCGTGAAGGTGAGTGTGACTGGCGACGTCGATCACGTCGCGCATCGCCCGGACTTCGCCCCAGGTCACGAACGGCCGGTCTTCGGACTCGTCCCTCGCCACGAGTTCCGGCCAAAGGGATTCGGCCGCGTCGCCGATCGTTTCCGAAACGTCGGAGGAATCGTGGACCGCGCTTGTAACCAGGAAGGCGGTGGCCTTCATGCCGAACTTCTTCAGGATTGGATGACCCACGGTCCAGGTGCTGGCGCGTCCATCATCGATGGTGATGAGGACCGACTTCGCGGGCGCCTCGCGTCGTCCGGCGAGAGCGTCCAGGTATTCGGCGAGACCGATGGCCCCGTACCCGGCGTCGGTGAGATGGATCATCTTCCGTTCGAACGAGCGCGGATCGAGACTATGGAACGTGAAGACGGGGATGTCGCCGGGGTCGAGATCGCCGCCCCGGACGAACGCCGGATCCCGGGTCACGAGATCGAGGAGGAGTCGCCCCGCGTCCGCGCTCCGCTTGAGGACCGGCATCAGGCGGCTTCGGGTGGGGAGTGGTGCGCGTGCGACTTCCTGGCGAGCCACACGAACAGCCCCGATATGGAGAGAAGAACCACGAGGCCCGCGGCCACGATTGAGAAGGCGAGGGCGCTCTCGCGGAGGAGTCCGACCTGATGGAAATAGAGCACGTAGACGCCTTCGCGGATGCCCCATCCATTGAACGAAATGGGGATGGCCTGGATCAGCGAGCACAACGGGACCATCAGCATGGCGGTCCCGAGGTCGAGCGGGATCCTCAAGGCGCGGGCCACCAGAAAGAAGTAGACGACGCCGAGGAACTGGAGCAGGAGCGAGAGGAGGAAGGCCTCCACGAGCGCGCTCTTCCTGGCGCGGAAGGCGTTCACGGTGGACTGGACCGACTCGAACTTCGTGTGAATCCAGGGGAAGCGGCGGACGCCCACGGTCTCCACGATGCGGGTCACGAACCCGGCGCGGGCGAAGATCGCGCCGAGAATGATGAAGAGCACGGTGAGGCCCAGGAGGATGACCCGCGCCCCGGCCAGTCCGCGCACCAGCGAACCGCCCGCGAGATACGCAGGCCCGGCGATGAAGTAAAGAGCCACGAAGCCCACCACCCGGTCGACGAAAGCCACGGTGAGGGCCGCGGTGTGCGATCCCGCGTGCTTCGCGGTGTCGCGCACCCGGACCACGTCGCCCCCCACGTTGCTGGGCAGGAAGTTCCCGAAGAAGGACGCCACCATGTAGGAGTTGAGAAGTTCGCCGAAGGTCGGCCCGCCCTCGATCGCGTCGAGAAGCACCTTCCAGCGCACCGTCGACAGAAGCACCACCACGATGTAGACGACCGCGGCCACCGCGAACAGGCTGTGCCGGCCCTCGATGAAATGGCGCAGAACGTCGGAGAGATCGACGCTGTGCAGGAGGTAGAAGAGCAGGCCGACCGAGAGGACGAGCTTGATGAGAAGGAGGAGAGTGCGGTTCAAGAAAGAGGCTCTGAGGTGAATTGCGGAGGGAGAACCGCGGAGGGCTGTCGCTTTTTGAGAGAATGAACCGTGATCGTACGACAACGGGCCGGTTCTCCGAAGCCGGGGGCAGCCGCATGAACGAAGCCCCCTCCATGAAGGACGTCGGCATCCAGGCCGCGATCACCGACCCGCGGTCGTCCTCCGAGAAGTACCAGGACCTGGTCGTCGGATCGCGCGACTTCTTCCGACTCCTTCATTTCGAGCTGGTGATGCTCTTTACCTCGCGGGTTCCCGGCGCCCTCGGACTGGTGCTCCGGAAGATCCTCTATCCGACCCTGCTTGGATCCTGCGGCAAGGGTGTGGTGTTCGGAGCTGACGTCACCTTGCGCCATCCCCACAAGATCCACATCGGCGAGGGGACGGTGATCGACGACAACGTCCTTCTCGATGCGAAGGGTGTCGCCAATCAGGGCATCCGGATCGGCGACCACGGTTTCATCGGCCGCAATTCGATCCTGTCGTGCAAGGACGGCGACATCGTTCTCGGCAGCCACATCAACATCGGCTTCAACTGCGAGGTCTTCTCCTCGTCCCGGGTGGAGGTGGGGGACTACGGTCTTTTCGCCGCCTACACTTACGTAGTGGGCGGTGGCCACGACCACTCGGATCTGGGCGCGGTGATCATCGACCAGGCGCGGCCTTCGAAGGGCGTGGTCATCGGTCGTAACGCGTGGCTCGGCGCTGGAGCGAAGATCCTCGACGGCGTGACCCTCGGAGCCAACGTGGTGATCGGCGCGGGCGCGGTGGTGAACGAGTCGCTGCCCGATTCCGTGATCGCGGCCGGTGTTCCCGCGAAGATCATCAAGAGGCGGGACGAGTTGTCGCCAGAACGACAGGCATGAGCCGGATCCTGGTCGTCACGTCCTCCGCGCCCTTCGTCCGCGGCGGGCACATGGTCATCGCGGAAGAGACGGTCGCGGCCCTCCAGCGCGCGGGCCACGAGGCCGAGATCTTCGAGACGCCGACCAATCGCTTCGGGCGCCAGTTCGATGCCTATGAGGCCACGCGCCTGACCGACGTTTCCGAAGGCGCCGACGGGCGTCCCATCGATCAGATCCTGACCATGCGCTATCCCGCGTTCGCGCTGAGGCACCCGAAGCATGTCTGCTGGCTGACTCACACCATGCGCGAGTACTACGATCTCTGGGATTCGGTGATGCAGGGCTTCGGCCGCAAGGGTCGCTTGAAGGAGACGATCCGCCGTTACTTCATTCACCGGCTGGACCAACGGCTCCTGACCCGGAACGTGACGAAGCTCTTCACGATTTCGCAGACCGTCACCGATCGGCTGACCCATTTCATCGGCGTCCCCTCGACCGTCCTTCACCCGCCCGCCCCGGCCCGGAACTATCGCTGCGAGGCCTACGAGCCCTACGTCTTCGCGGTAAGCCGTCTGCACCCGCTCAAGCGGATGGATCTGCTCATCGAGGCCATGGCCCTCATGAAGGATCGCTCTCTGCGCGCGGTCATCGCGGGCGAGGGTGATGACGAGACCCGCCTGCGCGCGCTGATCCGTGAGAGGGGCCTCGAAGGCCGGGTGGATCTCGCGGGGGCGCTGTCCGAGGATGCGAAGCTCGATCACTATGCGCGTTGCCGCGCGGTGTACTTCGCCCCCCGCAACGAGGACTATGGCTTCGTCACCCTTGAGGCGATGTCGAGCGGCAAGGCGGTGCTCACCGCGACCGACTCGGGCGGTCCGACCGAGCAGGTGGAGACCGACGCCACCGGCTGGATTCTCAAGCCCGAGGCCGCGGGGTTCGCGGAGATTCTGGACCGACTTGCGGGGGACAAGGCGCTCGCCGAGCGCCTGGGTCGCAACGGCCTCGCCTACGCGGGCCGTCATACCTGGGATGCCGTGGTCCCGAGTCTCGTCCTCTGAGGTCACCCCGGCGAACCCCCTGAAGGGGGCAAGCGCCGGGATCCACTCGCCTCTATGCGCTTGTCTCTCCGCGCTCGGCTCGCTCTGTCGCCGAGACCTCAATCGGTAGATCCACGGTCCGTACCCCGAACGATTCGAACCAGCTGATTCCTTCGTCGACCAGGTCGAAGCGCAGCCGGTGCTTCCCGGATTTCCTGGGCGCGTGGCACGTGAAGTTGAGTTCGGTCCGTTCCACCGGGTCCATGTCCTTCGGCAGCTCGAAGCGCTCGTGGTCGCGAATCAGAACCTCGCCCGCATCGTTGCAGATGACGACACCCACGCACACATGTCCCTTGACTCCGGCGGGACCGGCGATCCAGCGGGTGTCCCCGGCGTTGTGGATTTGCAGGGTGACGTCGATTCCCTGGCCCGGCGACACCGGCCCGAGGGTCGTGGAGGCGCCCGGTTTCACCAGATTCAGGTTCGCGAACAGGTACCCCGGCGCTTCGCTGGTCAGAAGCTCGAACCGGTCGGTGAGAAGCAGCGTGGGCGAGCCGGTCTGCTCGAACCAGGCGACCCGATCGTCGACCATGTCGAGCTGAATGAGGCAGTGACCCTGCGGATTCGCCTTCGGCAGGCGGATGTCCAGGTCAATGGACTCTCCCGGCGCCACGTTCTTCGGCAGATAGACCCGCACGAAACCGCGGGCCACGGTCTCTCGCTTGAGATTCAGCAGGTGAGCTCCGAGCACCACGAAGCCGCCAAGGGGCGTCTCTTCGCGGAGCCAGAGCGTGTCGCCGGAGTTGGTGATCGAGACGGTCTGAATGGACCCATCGCCCGCGGGCCGTGAGGCCAGGGAGAGCGCCTTGATCTCGGCGCGGAGCACGCTTGGATTGCGGCTGTCCGGGGCGCCCCGGCCCTTGAACAGGGAGAGGATCATGAAGTGCCTGAGCGATTCGCGCACGGTGTCGACGGGGAAGATGTTGTCGTCGCCCCCCATGAACCTGGTGTGCTGCTCGAGGGAGAAGGTGAGGCTCGCCGGATCGGGAAACGGCTTCAGTTGCGGGGAATGGAAACCGACGTCGGCCGCGAGCCTCACCAGGTCGTCGAGATGAATGTCGTTTTCGAGGACGCCATGGATCTCCGTCTCGTAGGCCCCCTGGTCGCTGTGCGCGTGGCCCTCGCCGGGCTCGCCCATCACCAGGCGGCCGCCCGGCCTCAGGATGCGGAAGAACTCGCGAAGGACCTCGGTCTGGTTGGGGACGTGATGGAACGAGTCGAAGCAGACGATCCGGTCCACGGATTCGCTTGGGATGTCGAGCTCGTGCCCGGAGTACTTCACGAACCGTGGGTTCAGCTCCATCTGGTGCCGCGGGTCGGTCTCGAACATCTCGCGGCCGAAGGCGAGCGCGGTTCCGCTCACGTCCACCGAGATCGTCCGGCACCGCAGCCGGTTCATCAGGGAGGAGAGCCAGCAACTCCCGGCCCCGAAATCGACCACGGTCATGCCGACGCCCAGATCCAGCTCGTGGAGCACGAGGCCGAGGCGATAGAGGATCCCAGGCGTGTCGCGGACGGTGCTGAGGGGCTTGTTGAGGACGTGGAGGCGGGCGTCCGGCTCTTTGGAAATGCTCTGCCAGTGCAGCTCGGCGTTGCCATTGAACTCGTCCGCCCGATTCAGGAGTTCGGCTTCCGAGTACGTGGGATGCACATGAACATGCGGGGCCCTGGGCGCGTCGCTGAGCGCCCGCCAGGCAAGAGACAGGTGACGGCGGAACGCGCGGGAGTCCATGGGTGGGCGCATTCTCGCAGAGCCTCGACCTGGCTCGAAGGTGCGTGACGGCCACAGGGCCAGCGTGGCGGATACGCCGCGAGGCGGCCGGGGCCGCTAAACTGACGGCGACGTCCCCTCAGGAGACCCGAATGGCCAAGACCGAGACCGCCGCAAGCGCAAAGACCACGGACGAGGGTCGCGAACTCAAGCCGCATACCACCATCTCGGGCCGGCCCATCGAGCCTCTCTATCGGCCGGATGATGTCAAGAACATCGACTACGATCGCGACCTCGGCGACCCGGGGAGTTATCCCTTCACTCGCGGCGTGCACAAGACCGCCTACCGCGGCAAGACCTGGACCATGCGCCAGTTCGCGGGCTTTGGTTCCGCCGCCCAGACCAACGAGCGCTTCAAGTACCTCCTCGCGAATGGATCGATGGGTCTCTCGGTCGCCTTCGACCTGCCGACCTTGATGGGGCGCGATCCGGATCACGAGCTGTCGCTAGGCGAAGTCGGGAAGTGCGGCGTCGCGGTCACCTCGCTCGACGACATGGAGACGCTGTTCGACGGGATTCCGCTCGGCGACGTGACCACGTCGATGACCATCAACTCGCCGGCGCCCATGCTGGTGGCCTTTTACATGCTGGTGGGCGAGAAGCAGGGGGTCGCCGCCGAGAAGCTCGCGGGCACCATCCAGGCCGACATCCTGAAGGAATTCATAGCCCAGAAGGAGTACATCTTCCCGCCCCGGCAGAGCATGCGGCTGCTGGTCGACATGATCCAGTACTGCACCGAGAAGATGCCGAAGTGGAACACGGTCTCGATTTCCGGCTATCACATCCGGGAGGCGGGTTCGACGGCGGCGCAGGAGCTCGCCTTCACCCTGCGCGATGGCATCGAGTACGTCCAGTGGTGCGTCGACCGGGGCATGGATGTCGACGCCTTCGCCCCGCGTCTGTCCTTCTTCTTCAACTCCCACTCCGACTTCTTCGAGGAGATCGCGAAATTCCGGGCCGCGCGTCGCATCTGGGCGCGCACCATGCGCGAGCGTTTCAAGGCGAAGAATCCGCGGTCGTGGATGCTTCGGTTCCATGCCCAGACCGCGGGGGTGTCGCTCACCGCGCAGCAGCCGGTCAACAACGTCGCGCGCACGGCACTTCAGGCTCTGGCCGCGGTTCTCGGCGGCACCCAGTCGCTCCATACGAACTCGCTCGACGAGGCGCTCGCTCTCCCGACCGAGGATGCGGTGACCATCGCCCTGCGCACCCAGCAGATCATCGCGGAGGAGACGGGCGTCGCCCACACTGCGGATCCCCTCGGCGGCTCGTACTTCGTGGAGAAGCTTACGAGCGATATCGAAGCCGACGCCATGGAGTACATCCGCAAGATCGACGCCATGGGCGGCATGGTGGCCGCGGTCGAGAACGGCTTCCCGCAGCGCGAGATCGGCGAGGCGTCGTACCGGTTCCAGCAGTCGATGGAACGCGGTGAGAAGATCGTGGTCGGGGTCAACGGGTACACCATGGAGGAGAAGCCGTTCGATATCCTCTACATCGACGAGACCACCGCGCGCGAGCAGACCGCTCGCGTGACCTCGCTCAAGAAGCGCCGCGACACCGCCCGGGTCGAGAAGGCTCTTGCCGAGTTGAAGGCCGGGGCGAAGGGCACGACGAATCTCATGCCGCTCATCGTCGAAGCGAGCCGCGCGTACGCGACCATCGGCGAGATGTGCGATGCGCTTCGCGAAGTGTTCGGCGAGTACGAGGAGTCCCCGAGCTTCTAGTGGGGACCCCCGCGGCGCCTGGAGGGGGCTGGGTCAAAAACGCCCTTCTGCTGGTGGCGAGCCTCCTGTTCGGATCCGGGATTCTGGAACTGGCCACCCGAATCCTCATGGCTTCGCGGCCCGAGGTGACCACGGGTGAGCAAAGCGTGTACGAGAAATTCGATCCGATCCTGGGCTGGCGGAATCGGCCCGGCGCGTGGGTTCAGTATCGAAGGCGCGAGTACAGCACCCGGGTGGTGATCAACTCGCTGGGGTTTCGCGACGTCGAGCGATCGCCCCGGCGCGTTCTTGGAACGGCACGAATCCTCGCCCTGGGAGATTCCTTCGTTGAGGGCTACACCGTGGAGCGCGACGAGACGGTGACGAGGCGCGTCGAGGCGGTCAGCGCGGCCGCCGGGTGCCGCGCCGAAGTGATCAATGCCGGCGTGCACGCTTATTCCACGGATCAGGAGGCGCTCTGGCTTCAGAACGAGGCCGAAGGGCTGTCTCCCGACCTGGTCCTGGTCTTCGTCTACTACAACGACATCCTGAACAACATCCGGGGCAACTACTGGGGCGCGTCCAAGCCGGTCACGACCGTGATGGAGGGAAAGCTCGTGGTGACCAACCTGCCGCTGCCCGGTGCTTCGATGGACGCGGCGGCGGGTCACGTTCAGGTACAGGCCCCGCGGCCCCTGGACGGTTCGGCCTTCGTGAGCTTCGTCAATGGCAGAACGCTTGTGGGCGCCCCGAGGTTGCATCGCTTTCTGTCGCGTTTCGGATTGTGGGCTCCGGTCGAGCCCGACGAGATCCCGGAAGAACTCCGCGCCTACAAGAGCCGGGGGGACTTGCCGGAGTTCGACCAAGCCTGGCGACACACGCGCGCCATGCTGGGCGCTCTGGGCCGCATGATTCGGGCGCGGGGCGGAACCCCCGTTCTGGTACACGTCCCGGCGCGCTTCGAGGTGAGCGAGCGTGACTGGGAGCTCACGATCCTCCGGTACGGAATCGACCCGGAGGTCTGGGACCGGGCTCTGGTCCGGAAGCGTCTTGAAGGGATCGCCTCGCAGGAGGGGTGGGCATTCCTCGATCTCACCAAGGCGTTGAAATCGGCGGCGGGTGTTCTCAGTGGAGAACCGTATTTCCGATACGACGGGCACTGGAATCGGCTCGGCCACGACCTCGCGGCCCGGGCCGTGGTCGACTTCCTCCGTCAACGAGCTCTGCTGCCCTGTGGGGGAAGAACCGACCCGTCGTGATCGGCTTCACCCGCGAAGGCCGCCGATCCCTGTATAAAGCGCGGGTGTCATGACGACGCGTGGAGGCCGGAGAATGAAACGCAGCACGTCGTTGTGGGTAGGTTCGGTCGTGGTTGTTGGCGGGGCGCTGGCCGCGGGCCGATGGACAGAAGCGGCAGCGGTGCCGCCTCCGAAAGCACCCGCCGCAAACGCGCCCATCGACATCACCGTCAACGAGGGTACGTCGATGTCGGTGGGTGTCTCACCCGACGGACAGACCCTCGCCATAGACCTGCAGGGCAGCATCTGGACGCTGCCCGCGAAGGGCGGCGCGGCGAAGCGGATCACTGACCTCTTCAATGACGCGCGGCAACCCACGTGGTCGCCCGATGGGAAGACCCTCGCGTTCTTCGGCTATCGCGACGGCGGGTACGACCTGTGGGCCATCGCACCCGACGGCTCCAATCAGCGCAAGCTTACGTGGGGCAACTTCGATGATCGCGAACCCGCGTACTCGCACGACGGCACGCGCATCGCTTTCTCGTCCGATCGCGGCGACCCTCTGGGCAGCGACTACAACATCTGGGTTCTCGACCTGCGCAGCGGAGCGATGCGTCAGATGACGAAGGATCCGGCCAACGACTACATGCCCACGTGGTCACCTGACGACAAGGAGATCGCGTTTACCTCGACCCGCGAGAACTCGCAGTCGATCTGGGTTGTGGCCCTGCTCGATGGCGCGGAGCGCCGGATCACGGACCCGACGATCCGGGCCGACGCGCCCTCTTGGGGTCCGGGCGGCGATCTCGTTTACCACGCCTCGGGCGGCGGCCAGAGCCGGCTCGAGCTCGGCGGGAAATCGCTCACCGGCACCGAGAACGCCTTCGCGTTCCGCGTCTCGTGGACGTCTCCCCTCGAGTTCTTCCATGTCTCGGACGGGAAGATCCGGAGACGCTCGATCGCGACGCCGAACGCCGCACCCCAGACCGCCGAGTTCACCGCGGCCTTGCAGGTGACGCACCCGGAGTACGTCCATCGCAGGCGCGACTTCACCTCCACCGCACCGCGGCAGGTCCTGGGCATCGTCCGACCCGTGATCTCGCCCGACGGCATGAAGGTCGCCTTCGCCGCCATCGGCGACATCTATCTGATGCCCATTGGCGGCAAGCCGGAGAACCTCACCAAGGACCGCTATCTCGACACCGAGCCCGCGTGGTCGCCCGACGGGACGAAGCTCGCTTACTCCTCGGACAAGGGCGGCAATCTCCTGCAGCTGTGGATGCGCGACCTCACGACCGGCCTGGACCGTCAGCTCACGCATCTCACCACCCAGCCGATGGGCGCTTCGTGGTCGCCGGACGCATCGCGGATCGCGTTCCTGGAGGTCGACGGCATGTGGCGTCGCGCCGCGGTGTCGGTGGTGAATGTCACGACCGGGAAGGTCACGAGGATCCACGATTCACTCTTCGGCCCGGGAATGCCCACGTGGTCTCCCGATGGCCGGAGGGTGGCCGTGGCCATGGTGGCGCCCTATTCAACCCGGTTCCGCGAAGGGACCAACCAGGTCCTGACCATGTCAGCCGAGGGCGGCGGCGATCGCTGGTTCGCGCCCCTGCCGAACCTTTCCATCGACTCGCGCAGCGGCTGCGGCCCCGCGTGGTCGCCCGACGGCACCAAGATGGCGATGATCTACGAAGGCGTTCTGTCCATCGTGCCGGTCTCGCCATCAGGAGAGCCGCTGGGACCTCCGCGACACATCACATCCGAGCAGGCGCACTCGCCGAGCTGGGCGGGCGACTCGAAGCACGTTCTCTACCAGTCCATGGACAAGCTTCGGCTCATCGACATCGAGACCGGCGAGATCAAGGACGTGCCGGTTGATCTCAAGTACACATTGGACATTCCGAAGGGTCGCACGCTCATTCACGCCGGCCGGCTGGTCGACGGCAGGAGTGAAAGCGCGCGAGCCGACGTCGACGTGTCAATCGAAGGCAATCGCATCGTCAGCGTCGGTCCGCACCGGCCCGCGGGGCACTCGGGCCCGAACTACATCGATGGCGCCGGCCTCACCTTGATGCCGGGCCTCATCGAATTCCACTCACATCTGCAGAAGGACACGGGCGAGGCACAGGGTCGCGCCTGGCTGTCTTTCGGCATAACCACGGTGCGGAGTCCGGGCGGGACCCCGTACGAAGCCGTCGAGGATCGCGAGGTCATCGATGCGGGCGTGCGGCCCGGCCCGCGGGTCTTCTCGACCGGCTATCTGATGGAATGGCAGCGCGTCTACTACAAGATGGGCGTCGCGATCTCGGGTCCCGGCCAACTCGAGATGGAACTGCAGCGGGCGAAGGTGCTGCAGCACGATCTCGTGAAGAGTTACGTGCGCATGACCGACCTGCAGCAAAGGCGCATGGTCGAGTTCGCGCATGCGAACGGCATCCCCGTGGCGACCCACGAGGTCTACCCTTCCGCGTTCGTGGGTGTAGACAACACCGAGCACACGGCGGCCACCAGCCGGCGGGGTTACTCGCCGAAGATGAGCACGTTCCAGCGGAGCTACTCGGATGTCATCCAGATCTTCGGGAGGTCGCAGACTATCTTCTGCCCCATGATCGCGAACGCGGGCACCCGGATCGTCTTCGCCAGGAATCCCGAGCTCGGCAAAGACGCAAGGTTCGGGCTCTACCCGCAATGGATGCGGGATCAGGTCGCGGCCTACGCAAGCGGAAGAGTGAGCGCCCCTCCCGGCGTCGACACCGGCGACCCGGCCGGACCCGGAAAGATGGTGGTTGATCTTCTCAAGGCCGGAGCCAGGATCGTGGCGGGAACGGACTCGCCGAATGCCGTCAATCTGCACGGCGAGCTTGCGGGTTACGTCAATGCGGGAATGACGCCGTACCAGGCGCTTCGCGCCGCGACGGTCACGCCGGCGGAAGCACTCGGGCTCGATGCGGGTAGGGTGGAGGTCGGCAAGCTCGCGGATCTCGTCCTGGTGGAAGGCAACCCGCTCGAGGACATCAGCGCCGCCTACAGGGTCAGGCGCGTCATGGCCAACGGCCGCGTCTTTGAGTTGAAGGATCTCATCGCCGGAGAGAAGCCGCACTAACCGCGAGGCGTGTTTGCTCTTCCCAAGGGCCTGCCCGCGGCTCTGTGGGAGATCCTGATTCCGCCGGACCATGCGGTCACTCCCGAGAAGATCGAGTTAGGGCCGCGGCGTTACTACGACCAGCGCCTTTCCCCCGATGGGCCGGGACTAACTCCCGCCGATCTGGAGCCGAGGCGCGCCGCGCCCGCGAGGAGGATAATCGGTTCCGTGAAAGCCAAGGGCTGCCTGATCGCTATCGCCGTGGGTCTCGGTTTTATGGCGCTCCTCCTGGCTCTCGTCGGGCCGGCCATGGTTCGCGAAGGCGGGCGGATCTATCGGCCGATCGCGCAGATGCAGGGCGCTCAGAAGGACTTCGAGACCTGGAGCCGGGAGCACGACTTCAAGGCGCCTCTCGACGTTTCACTCTCCGCCGAACAGCTCCACCGCTTCCTGGGCCTGCGCCGTCATCTCGATGCGATCAACGAGAAGAATCCGCTCCCCATCGAGGGGATGAGGCGTAACCAGCGTCCGAGTCTCTCCCAGATCCAGGGGCTGCTCGAGGGCATGGGGGGCTCGGTGAGTGGGCAGATGGACGCTTTTCGCGAGGCGGGGATGCCGCCCGAGGAGTATCGCTACCTCGAGCGGATCGTGTACCGGCGATGGTTGCGGCCCTTGCGGGCGAAGGGACTCGATCCCGCCGCGGTGTCGCGCGCCGCGAAGGAACTCACGACCCTCGCCGCCGCGGAGAAGGACGCGGCGGTGGCGGGTCGCCTCAAGCGCCTGGCCCAATCCCTCTCGGAGCAGCGCGTTCCGGCCCCGGAAGGAATCCCCCCGGAGGTTCACGCGATCCTCCTGGCCCGCGCCATCGAGATCGACGCGCTGATCGACGTGGGCCCGGCCATACCTCTGCGCGGCGGTCGGACCCGCCTGGACTTCTGAACCGGCGATCGCGCCGGACTCAACCGCCGAGAAGTCCGACCACCTTGCCGTCGACGAGGTCCATGCGCTCGGCCTGAGGCGTCGCGTTCAGTCCGGGCATCCGGATGATGTCGCCGAGCAGCGGCACCACGAACCCGGCGCCCGCGGCGATGACCACGCTCTTCACCATGACCGTGAATCCGGTGGGACGTCCCGGCTTGTTGGCGTCATCCGAGAGGGACATCTGCGTCTTCGCCATGCAGACGGGCGCGCCCGCAAAACCGAGGCGTTCGGCCTGCTTGAGATCGCGCTCAGCCGCGGGCGAGTAGGTGACCGCGTCGGCGCCGTAGATCTTCGTGCAGATCTTCTCGATCTTCTGCTTGAGCGGCTCGTTCCACTCGTAAAGCCGCTTCATCGGCGACGGAGACTGCGCATGCTTCACCACGGCGCGGGCGAGTTCCATGCCGCCCTCGCCACCCTTCGCGAAGATCTCGGCATCGGCGCACGGAACCCCGAGGCGCTCGCAGGCCGCGCGCACCACCGCGAGTTCTTCGGCGCTGTCGGTGGCGAAGCGGTTGAGGGCCACGATCGGGGTGTGACCGAACTGCCGCGCGTTCTCGATGTGCTTCTCGAGATTCGGGATGCCGCGTTCCACCGCCTTCGCGTCCGGGGTCGCGAGGTCGTCCTTGAGCAGGCCGCCGTGACGCTTGAGCGCGCGGATGGTGGCGACGAGGACAATGGCCGCGGTCTCGAGACCGGCCGACGCGCACTTGATGTCGATGAACTTCTCCGCGCCGAGGTCGAGACCGAAGCCGGCCTCGGTGACCGCCCAGTCCGCGTGGGCGAGAGCCATGTTGGTGGCGATGACCGAGTTGCACCCGTGCGCGATGTTCGCGAACGGGCCGCCGTGGACGAAGGCGGGAACACCCTCGCAGGTCTGGACGAGGTTCGGCAGGATCGCGTCCTTGAGCAGGATCATCAGGGCGCCGGTGGCCTTGAGGTCGTTCGCGGTGACCGGAGCGCCGTCTCGGTCGACCGCGACGAGGAGGCGGCCGAGTCGCACGCGAAGATCATCGCGGTCCTTCGAGAGGCACAGCACCGCCATGATCTCGGAGGCCGGAGTGATGTCGAAGCCGGTCTCACGCGGCACTCCTTCGAGCGCGCCGCCGAGGCCGATGATCACGCGCCGCAGCGAACGGTCGTTGAGGTCGATGACCCGCCGCCACAGGATCTTGCGCGGGTCGATGCCCCGCGCGTTCCCCGCGTGGATGTGATTGTCGACGAGCGCCGCGAGCAGATTGTTCGCGGAGGTAATGGCGTGGAAGTCGCCGGTGAAGTGGAGATTGATGTCCTCGGCGGGAACGACGATGGACTTGCCGCCGCCGGTCGCGCCGCCCTTCACGCCGAAGGTGGGCCCGAGCGAGGGTTCACGAAGGGCCAGGCAGACCTTCTCACCGATCTTCGCGAGCCCCTGGGCAAGGCCGATGGACGTGGTCGTCTTGCCTTCACCCGCCGAGGTGGGCGTGATCGCGGAAACCAGGATCAGCTTGCCTCGCCTGGCGCCCGGCTTGAGGGCCTCGAGCCGGATCTTGGCTTTGTCGTCGCCATAGGGGATGAGGTGTTCCCGGGCGATTCCCAGGTCTTTCGCGACTTCGGCAATGGGACGGACAGCGGACATGAGGAAAGACTCCTTGGTGATGGTTTGAGGCGGGTTTCGCCCGGAACGAAGCCTAGACCAGGTGGGGAGGGGGGTGTCGATGGTCCGATCGCATCATTCGGGCGATGGGGCGTCTTGCTCCCTAGGCCTGACCGGAGAAACCGCCGGTCTTGAGCCGCTTCTCGAGTCGCTCACGGATCGCGGGCCACTCGTCGAGCAGGATGCTAAACATGACGGTGTCGCGCACCGAACCGTCCCTTCGGGCCCCGTGGTGTCGGATGACGCCGTCCCGGTTGGCCCCGAGCTTCTCGATCGCGCGCTGCGAGACGAGGTTGAGGATGTCCGTCCGCAGACCGACGACCTGGCAGCCGAGCGTGTCGAAACCGTGACGCAACAGGAGGAGCTTGCACGAGGTGTTGACGTGCGAGCGCTGGCAGCGCCTCGCGTACCACGTGTAGCCGATCTCCACCCGATCGATGGCGGCCATGATGTCGTGATAACGCGTGCTGCCGACGATGTCACCGGTGCTCAGATCGCGAATGGCCCAGGGCAGCATGTGGCCGTCGCGCAAACCGTCGAGCGCGATCTGAATGTAGGCCGTCTCGCCGCCGGGGGAGGGAACCGAGGTGAAGCCAAGCTCCCACAATCTGCCGTCGCTCGCGGCTTTGGCCAGCGCCGGCGCATGATCGAGGGCGAGCGGCTCGAGACGCATGCCGTAGCCTTCGAGCGTGATTGGTTTCGGATGGATCATGGTTTTCGAGAGCCTCCATCAGGCGCGATCTTCGGCCCGCACCGCCGCCAGGACCGCATCCGCCGAGCGGTCGATGTCGGCTTCGGTGGTCGACCAGTTCGACACCGAGATCCGAAGCGCGTCGGCTCCGTGGCGCCTGGTCCCGCTCGCCCACATCACGCCATCCTTCTGGATCCGGGCCACCACCGCGCGAGTGAAGGCGTCCGCGTCGCCCCCGCGAGCGGGGGTGAAGCGCACGAGCACCTGGTTCAGGACGACATCATTGAGGACGGTGACACCGCCGTCACGCAGTCGTTCCGACATGCGAACCGCCAGATCGCAGCAACGGCTCACCATCTGACTCACGCCGGAACGGCCGAGGCTGCGGATCGCCGCCCAGATCGCGAAACCGCGGGCCCGCCGCGACGATTCCGGAGTGAAGTCGTGATTATCGCGGGCGGCGCCCACGGCCCGGATCAGGTAAGCGGCGCTCTTGGTGATGGCGGCGCTCAGGTCCGTGCTGTCGCGCACGATCGCGATTCCCGAGTCGTACGGCACGTTCAGCCACTTATGGGCATCGACTGCCCACGAGTCCGCCTTCTCGACTCCTTTGAGGAGGTGACGACGCGCGGGATCGGTCGCGGCCCACAGACCGAAGGCGCCGTCCACGTGGAGCCAGGCGTTCTTCGCCCTCGTGATGGCGACGATCTCGTCGAGAGGATCGAAGGCGCCGGTGCTGACGTTGCCGGCTTGAGCCGCCACCATGATCGGTCCGCGGAGCGGAGCCAGAGCGGCCTCGAGGGCATCGGGCTTCATCCGTCCCTGAGCGTCCGCGGCCACGCGGAGCGCGCGCGCTTCGCCCAATCCCAGCAGGCGCAGGGCCGAGAGAATGGTGGCGTGCGCCTCATCGCCGATGACCACATGAACCTCAGGCGCGCCCTGAAGGCCCCGGGTCTCGACATCCCAGGAGGCGCGCGCGAGCACGGCATGGCGTCCGGCGAGGAGGCCGGAGAAGTTCGCCATCTGACCGCCGGTCACGAAACCCACGCCGGCCTGCATCGGAAGGCCGAGCAGCTCCTTGATCCATTCCGCGGCCACGGCTTCCGCAGCGGCGGCGGCGGGGGAGGTGGCGCTGAGCCCCGCGTTCTGATCCCACGCCGCGGTCAGCCAGTCGGCGGCGAGGGAGGCATTGACGCTTCCGCCGATGACGAAGCCGAAGTAACGCGGTCCGGCCGAAGCGATGAGACCCGGCTCGACCGCGTTGGCCAGGGCGTCGACCACGCGTACCGGTTCCTCGCCTGAGTCGGGCAGAGGGCCGCCGAGAGCACGCACCAGTTCATCGAAGGAGGCTCGCGCCCCGACCGGTCGTGCCGGCAGGGACTTCAGGAAGGCGCTCGCGATCTCGTGGGCGCGATGGAGCGCGCGCTCCCGGCCTTCATGTGGTGTCAGGTCCATCAAAGCAATCTAGCCCAAAGGCCTCTTCCCTCCGCTGCGCTCACCTCGGTCTCGACGAGTTCGGAGGTTCGGCTATCCTTCCCCACGTGACTCGCGTGGACCCTTTCGTCGGCATGCCAAAGGCGGGCCCGCGCGCCCTGGTGCTCGGCCGGCTCGAAGCGCTGGTCATGGATTGTCTCTGGCAGAGCGAAGGCGACATGAGCGTCCGTGAGGTGGCGGCGAGCCTGAACGGCCCTTGGGCCTACACCACGCTGATGACGACCCTCGATCGGCTCTTCAAGAAGAAACTCGCGAGCCGCGAGCCGCGGGGTCGCGCTTTCGCGTACCGCGCCCGGCTTTCGCGGACCGACCTCGGCGTGCAGGCCCTCAAGACCGCGGTTTCGGACATCGATGGCGGAACCGAGACGCGCGAACTGGCCCTGGCCGCTCTGGTCGATGCTCTCGAGTCTCACGATCCGGTCCTGCTGGATTCGCTCGACCGCCTGGTCAGGGAGAGGCGGAAAGCGCTGCGTCGGGCGCGCAAGGCGGAGGAACACGGATGACCCTCTACGCCGCGGCCGTTTTGCTCGTGGTCTTTGGCCTTCTGATGGCCGCTCTGGACGCCCTTCTTCTCGCCCTGACGCCGTGGTTGTTCCAGCGGCTCGCGCGTACCCCGCCCGGCCCGAGGACCGACGCCATTCTTCTCATCCGGTCTCTGCCCTTCGGGCTCGCCGCCGCGGCCACCGTGCTCGTCTTCCTCCCCGCCTGGTGGCGTCACGAGCCGCAGGGTACCGGCGAAACCGGGTCGGCCTTCCTGCTGGCCCTGGCCGGGCTTTCGACCCTGCCCCTTCTCCAGGGCCTCCATCGCGCGGTGCTCATGTTCATGAAGACGCGCGACCGTCTGCGGATCTGGCGCGGCCGCGGCCAACCCAACTCGTGGGTCCAATCCCCCTTCGAAGTGGTCGAGGTGAGGGGCGAGGACCTTGCACTTTGCGTCGGCGGCTATCTGCGGCCGACGATCTACGCCTCGACCGACGTGATGAAGTCTCTGGATCCGGAAGAGTTGAGCGCGGCGCTCGCCCACGAAGTGAGCCACGCGAGGCGGCGCGACCCCCTCCGTTTGCTCTGGCTCGGGTCCTGCCCCGATTTCCTTCAGTTGTTCCGTCTGGACCGCTCGTGGCGCGGCGCGTTCTCGAGAGCCTGCGAGTTCGCGGCCGACGCGGGCGCGAGCCGCGGCAATCCCGAGGTGGCGCTGGATCTGGCCTCGGCCCTGCTCAAGGTGGCCAGGCTGAAAACGTTCCGGCCGCTCAGCGCCGAAGTGCTGGCCGATGTGGCGGTCTCATCGGCCTTCTCAAGCTGGCTTGACCTCGAGGCGCGGGTCGAAGCCCTGGCGAATCCGGAGTCCGAAGCCGCGAAGGCGGGTTCCCCCTTGCGTCCGTGGATGTTCGCGGCCGCGCTCCTCGTGCTTTGCGCCGTCGGGGCCACGGCCTCCGAGCACGTTCACGCGGTCACCGAGGGCGTCGCCCGCCTCCTGGCGCCGTAGGGCAATCGGAGAGATCGCTTCGTCCGGCTTCTATCGCCCACCTCAAGGGTTAGGGAGCAGCGGGAAGGCGACAGTCATCGCGACGCCCTCGGGGTCGCGGCGGTTCGAGGCGTTCACGGTCGCCTGATGGAAGTCGGCGATCGCGCGCACGATCGCGAGGCCGAGACCGAGGTGGACCTTGCCCGAGCCGTCGCTCGGTCGGGAGGAGATCATCGAGTCGAACAGCTTCTCCGCGAGGTCATCTCGGAGCGCCGGCCCCTGGTTGCTCACGGAGAGGAAGGCGATTCCGAGACCGCGGGTCAGGCGGATCTCGACCGGTGTTCCCTCGCGCGCGAAGTCGAGAGCGTTCTCGACCAGCTTGTCGAGAAGCTGAGCGATGAGATCAGGCGCGCCTTCGACGATCATCGGGCCGCCGCCGGCCTCCAGGGTGAAGACGATGGACCGGCCCGGGTTCGCGAGCTGGTAGCCTTCGACGCAACCGGAGATCACGCGCGTGAGGTCGAATTTCTCGCGATCGCTGGTGGCGAGGGTTTGCTCCAGTCGCGAGGCCTCGGTCATGCGCTGAACGATGGTCACAAGGCGTGACAGGCCAAGGTCGGCGCGGTCCAGATACACCGCGGCGGGGGAGGGAACGCTGTGCAGGCGGAGATTGTCGAGCGAGGAGCGAACCACCGCCACCGGGGTCCGGATCTCGTGCGAGAGCCGGCTGCGCAGGTCCTCGAGATACGCGGTGTACTGCTTCTGCCGCTCGAGCATCGAAGCGAAACTGCGCGCGAGGTCGCCGATCTCGTCCCGCGCCGAAGAAGGCGGGATCTCGCCCTTGACCCGTCCCTGGCGGTCGATGGCCCGCTCCACCGAGTCCCGCAGCCGGCGAATGCGGAAGGACACGCCGGTGGCGAACGCGAGAAGGGCTAACGCGCCGAAGAGAACCGCGAAGGCGATGGAGAAGAACAGGCGCTCGAACGCGCGATTGCGGGCCGCGAGCGTCTCGTTCGTGGTTTCCTCCGCGAGAACCGCCCCGACCACCCTGCCTTCGCTCCAGACCGGCTCCGCCGCCGAGAGCACCATCGCCCGGCCATCGGAGGTGCGGCGGCGCCAGTGCGCGCTCGTTCCGCCGAGAGCCTGAATGATCTCGGCGCCTTCCAGTTGAACCGCGTCCGGGCCGGCGTCGGTGAAGTCCTCCGTGGGCTCGACGAGGATGGACCCGTAGATCGGCCGCAGCATCATGACCAGGCTCTGGCGCAAGGTCGGAGGCGGATGGGGCGCGCGACCGCCCTGCAGGGTTCCGGCCTGCGCGAGCACGCGGCCGCCGACGTCGAGGACCCACAGCCGCGACCGCGTGCGACCGAGACCTTGGGCGATCGCCGCGAGTTCGGGCGACGGCACGAAGACGCGCCCAAGATCCTCGCGGCGTTCGGCGCCGCTGCTGGAAATCCGACCCGCCACTGCGCGGGTCGCACGATCGTCCACGTCGATGACGGCGAAGCCGAGTCGTGAGCCGATCAGGGTTCGCGGAATCCGAGCTTCGATCCGATAGCCCTCGTCGGTTTCCAGGAGCGCGGCCTCGATACGGGAGTCCGGAGTCTCCGAGCCGTCCGGGCGGATGAGGGTCACCCGCGCGGCGCCGTCGCCGGCCTCGTGAATGGCGAAGCGGAGGAACTCATCGTCCGCGGTGACGGTGGCGATCTCGACATGGTCGCTCGCGTCGAGCTTCGGGAACTCAGAGTCGTGGCGGATGACCATGTCATCACGGACATCGAGAAGGGCGTAGATGTTGCGTTCGTACCGTCCCAGGCGATAGCGAAGGCGAAGCGGGGCCGCTTCGGCCGGTGCTCCAATGCCGGCGTCGCTTGTGGGCGCGGGGGTCGGAGGAGACGCCACGATCTCGCGAATCTCGCCGCGCTGACCGCTCCATTCGTCGCTCAGGCCGTCCACCGAGATGGGCTTCGTCAGCGTCTCGATGCGAATGAGCGGCGCTTTGGCCTCACGGCCGGGCGTGCCCTTCGCATCGATGACGAAGACCCCGGGCCGCTCGTTCAGGGCCGTGGCCACCGCCCGCGCGGTGGAGGCGAGACCCTGCTCCTGGGTCTCGACCAGGAAGGCTTCGATCTCTCTCGCCGATCGCAGGCCGAGGAACGGAATCGCGAGCAGCAGGCTCGAAACGATCAGAAGCTGAGCCCGGAGCCCGAGACGCATGGTCTACGCCGCCCTAGTCTTCCGGGTTCCAGCGGTAGCCCATGCCGTAGATGGTCTCGATCCGGTCGAAGCTCGCGTCCATGGCCTCGAACTTCCGGCGCACCCGTTTGATGTGCGAGGTGATGGTTGAGTCGTCCACCAGCATCTTCGCGGCGTTCATCAGCGACTCGCGGTCCTTCACGTGGCCCGGATGCTTCGCGAGCGCGTGCACCAGCCAGAACTCGGTGAGGGTCAGATCGGTCTTCCGCCCCTTCCAGGCGGCGGTGATCCGCGCCACGTCGAGGGTGAGCGCGCCGCGGACCAGGGTCTCCTCGGCGTTGGTGGCCTCGCCCGCGGCCTCGATCCGGCGGAACAGGGCGCCGATGCGTGCGAAGAGATGGGGGAGGCTCACGTCCTTGGTGACGTAGTCGTCGGCGCCCATCCGCAAGCCGGACACCACGTCGAAGTCGGAGTCGCGCGCGGTCAGGAAGATGATGGGAAGGGTGGGGGAGAGCGAACGCAGTTCGCGGCACAGCGCGAAGCCGCCGTCCACGTCGGCGCCGAGGCCGATGTCGAGCAGGGCCAGGTCGGGAAGATGGGTGCGGAGAGACTCGAGCGCCCGCTTCCTGTCCTCGAACAGAACGACTTCGTAGCCCTGCGAGACGAGGGCGTCGCGGTAGTTCTGGCGGATGGCCGGGTCGTCCTCGACGATGGCGATTGTGCGGGGCACGCTGGAACTATACGAGTGGCTCTGCCCGAAACACGGCCTGCCATTGTTTCGCCACAATGTTCCTCGAGATCGCCATCAACCCGGCCGACCCACGCCCTTTCCGCTGATTCAAATCCTCTTCGACGACCCCCGGGCTTCCGCAATCGCGCGGAAACTCCCGCGGTCAGGAATCGGAGAAGCAAATGACTTACGGAAGACGGCATTACCTCACCCAGCAGGTCCTGGTTCGACTGGCCTACGCCGGACCCACCCGCAGCGAGACGCGGGAATTCCTGAAGGCTTCCGCGCGGCTCGTTCTGGCCATGACCCTGATCTTTTTCGGCCTGGCGGCGCTGGCGAGCGGCGCCGAACTGACTTCGGCCCGGACCGGCGCCACGCCGAACGCCGCGACTACCGGCGAATTCCTATATCGCTCCGGGTCGGAGACGGCATTGCAAGTGGCGCCCACCGTCGACACCCGCGTGCGCTTCGACGTGACCGGGGTAATCGCGCGGGCCACCGTGGTCCAGCGCTTCCGCAATCCGCTGAACGTCTGGATCGAAGGCGTCTACGTCTTCCCGCTGCCCGAGTCCTCCGCGGTCGACCACCTGCGGATGCGCGCGGGCGACCGGGTGATCGAAGGCCAGATCCGCGAGAAAGAGCAGGCGCGACAGGAGTTCCAGCGAGCGGCCGTGGAAGGAAAGCGCGCGACCCTTGTCGAGCAGCAGCGGCCGAACCTCTTCACCAGCCGGGTGGCGAACCTCGGACCGCTCGACGAGCTCGAAGTGGAGATCGAGTACCAGCAGACGCTGGAGTTGGAGGAAGGCCGCGTGGGCCTGAGGTTCCCGCTGACCCTGACCCCGCGGTACATGCCGGGGATCGAGACGTCGCTTTCGCTGCTGACCAGGGGGGAGCCCGCACTCGAACCGGATCCCGATCCGAGCTTCGAAGGCGACGATGAGACGGGCACGGGCGACGACCTCCTCCAGCCGCCCTTCCTTCCTCCGAGCCTCAAACGAAACCGCGTCTCGATCGAGGTCAATCTCAATGCCGGCTTCGAGGTCGCATCGCTCGCGAGCGACACCCATTCCCTTGTGGTCGAGCCGCTCTCCGGCCACTCCTTCCACGCCCGTCTTCGCGAAGAGATGGTTCCCGCCGATCGCGATTTCGAAGTCTCCTGGAAGCCCGCCCCGGGCGTGATGCCGCAGAGCAGCATCACCACCGAGAAGGGCCCGGACGGAACGTACGCGCTCGTCACCCTTTTCCCTCCGACCGGAAGCGACGCGCGCGCGGTCCGGATTCCCCGCGAAGTGACGTTCGTGATCGACACCTCGGGCTCGATGGAGGGGGTCTCGATGAAGCAGGCGAAGCGTGCGCTCGAAATCGCGATCCAGCGTCTCGATGCGGAGGACTGGTTCAACCTGATTCAGTTCAATTCGGTCACCTCGACCCTGTTCCCGTCGCCCGTCCCCGCGACTCCGGAGAACCGGAGCCGCGCCATGCGCTACGCCGCGTCCCTTTCCGCGAACGGCGGCACGGAGATGCTGCCCGCCCTCATGGCCGCGCTCGTCTCCCGCGCGGGCGGCCCCGAAACGCGCACGCTCTTGAAGCAGGTGCTTTTCCTGACCGACGGCGCGGTGTCCAACGAGGAGCAGCTCTTCTCCGTGATCAAGGCGAAGCTCGGGAGGGCCCGCCTCTTCACCGTGGGCATCGGCTCCGCCCCCAATAGCCACTTCATGACCAAGGCCGCGGAGTTCGGCCGCGGGACGTTCACCTTCATCTCGGAGGTGAACGCAGTGGAGAAGAAGATGAGCGAGCTCTACGCGAAGGTCGAGAGCCCGGTTCTCTCGGACATTCAGGTGTCATTCGATGGCGTCGAGCCCGCGAGTGCGGAGGTGTGGCCCGACCGGATCCCCGATCTCTACCTCGGCGAGCCCGTGTTGGTGGGCGCGCGTTTCGACCACGTCCCCACCGCCATACGAGTCACCGGCCGGCGGGACGGCGAGCCCTTCGAGACCGTGACGCCTCTCCAGCAGGCCGAGGCCGGCCACGGCATCGACGTGCTCTGGGCGCGCCGCAAGATCCAGTCTCTCGTCGACGGTCTTCATGAGGGAGACGACCCCGGAGCGGTCCGCGCGCAGGTGGTGTCGCTCGGACTGACCCATCACCTCATCACCGCGCATACGAGTCTGGTCGCGGTTGATCTGACCCCGGTTCGCCCAGGCAACCAGAGCCTCGAGTCCGCGACGGTGCCGGTCAACCTCCCGAACGGCGCGACTTTTGGCAGCCTGCCGCAGTCCGCAACTCCGGCGACCCTCTTCCTGCTCCAGGGGCTCGTGGCGTGCATGGCTGCCGCCTTCTTGCTCGTGGCGGCGCGTCGGTGACGGCCTTTTTGGAGGCGGGTAGCGGTGGTCAGGGGGTTGCTTCGTCGTATCCATTTCGATGGGCTCCTCGCAAGGACGTGAGGCAAACGGGGAGACGACTGGGTCTCCGGATTGTCGCCCTGGTCGTCATCTGCTGGGGCCTGAGCCAGATGGCGCGGGGCGCCTACATCCATGCAAAGGCGTCGCTGGCCCAGGCGTTGATTCGACGGGCGTGGACCAAGACGTCGAAGGAAGGGGGCGCGCCGAAGCCGTGGCCATGGGCGGACACCACGCCCGTGGCCCGGCTGGCCGCTCCGGCCCAGCGGATTTCATTGATGGTTCTCGAGGGTGGGAGCGGGCGGACGCTCGCCTTCGGCCCCGGGCACATCGCGGGCACGGCGATGCCGGGCGAGCACGGGAATGTGGTTATCGGCGGGCATCGGGACACCCACTTCCGTTTCCTCAAGGACCTGAAACCGGGCGACCTGCTCCTCATCGAGGATCGCGACCGCGAGCTCATGGACTATGCCGTCACGGAGACGGCGGTGGTCGATCACGAAACTACCGACCGGTTGCGCGACTTCGGCGACGATCGGCTCACCCTGATCACGTGTTACCCCTTCGATGCGATCCGGCCGGGCGGCCCGGAACGCTTTGTCGTGACCGCGGTGCGATGCGGGCCGTTGAGTAACATGGCGGCATGCCAACACGCAGAGATGTGATCAAGGCCGCGAGTCTCGCCGCGGTTGGGGTGGCAAGCCGCAGTCACGCCGCCGAACCGACGCCCCGGCCGGCCGCCGCATCCGTTCCCGCTCCGGGGGGGATCGCTCCCGCGACGCGGCCGCTCCGCATCCTTATCCTCGGGGGTACCGGTTTCATCGGGCCGCACCAGGTGCGGTATGCGCTCGCCCGCGGTCACAAGCTCACCCTTTTCAATCGTGGTCGAAATCTGAAGGACTGGCCGGGACAGGTCGAGGAATTGACCGGGGATCGCAACACCGGCGATCTCGCGTCGCTCCAAGGGCGCACCTGGGATGTGTGTATCGACAATCCCACCACCCTTCCGTTCTGGGTGCGCGACGCGGGCGCCGTTCTCAAGGGTCAGGTCGGGCACTACATCTTCGTGTCGACTCTCTCCGTTTACTCCGACAATCGCGGCGCCTCGCAGGACGAGTCGGGCGCCCTCTTCAAGTACCAGGGCACTGAATGAGGAGGTCATGAAGGAAACGCAGGAGAGCGTTCGCAAGAACATGGGCAATCTCTACGGCCCGCTCAAGGCGCGATCCGAGAAGGAAGCGGAGAAGTGGTTTCCCGGGATCACCACGATTGTGCGGCCGGGCCTCATCGTCGGACCGGGCGATGAGACCGATCGCTTCACCTACTGGCCGGTCCGCCTCGATCGCGGCGGCGATGTTCTCGCCCCGGGCGACGGGAGCGACGCGGTCCAGTTCGTCGACACGCGCGATCTGTCCGAGTGGATGATTCGTCTCGCCGAAGCGAAGGCCCTCGGCATCTTCAACGCCATGGGCCCGGGCTTCGAGCTGTCGATGCGGGAGATGCTGCTGGGGGTTCGAGCCGCCACCACCGCGGGCGCGCGGCTGCACTGGGCTCCCGCCGACTTCCTCGAGAAGCAGAAGGTGAGTGCGTGGAGCGACATGCCGGTGTGGGTGCCCGGGGGCGGCGAGGACGGCGGCTTCTCCCGGCGCAGCAACCAGAAGGCGATCGGGGCGGGACTCACATTCCGGCCGCTCGCGCTGACCGCCTTCGACACCCTCGCCTGGTTCAAGTCCCTTCCGGCGGACCGTCAGGCGACCCTGAAAGCCGGCATCAAACCCGAGCGCGAAAAGGAAGTCCTCGCCGCCCTGGCCGCGCTAAAACGCTGACGCCCCTGCCGTCATTGCCAGACCCCATTCCGTGGGTGGTCAGCGTGTGCGGTCGTTCGCGGCTAGGCCGCGGCCAGTTCCTTCAGCGCGAGGACGAAGGTGTCGAGTTCGGCGGTGGTCGTATAGAGGTGCGGGGTGATGCGGGAGCCGTGGACGTTGGCGGTGTCGATCGCGACCGTCCACACCTTGTACTTGTCGAGCAGGGTCTTCGCGAGATCCTTCGGGGCCATGCCCGTGATCCCGACGTTCGCGATGGCGCAGGACCTCTGCTTCTGCGTGGGGGTGTTCAGCACGATGCGCGGGAGCCCGCGCACCTGCTTCGTCCAGTAGTTCTGCAGATACCGCAGTCGCGCTTCCTTGCGCGCGATGCCTATGCTCTCGTGGAAGTCGATGGCGTTCATGATCGCGAGGTCGGTGTGCACGGGATGCGTGCCGGTGTGGTTGAGCTTGCGGATGTCGGTGTCGGCCATCCCCTTGTCGGCGTAGACCGGCCAGAGCTTCTCGATCCGGTCCTTCCTGACGTAGAGGATTCCCGCACCCAGGTTCGCGCCCAGCCACTTGTGGAGGCTCGCTCCGTAGTAGTCGCAGTTGAGGTCGGGAACCCTGAAATCGAGATGGGCGAAGGCGTGGGCGCCGTCGACCATGATCTGGGCGCCCTTGCCGTGCGCCATGTCCGCGAGCTTCCGCACCGGCAGGATGTGTCCGGTGATGTTGACCATGTGGCCGACCATGAGCAGGCGGGTCCTATCCGTGATGAGCCTCGCGTACAAGTCGACGATCTCATCGTCCGACCTCGGATCGAGGGGCAGGGACACGCGCTTGTTGACCATGCCGTAGCGCCGCGCCTGCAGGTCGAACTGATCCAGCATCGCGCCGTAGTCCTGCTCCGCCATCACCGCCTCGTCGCCCGGCTTCCAGTCGAAGCCGGCGATCACGGTGTCGAGCGACTCGGTGGTATTGCGGGTGATGATCAACTCTTCGGGAGAGCAGCCGGCGAGACCAGCGAGACGATCGCGCACCGCTTCCTTGTTCGGGTACTGCCTGGTGCGCATGTAATACGAGGCCTCGGTGTTGATCTCGCGCACGTGGGCGATGAAGGCCTCGAGCACCTCCTGCGGCTGCAGGCAGTAGTAGCCGTTCTCGAGGTTGATGTAGTCGGGCTTCAGTCTGTACTTCGCGCGAATGGCCGACCAGAACGCTTCGTCCTGGGCGAGGTCTTCAGCGGGAAGGTGCGCCACCTCCGCGAAGAGGGAACTCACGTCGCCGAGGGCCGCCCCCATCGAGGCGACGGAGGCGGTGCGAAGGAAGTCGCGTTTGTTCATGGTTCCTGCTTCCTGACCGTGACGCCGGTGAGTTGGGCGATCGCGGCCAGCGTGGTCTGCGCCGCGTTGAGACCGAGACGGAAGTCCTTGTCGGAGTACGTTGAGTACAGGTCGCTCGGCTGATGCCAGTTGGGGTCCCAGCCCGCGCCGATCTGCATGCCGCGTTCGTTCTCACGCAGGCTGATGGCGGGAACGAGATCCATGAACGGGCCCGAATCGGTGTTGGTCATGTGGAAGCCGACCGCGGCCGGGTAGTCAGTGGCGTACTTGTCGTTCGCGGCCCGGAAGAACCACGCGAGCTTCGCGGCGGCGTCCGCCTCCTTCGCGGAGGACTGGAACTCGATGTTGACGTCCGCCTCGAGCCGCTGCTCTTTCGGCGAGACGAACACCGGCCGCCCGCTCCCGTCGGTTTCCGGTTTGCCGTTCGCGTCGAGCTTGGGAATGGGCATGCCGTGATCCCACATCATCATGTCGTGCTGAACCATGCCCAGCCACTTCGGCTCCGGGTACTTGCCCGAGCCCTTCGGATTCTCGAGGCCCTGCAGATCCTTGCGTTGGCCCACGTATGCGAGCGCGCCGTTCAATCCCGACTCCTCGTTGTTCCAGATCGCGAAGCGGATCGATCGCTCGGTCTCGACGCCGGGCTGGTGGAAGATGCGCGCGAGCTCCATCACCAGGGCGGTGCCGGAGCCGTCGTCGTTGGCGGCCTCGCCCCAGCCAATGCCGTCCATGTGGCCGCCCACGATGTACATCTCATTCGGGAGCTTCTTTCCGATCTTGGTGCAGTAGACCTCCTCGCGCGGCGTGGTGCCTTCAGGAGTCGGCTCCAGGTTCAACGCGCGGAGGCGCTCGTCCCGCTGAAGCAGGGGATCGTTGTTGACGCCGGTGCGCGCGCGATTACCGAAGAGCGTGCTGCCGCCCTGTCCGGGAGCGCCGCCGAGGCCGCCGCTGGGCGGCGCGCCCGGCCTCGCGGCCGGACTCGCGCCCGCCGCGGGAGTGGGACGCGGCGTCGGCTGAGTGAAGTCGTACTTGATCCGCTCGGTGTTCGTGCAGCCGTAGCTCTTGAGTTGCGCCTCGATCCAGTCCACCGCCTTGCGGTTTCTTTCCGTGCCCTGACGCCGGTCGCCGAACTGCGTCAGCCCCTTGATCGTCGCCTTGTACTTCTCGAGATCGAGCCGTTTCACGAGGGTCGCGACCGGGTCGTCGGCCGTCGGAGTCGGCGCCGGGGTCTGCGCGCTCGCGAGCTGGACGCACAGGATGGACACAAAGGCGGCGGTGGCCGCCCGATTCGCCGTGAGGCCCGAAGAAACACGCATGAGGACTCCTTCTGAAATCTCGCTGAGGCCCGCCCTGCGGGAAGTGTAGCCGCTCTCCGCGTCCATAAGATCAGCCTCACTCTCTCCATCAAAGAAGGCCCGCTCTACCCGGCCGCATCGCTCCGATGAGCGTGATGGTCCAGGACGGGGCGATATCCCTATAATTCGCCCATGAGAAAACGAATCTTGAACTCGCTTCGTTTCGGATCCCCGGCGCTGGTCGCGCTCGCGTTAGCGGCCTCGGTGATGGGGCAGACGGCGCCCCCCGCCAAGGCGGATGCCGCCAAGCCCGCGGCGGCGCCCCAGGCGACGCCCGTCGCCAACGAAAAGGATCCCGATGTGGCGCTCGCGAAGAAGGCCGCGCTCGCGTGGCTCGCGCTTGCCGACGCCGGGAAGTTCGAGGAGACCTGGGTTGAGGCCGCGAGTACGTTCCAGAAGGCGCAGACCAAGGCCGCCTGGGCCAAGGGACTCGGTGGCGCGCGTCCGACCATGGGCAAGATCATCACCCGGACGTACGTGAATCACGAGATCCGGACCGCGCTTCCGAACCTGGCTCCGGGCAAGTACATCACCGTGCGCTTCGCCAGCGTGTTCGAAAAGCACAAGGACGGCGCCGAGTCGGTGACCCTCGTCAAAGACGGAACCCGCGGATTCCGGATGATGAGCTATTTCCTGAAATAGCCCTTATTTGCGGCAGCGGTAGACAATGGCGGGCGGCACGTTCCGCCACACCACCCTGGATGTCTCCACGTGCGAGAAGCGCACGTCGAGGAGTTCGCGAAATTTGCGCGCCGGCGGCATCCATACCGCATGAGAGTAGGCGAAGGTGGCAAAGCGTCCCCCCGGCTTCATGGCACTCGCCGTCGCATCGAGGAGGCGCTGTTGCCGATCGGGTGAGAAAGCGGCCCAGGGCAGGCCGCTGATGGTCGCGTCGACACCGTCGCGGCCCGCCTCCTTGAGGTGGTGAGCCAGATTCTCGACCGAGTCGTTCACCACATGAGCCCTGGGGAAGTTGCGCCGAAGCGCTTCCGCCATCTCCGGGTTGATCTCGAAGCACAGGAGGCGGGCGTCAGGTTTCAACTGCTCCTGGATCAGCCTCGTGAAGACGCCGGTCCCGGGCCCGAGTTCGACCACGGTGTCGGCCTCGGAGATCCCCATGCCTTCGACCATCGCCGCCGCCAGTTGGGTGGAACTGGGCGTGATGGAGCCCGTGTCGAAAGGCCGCTTCACGAAAGCGGCGAGGAATTTAGCGCGGTCCCGCATAAGAGAAGGTGATTTTCGCACGTGCCGGCTCGGCCGAAGCGGACTCATTGGGTAGTGGTGGGCCACGGCATCCCGAGGCCGCGGGCTCGTGCCTCCGCGACGCGGAATCCGCGCGTCAAGCGGCGTGAAACGCGCTGAACGGCCTGCCCCGCTGCATTGCCGCGGTCTGCGCTATCTTCGGTGTGGTGTCAAGATGACTACAGTACTGACAGAGATATGACTACGTGCTGGTTGAGCCCGGATCATGATGTGCCAGCCTTCCTTCGGCAGTAGTTAGGGCGGTGGGTGAGGTAGGAAGGGCACAGGCCTTGAGGTGGCACGGCCAAAGTTGAAGGACTCGACGATTTTTGTCTTCACCTCCGCGGCATGCCGCAGTCCCGAACCGGAGGCCGTATGTGGGTCAATCTTTCTCGCTGGCGGGGCGCCTTACGGCGGTGGCTTGCGGGCGTCGCCCTTGCCACTGAGCGAGAAGACGCAATCGTTCTCGACCCTGAGAAGCTCGAGGTCTACGCTCTGGCCTTGGAGCTTCACGCTTTCGCCGCATCGAAAGTGCCGACGCTGAGTCGGGTTCTGAAGGACCAGCTTGAGCGTGCGAGTCTCATGTCGTTTTGAACATCGCGGAGGGCGGGGGCCGTCGGAGCCGCAAGGACAAGTCCCGGCACTACACCTACGCCCGAGGCAGCGCGACCGAAGTCGCGGCATCGTTCGACGTGCTCAAGATCCGAAAGCTGGCTCCAGCGTCCGAATGTGCGCGTGGCAGAACCCTCGCCCTTCGCGTTGTTCAGATGCTGACGAAGCTCTGCGCGTCGCTTCAGCCGACGTCCACCGAAACACCGTAGGCTGCATGAGCCTCACGCAGTTCTGCTTCAGCACTCGTCAGGCTGGGGCAGGACTGCGTTTCCTGTGCGCCAAGGACAGGTTATGGGACGTCCACTCCGAGCACCGCGACGCGTCCATGAAAGAAGCGCTTCCAATCGCGATCTTTCGTGAGGATCGTGTCGCAGCCGGTCTCGATGGCGGTGGCTATGTGGATGGCGTCGGCCGCCCCCGCCTTCCTCGCACGCAGGAGCGTGGCGGCCTCCAGAATGGAGTCGGTCAGGCTTACCGTCTCGATCGCCGGACTCTCAAGCAGACGGTCGTATTGAGCGAGCAATTCGAGATCGCCCGTACTGATGGGCTTGCAGCGAACTTCAAGGCGAGTAAGTCGAGAGGTCAGCAGCGTGATGGCAGGGTCGAAGCGCGCATGACGGAGCCATGCCAAGGCCGCGTTCTTGAGAGCGGGCTCGCCCTCAAAGGCGTAGATGATCGGATTGGCGTCTATGTAGAGACGCACTACCGCCAGGAACTCCGTTCTTCCTCGATCTGGCGATCGATGTCATCCTTTGTGCGGGTGCCCGCGGGAAGACTCTCCAGAAATGAAATCAGGTCGTCGAGCGCGGTCCCATCCTTGCGACCGGCCCTGTATCCGCGCACCTCCACACGCTCGATATCGGTAGGCAGCGGCGCATCGAGATGGATGGTTCCGTCTTCTATATGAGCTGGAATGGTGATGGATTCCGACATAGGCGCGTTCCTCAGGCGTCATCCTACCGCGCCACCCCGCGCTCGTTTAAATCGCCATGAGAGACGGCAACGAACGGGACACGGGTTACGTTTCAGGGCCGAGACGGCGAGGTCGGTTCCTTCGCCTCCGTCACCGGCCCTCGCCTTCCGAGACAAACTGGGCTTGACCCGATTCAGTTGACATGTTTCTTAAGCTACTTGTGTCGTCCTGGCTCGTCGTTCGAACTCCGCCGGGCTGATGTTCCCGACGGTCGAGTGGCGGCGTTTCTGGTTATAGAAGAGTTCGATGAAATCAAACAACTCCCGCTTGGCGTGACCGGTCGTTTCGAAGCGTTCTCCGACCTCGAATTTGAGGGTTGAGAAGAACGCTTCCATGGCGGCGTTGTGCCCCGGAGGGAAGGCTGCGCGCTCATGGCAGTTTCCGCGACGCCTCATGCTGCATTCGATGCCGCGTTCAGCGAGGAGCTTCATCTAGTCCTCGCTTGCATACGGACTCCCCTGGTCGGTGTGATGGAGCAGGCCGGTCTTGGGACCGCGACGCAGGAGCGCCATGTCGAGAGCCCTGATGACCAGGCGCCGGTTGTTGACGGCGCTCGTGGCCCAGCCCACGATGATCCGGGAAAACAGATCCAGGTTGACGGCGAGGAACAACCCGCTTCCCGAAGCTCCGATCATGAGTTCAGGTAGTGTCACCGACCCATCGCTGATTCGGTGCCTCGGCTTCGAGCATCGATCCAGAATGTTTCCTGGAATCGGTTGTTTGCTCTCTGCCACGGACCAGGCCTTGAACCGCTTGCGACGGCGCGCGGCCACCCGCACCACGTCGCCGAGGGGCTCAGAGTTGAAGGCCGCAGTCCCTTAGAGTGCTCGCGACCCGCTCGTTGACGGGGATCTGCTTCAGGCCCGATCGAGGTCCGATTGCTCGGTCGCGGTAAGGCCGGCCACCAGCTCCGGCTGGCTCTCGATCAACGAGACCGCGTCGGCGAGGTCCTGGATGCGCTTCGAGCGGCGTCGGCCCGGGTTCCCGAGCCGCGCGTAGTCTTGCTCTCACGAGGTCGATGGGGACGACCACGCGGAGCGGAGTCCCATCGATCGTCGAAAGACTCGAGCGTTCGAGGGCGTCCCGAAAGGCCGGATCATCCGAGAACTGCACCGGCGTTCCGCCCGGTCCTCTCCACTTGGTCGAGTGACCGAACTCCCCGGTCTTCGAAAAGCCGGCTGCGACCAATGCGACGTCAGGCAGGGCGGCCACGTCGTGGCCGGCGAGATCGATATCGAGCATGGTGCGAGGCTCCGCCTGATGAATCTGCAAGGCGACGCCGCCGATCACCGCGTAGGGGGTCCCGGTTGAAGCAAGGATGCTTGCGAGCGCAAGCAGGTCGGGTTTCTTGGTGGAATCCATCTCACCCCTCAGTAAATGCCAACGCCGGTCGAGTTCGAA
>JANMVV010000336.1:0-17931 GCA_031392925.1 Vicinamibacteria bacterium
CCTCAAGATCATCACCGGCGACAATCAGAAGGTGGCGCGCCACGTGGCCGACGCGGTGCAGCTGCCCGTGGTGGGACTCACCACCGGCCGGGAGCTCAACGAGATGCGGGACGAGGCGCTCTGGCACCTCGCCGAGCGCACCACCATCTTCGCGGAAGTGGACCCCAACCAGAAGGAACGCATCATCCTCGCCCTTCGCAAGACCGGGCACGTGGTCGGGTACATGGGCGACGGCATCAACGACGCGCCCGCCCTCCACGCCGCCGACGTCGGAATCTCCGTGGACACCGCGGTGGATGTCGCGAAAGCCTCAGCCGACTTCGTACTGCTCGAACGCGATCTCAAGGTGCTTCTCGCCGGAATCGACGAAGGACGGCGGACCTTCGCCAACACCCTCAAGTACATCCTGACCACGATCAGTGCGAACTTCGGCAACATGTTCAGCATGGCGATCGCGTCGGTCTACCTGCCCTTCCTGCCACTCCTCGCCCCACAGATCCTGCTCAATAACTTCCTCTCAGACATTCCCGGCACCACCATCGCCACCGACAATGTGGATCCGGACATGGTGGAGAAGCCGCGGCGCTGGAACACCGCCTTCATCCGGAACTACATGGTGACCTTCGGCCTGGTCAGCTCGATCTTCGACCTCCTGACCTTCGCGGTGCTGCTGTTCGTGTTCCGCGCCACCGCGGTCGAGTTTCGAACCGGCTGGTTCGTCGAATCGCTTCTGACCGAACTGGTGATCGCGCTGGTCGTGCGCACTCGACGGCCGTTCTTCCGGAGCCGACCGGGGCCCTTGCTTTTGTGGAGCACGGTGGCCTTCATCGGCATGACCATCGTACTGCCCTACCTGCCCTTCGCGTCGGTTTTCGGGTTCATCCCCCTGCCCGCGCCCCTGATCTTCACCGTGATTGGCCTGACCGTCCTCTATGTACTGGCGGCCGAAGTGGCGAAGAAGGCCTTCTACGCCCACGCCGACAACGCGAGGGCATGACGTTGTAGGGTCTCCCATACCTCAGGGAAAGGAAACAGACATGCAATTCGATCTGGACTCCGCTCTCGAGATCCTGGGGCGTACTCCAAAGACGCTCGACGCCCTGCTGCGCGACCTGCCCGAGAACTGGACGCGCGTCACCGAGGGTCCGGAAACGTGGAGCGCCTGCGACGTGGTGGGCCACCTCATTCATGGCGAGGAGGCGGACTGGCTCCCCCGCGCGCGGGTGATCCTCGACCACGGCGCGACCAAACCCTTCCCGCCGTTCGATCGTCTCGCCCAATTCGAGGCGAGTCGCGGCAAGTCACTCAACCAGCTTCTCGATGAGTTCGCGGCGGCCCGGGCGCGAAGCCTGGCCGAGCTCGCCGAACTGAAGGTCACGCCGGATATGTGGGTGAGGGAAGGCCGGCATCCGGAATTTGGCGCGGTGACCCTCGGACAGCTCCTCAGCACCTGGGTCGTGCATGACCTCGACCACGTTGTTCAGATTTCGCGTGTGATGGCGAAGGCCTACACGGAAGCGGTCGGGCCCTGGCGCGCGTACCTGCGGGTGTTGGGGTAGGGCGCGGCGGGACCCTGGCTACACCATGTTCTCGCGGCTGCGCTCGAGAACCGTCTTGAGGTTCGCGACCACGCGGTCGGTCTCCTTGTCCTTGAGGTTCAGGATTTCCTTGAGGGCGATCCCGATGTGCGGAATGAACTTGTCGATGTAGCCGCGCTTCTTCGCCTCCGCCGCCTCGCGCTTCCCGCGGCGAATGTGGAGGCCGAGACGCCGGCCCACTTCCATCAGCGCGAGCCGCAGTTCCTTCACGATCTCCGGGTAGTGCGCGATCGCTTCCTTCGACTCCGACGTGAACGGCACCCAAACCGACGCGATGTGGAGCATCAGCACCATCGGACCGGCGGGAAGAGCGCCCTTCGACATCTGCATGCCGTAGCTGCGCCAGTCGACGCTCATTACCGCCTTGGTGACCGCGCAGGCTGAGGCCTGGTACTGAAGGGGCACGCGGTTCGCGAAGCGGAAGACCTCGATCAGCTCTTCGGTGGGCAGGCTGCCGCCATGAGCGAGAGCCACTTCGACCTGGAACGGATTGCCGCGGTACACCGCGGGCGGACGCGTGACCGCGTCGTAGTACTCGGCCTTGAAGCGCGCGCGCAGCCCCTTGAGCAGCGCCTCCTCGCCCACCGGCGAGAGGCAGTTGGTGGGCGGGGCCATGATCTTCACCTTGGTGAAGGCTTTGTGCACGCGCTCGATGGCCGGCGTGTCGAGATCGCGTGGACGCGCCTTCGGCGAGACTCCCGCTATCTTCAGGATCTCGTCGACCACCTTGGGAGTGAGGCGGGAAAAATCATTCTTGAGCGCGGTTGCGATGTGGCGCTCCGGGGAGTCCTGGAACATCCGCATCAGACGGCCGAGTTCGACCCCGTAAGGATGCGGCTTGATCTCCTTCGCCTCCTCGGGAAGTTCGTGGACCGCGCGCTCGTAGGTGATGGTCTCCTGACCCGGTGGCGAGTACAGAACACGGCAGTGCGGATTCGAGAGTGCGGTCTGCTCCACGTAGTCGTCGACACTCCGGCGGCCCTTCTTGTAGCTCGCCTCCATCTCGATCTCGACGCGCGTGCCGTGCTCCTTCTCCCACTCCGTCTTCTCTTCCTTGAGGACCAGCGGCTGGTTCTTGCGGGTGTCGACCGTGACTTCGAAGAGGTGGGGCTGAGCCTGCGGCGAGGTGCGCGACACGATGGTGACGGGCTTGCCGGTGGTGAGCTGGCCGTACATGCCCGCGGCGGAAACACCGATGCCCTGCTGACCGCGCTGCTGCTTGAGGCGGTGAAATTTTGAGCCGTAGAGGAGCTTGCCGAAGATCTTCGGGATCTGCGCCTTCACGATCCCGGGGCCGTTGTCCTCGACCGCGATCCGGAAGCGCTCTTCGGATAGCTCGCGGATCTCGATCCGAAGCTCGGGAAGGATGCCCGCCTCCTCGCAGGCATCAAGGGAGTTGTCGACGCACTCGCGCACCCCGGTCAAGAGCGCCTTCTGCTTGTTGTCGAAACCGAGGAGGTGGCGGTTCTTGACGAAGAACTCGGAGACCGAGATCTCGCGCTGCTTTTCCGCCAGGCTCTCGGCGGTTGCGCGGCGCGCGGGGACCTTGCGGACCGGCTCGGCTGGAATCGCGAGGGGCTCCTCGGCATCGTCCTCCAGCGCGGGCGGCCCTTCCGGGAGGGCGGCCGCTTTCGCGGGCATCACCGCGACGGGCTCGGGTTCACTCGCGTTCGCGTCGAAGAGAGACGGCTGAGACGACTTCGCGCGCACGTTCTTTTTTGACATAGCCAAGGGTGATCCACGACCTCCAGAAAACGCGAGTTTAAGCGGTCCGGACCGGGAGGCTGGAATAAAGTGACGGGCTTCGCCTTGAACCACGCGTCCACCACGTCCCGAGACCGAACCCTCGCCTTCATCGCCCTGGGTATCGTGTACATTGTCTGGGGATCCACCTACGTCGGGATCCGCCTGGTGGTCGCCCACATGCCGCCCTTCGTGGCCGCGGCCATCCGGTTCCTTCTCGCGGGCGGCGCGCTGCTCCTGTTCACTCTCGTGAGGGGCGCGTGGAAGCAGCCGACCCGCGAACAGTGGCGGAACGCAGCTTTGGTGGGCATCCTTCTGATGGGCATCGGCAACGGTCTCATCATGTGGGCGCAAAAGAGCATCCCGAGCGGCATCACGGCGCTCCTCGTCGCGACGTTTCCCTTGTGGCTGACCCTCGCCGAGGCCTTGATGAGCCGGGGGGCGTCCCTTCGGCTGCCCGTGGTCTCCGGCGTTCTCGTAGGCCTCGTGGGCGTCTTCATGATCGCCTCCTCCAGGGGCGACGTGTCCTTCGCGGGGGCGGGGACACCCGTCCTCGCCCTGATCGCGGTTCAAACCGCGTCGATCTGCTGGACCATCGGCTACATCAAGGCGAAGTCGCTCAAGGAACGATTGCCGCTGGTGATGGCGTCGGGTCTCGAGATGACTTCGGGCGGTCTCTTCCTGCTTCTGCAGTCGATCGTGTACCGGGAGGAGTGGGGCCGGGTACTGCGCGCGCCCTGGACCGCGTGGGCCGGCATCCTGTTCCTGGCCGTCTTCGGCTCCATCATCGGCTTCACCGCATTCGCGTTCACGCGGCACACCCTGCCGTCGCATATCGTCGGGACCTACGCGTACGTGAATCCGCTGGTGGCGGTGATCTTCGGCCGGCTCTTGTTCGCGGAATCGATCTCGACCCAGACCATGTTCGGGGGCGCGCTCATCCTGGCCGCGGTGTTCGTCACCACCATTCCGGGGTCGTCACCCCCCGCCGAGGCGTGTCAGGCGGAGGATCAGTAGCCCTTTACTCGTACATGAGGTACGGCTGGCGGATCACTTCGAAGGCCTTCGCTTCCGACTCGAACTGCTCCCTGAACCGGCGCACCGGGCGGCCGGCTTCGATGGCTTCGCGCACGTCGGAGGTGCCGCAAAGGATGTCGATGGGGGGCTTGATGAACTCGTACTCGTAGGGCGGCTTCCGCCACGCGAACTTCGTCCGGTTCTGCGCACGCGCCTTTTCGATCAGGACCAGGTAAGCGTAGAAGGCGTCGACTTTCCGGCGATCGGTGATGTGGACTTCGATGCCGCCGCAGAGCTGCCCGGCGTGCTTGTGGAAGGTCGGGGTGAAGTAGCAGGGCCGAAAGCCGAGACCGCCGAGGTCCGCGCGGCTGAGATCGTCGGCGAGCTTCCACGGGTCGAGCCAGGGCGCCCCCACCAGATGGAACGGCCGCGTGGTCCCGCGACCCTCGGAGAGATTCGTGCCCTCGATGAGGCAGCCGCCGGGGTAGACATACGCGGTGTCGACGGTGGGCATGTTGGGCGAGGGCAGAACCCAGGGGAGGCCGGTGTCCTCGTAGTCCATGCCCCGCCGGTAGTTCTTCATCGGAACGACTTCCATGTCGAGGTCGAGGCCGAGTTCGTTCGCGAACATGATCGCCAGCTCGCCCACGGTCATGCCGTGACGCACCGCGAGCGGGTGCATTCCGACAAAGGAAAGGAACCGCGGATCAAGGACGTTCCCCTGAACGCCCACACCGCCGATCGGATTGGGCCGATCCAGGACGATCAGGCGAACGCGGTGAGCGGCGCAGGCCTGCATGGCGTGCAACATGGTGTAGATGAAGGTGTAGTACCGCGAGCCCACGTCCTGGATGTCGAAAACGAGCGCATCGATTCCAATCAGCATTCCTGCGGTCGGAATGCGGGTCTTGCCATAGAGGCTGAAGACCTTGAGACCGGTCTTCGGATCCTTGAGGTCGCCCACCTCCTCGAGATCCTGGGCGTTCGCGAAGACGCCGTGCTCGGGACCGAACAAGGCCACGAGTTTCGTGCTCTTGAGGTCCTTGAGATGAAGCGCCGCATGAGTGAGGTCGGGAGTCACCGCGGTCGGATTCGCGATGAGGCCCAGGCTCTCGCCTTTGATTCGCGACGGGCGGGCCAGAAGTTCTTCGAGCCCGGTTCGTACTCGTTTCAAGGAAGACCTCTCAACGCGTGAGCTTGAATTTCAGCCGGCCGACCCTGGCCCCGGAGGCCTTGGTGACGCTGCCGTCAATCTCGTCGCCGTCGAGCAGGCCCGCGTAGCTCAGGTTCTCCCCGTTGTCGACAAAGGAGAAGCGCAGTTCTCGCCTGGAGTACCGGAGCCCTTCGAGCGACACATCGGAGGAGAGGCCTCCCTGCCGCGACGTCCGCTGGCCGACCAGGCCCGAGGGAATCGCGGTGAGGCTGATCTCGATCTTCCGCGGTTGGATGGCGCCCGGGACCTCGATCACTCCGGACCAGAAGCCGTCGAGGAGGGCGGCCGCCTGGCTCGATCCCATGGCCGGCGCGGAGGCGAGCGACGCGAGCGAGTGGAGCCAGGAGGGATCGGGCGAGTACAGGACCGAGGTGCCGACACCGGCCTCGGCCGAGCGCCGACGGGCCGCGGCGTAGATCTCCACGAAGACCTTGCCATCGGGCGAAACCTCGACGGTGCGACCGGGCCTTCTTCCCTGGAAGAACAGGTCGAACATGTCGGTGAGGGCCGCCGCCCACACCGGGGCGAGCGCGCGCGGATTGCCCGAGCCGTCCGCGGCGGCGAGAGTGAGCACCGGCCCGCCCGGGCCGCTGATGGTGGCGTCGCTCGCGGAGAATTGAACACGGGTGGTCCGGGCCATGGCGGTCAGAGCGTTGAGCTTGGTGGCGGCCTCATGGGCGCGGGTCCGCGAGGCGACATCGGTCCCGAGGACCATCACTGGCCCGAGCTCGCAGGCGACCGCCACCCGCCCGCCCTCAAGGCCCTCGGCGAAGAATCTCGGGGAGTACAAGGCGGAGGACTCCCGCAGGATCTCGATCGGCAGTGCGGTCGAAGTCCTTTCCTTGGCCTGGACCACGAGTTCTCGGCGGCCGGCGCTGTCGGAGAGCCTGAGGCCGGGGACGGAGGCCTTGATCTCCATGTCCGTCCCGGCCAGGATCACCGCACCCCTCCCGGAAATCCTCACGGAGAGATCGGGCCCGGAAAGGCCAAGGCCGGAGATGGTCACCACCTCGCCGGGGAGGACCCGCGCGGGAGAAACGGCGTCCACGAAAGGAAGGCGCCCGTAATGCAGAGGCACTTCCTTGCCGATGTCGGGGCCGACCGCCACTCTCACCGACACCTTCTGGCCTTCGGTGGCCGCGACCTGCGGGATCTTGATGCGAATGTTCACGGGCGAGGCCTCGAGGATCTCGGCCTCGTTGCCGGCTACCGTCACCACCGGTTTCATCTTCGCGTTCGCGAGCCACTTCCCCGCGATAGCGACTTCATCGCCCGAAAGGGCGACGCGCGGGGTGAGGGTCGCGATTTTCGGGGTCACCGCGATCCTCAGCAAACGTGCGGTGGAGGTCGTCCCCTGAGCGGCGACCCTCAGCGACAGGGTTTGCGAGCCGGTGGCGCCAAGGGACTCGGGGATCATGATGTTGATGCGGGTGGCGTTCCCGTCCAGAACCTGTACCGGGGCGTCCCCGAGGAGGACCTTGAACGAAGCGGGATCGGTGCCTTCACCAAGTCCGGAGCCGGTGATGGTGACGGTCTGCCCGGGCTCGGCGGGATCGGGCAGGTACTTGTCGACCACGGGGATGACGATCGAATCGGAATACCGGTGCAGGCCGAACCAGGCGACCGCCATCAGCACGACCGCGATGATCCCGAGGCGCGCGGCCATGATCGCGGAAGAGGGCTTGGACTTCTTCATCGGTCTCGGGGGAGCCGGAGCTTCGACCGGAGGAGGAGGCTGGAGCCGCTCTCCGCTGGGGCTGCCACCGAGGGATTCGGCGAGGCCGGCGAGCGGATCCCCGTCACCGGAGGAAGGCCGTTTCGCGGCACCGCCTATGGGGCCGGTGATTCGCGCGGACGCCACTGCGGGCTTTGGAGCGGGAGGCTTCGGAGCCACCGGGGGGATGGGGGGGGGAAGGGGCTCGGGGACGGGGATGATCTCGGGCTCGGAGGAAGCGAGCATCTCGAGCGGCGGGAATTCATCGTGACGAGGGGATGCGGGGTCGGGCAGAGGCTCCTGGGGCGCGAGACTCGGATCCGGCGCCGGTGCGGCGAAATCGGGCCGGCCCAGTTCGGCGGTGAAGAGCGGCTCCTCCAGCGGGGCAGGGTCGAGACCTTCAAGGCCGGTGAGACCGGCCTCGCCCGAATCGGAGAAGTCGATGAGCGGCGCATCTGCGCGGTTAAGCGCGAATTGGAGGTGGTCGCTGCCCGGCTCATCGGGAGGGCCGAGGGAAATCTGATCCCCGTCCGCGAGCACCTGCTCCATGACCCTCGTCGCGTTGACGAAGACGCCCATCCGGCTGTTGGTGTCGGAGATGGTGACGACGCCTTCGTCGTCGAGAAAGACGGACGCGTGCAGGGGCGATACCGAGACGCCGGAGCACACCAGATTGCAGCCCTCGTCCGAGCCGATCGAAAAATTGTTCAAGACTTCGTCGATGGCGAGGGTAGCGCCGGCGTCGAGCCCCGTCATGAGGACGATGGATGGGTGGCTCATGCTCGTCCTTCGCGGCGGCGGCTCGTTTTGATCATTCGATTTCGCGGGCTCTCGGGGAAGAAGTCATTCAAGCACATGCGGAAATGGGCGTCAAAGATCGCTCCCTCTGGTGCCGGTCAGAACTTCGTTGGGTACGTAGCCTTCATATGGCGCACCGATTCGGCGATCAGTTGCTTCAGGACCTTGAGGTCGATGGCGGCGAGGCTTTTCAGGTAGAGGCAGCCCTTGCCGGTCTTGTGAGTTCCAAGCCTCTTCAGGAGGTCGTCGAAGAGCCTGACCCCGGGCATGACGTAGAGAGTCAGGTTCTGCTTGCGTGGCGAGAATCCGATGACCGGCCACTCCAGGGCTTTGCCGTCGGCGTATCTATACGTGTACGTCCCGAAGCCCACGATCGACGTCCCCCACATGCGGGGTTCCGACTTCGTGGCCTTCTTCATGATGTCGAGCACGACGCGGCAGTCATCCCGTCGTTCGCCATCCGTGGCCGCTTCGAGGAACGCCGCAACGCTGGCCTGCGTCTTCCGGGTCTTGATTTCCGCCATGGTCCCCTCCGTGGGCTCGTGGGCGAAGTCTCCCACGGTTTCGACAGCCGGTCAGTGCCCCGCCTGACTTAACGTCTGTGCTGCATGTTCGACCGGAGGAGAGACACCATGGAACTCAGAACCGCAAGGCGCCTTGGCATCCCGACAAGCGCGCTGGGCTACGGAATGTGGGGACTCGCGGGCTGGAAGGATACGGACGACGCGGAAGCCGAACGCGCTCTCGATGAGGCCGTGACTTCGGGAGTCACGTTCTTCGACACCGCGTTCGCGTATGGAGACGGGAGGAGCGAGCGCATCCTCGGGAATCTCACGCGCCGTCACGCGGCACGGCTCTTCACCGCCAGCAAGATTCCCCCGAAGAATCGCATCTGGCCCGCCCCGGCGAAGGCGCCGCTCGAGGAATGCTTCCCGGCCGATCACATCCTCGAATACACGCAGCGCACCCTCACGAACCTCGGCCTGAAGCGGCTGGACCTGATGCAGTTCCACGTCTGGCAGGACGCGTGGGCTCAGGATCCCGGGTGGCAGCGCGCGGTTTTTGAGCTGAAGCGTGACGGTCTCATCGGGAACATCGGCATCAGCCTGAATCGATGGGAGCCGTGGAACGGCCTGGCCACGGTACGGACCGGGCTCATCGATGCGGTGCAGGTGGTCTACAACATCTTCGATCAGTCGCCCGAGGACGAGCTCTTCCCTCTGTGCCGCGAGATGGGCGTCGCGATCATCGCCCGTGTGCCCTTCGATGAGGGTTCGCTCGCCGGTCAGTTGAGCCGCGACCGGGTGTTCCCCGAGGGCGACTTCCGGCGTTCGTACTTCAGCCCCGAGAACACGGCGGCGACCATGGACCGCATCGAGCGGCTCGAGAAGATCCTCCCTGCCGGCATGAGCCTTTCCGAACTGGCGCTCCGCTTCGTGATATCGAATCCCGACGTCACCACCGTGATTCCGGGCATGCGCCGTCTTGTGAGCGTGCGCGGGAATGTGGCCGCGGAAAGAGCCGGAGCGCTGGACGCTGGTCTGATGAAGGCGCTGCGCGGACATCGCTGGGACCGCACGCCCGCGAAGAAAGCCGACTGAGCGTCGCCCTGACAAACCGCTTGACCCAGGAGCGCGAGATTCGTTAACCTTTTGGTTAAACTAAATGGTTAGTCAATCTACCGCCAAAGCTCAAGACACAGGAACGAGCCGCAGCTCGATTCTCGACTCGGCGACGGAAGTCTTTATGGAAGTTGGCTTTAGTGGGGCGCGCGTGGACGAAATCGCGCGTCGCGCGAAGGCCAACAAGGCGATGATCTACTACCACTTCGGCTCCAAGCAGGACCTCTACCGGGCGGTCCTGCTCCGCCTCTTTGAAGAGGTCTTGAAAGAGATCGCGCGGCTCAAAGTGAGCGAGTCCCCTCCACGAGAGAAACTCCGGGCTCTTTATACCCGCATCGCCGCCCACTTCGAGACGAAGCGCGCCCTGCCCCACATCATGCTGCGCGAGATTCTTGCCGGGGGGAAGAGCATCGATGCCGAAGCCTCGCGCACGCTGTTCGTGATCGTGTCCTTCGTGGCCGAAACCATCCGGCAAGGCGTGCAAACCGGCGAATTTCGCGAGGTCGATCCGCTTCTCCTTCACATGAGCATGCTCGCGCCCCTGATGGTCCATCACGTCGGCGATTCCTTTCGCGAGCGGATCCTCACCCGTGAAATGCCCGGTGTCATCGCCCCCAGCAACGGCGCGATGCTGCGACACCTGCTCGTAGCTCTCGATCGGTCGTTAGCACCCATGAGCCCCGTCCCTTCCTCATCCAGGTCCTAGTTCAACAAGGAACGCCCAAATGAAACGCAAGCTCACCCTTTTCACCCTGGCCGCCCTGAGCGCCACCGGATGCAGCACCCAGGCAAAGAGCACGAACATCGTCGCGGCCGGACATGTCGAGGCCACCGACGTGCATATCTCCGCGAAGGTCGCCGGCCGATTGACCGAGGCGCCGCTCAAGGAAGGCGACATCGTGAAAGCGGGAGCGCTGCTGGCGCGCCTCGACACCACCGATGTCGAGATATCGATCCGACAGGTCACCGCCGATCGCGCCCAGGCCGAGGCCGACCTCCGCCTGCGTCTGGCCGGAGCCCGCAAGGAGGACATCGCGGAGATGGAGGCGCAGATCCGCGCCACCGAAGCCGACCTCGCCGGAGCCCAACTCGACCTCAGCCGCATGCAGGGTCTGCTCGACCGCAACTCGGGCACCACCAAGGCGCGCGATGACGCGAACACGCGGCGAAGCATTCTCGAAGCGAAACTCGGGGCCCAGAAGCAGACCCTCGCGCGACTGCGCTCCGGGTCGCGGCCCGAGGAGATCGACGCCGCCCGCGCGCGGGTTCGGTCCATCGAGGCCCGCATCGCTGCGCTCACTCAGCAGATGAACGATGCCACCATGACGAGCCCGGTCGATGGCGTGTTGACCTCGCGGGTGGCCGAGCCAGGTGAGCAGCTCCAGGTGGGCTCGCCCATTTGCGTGATCACCCAGTTGAGCGAGGCGTGGCTCACCGTCTACGTGGCCGACGTCGACCTTGCCCGCATCCGCATCGGCCAGGAGGCGGAGGTCAAGACCGACGGCGGCCAGACCCGCAAGGGCAAGCTCACCTACATCGCGTCGAAGGCGGAGTTCACGCCCAAGAACGTGCAGACCAGGGACGAGCGCATCAAGCTCGTCTATCGCGTGAAGGTCGGCCTCGGCAACGCGGACGGCTTCTTCAAACCCGGCATGCCCGCGGAGGCGACCTTCGTGCCGGTGGAGGCGGGGAAATGAGCGACGCAATCGAGGAACCTGTAGAGGAGGCGCCCGTCGTTGAAGTCAGAGGTCTCATCCGCAAGTACGGCGATCTGGTGGCGGTAAACGATGTCTCGTTCACGGTGAAGCGCGGAGAGATGTTCGGCCTTATCGGGCCGGACGGTGCGGGAAAGACCACCACCCTCCGCGTCATCCTCGGCCTCCTCGCTCCCCACGGCGGACGCGTTCGCACCTGTGGCCTCGATCCGTGGACCGAGACCGACGAACTGTCCAAACGGATCGGGTATCTCTCGCAGCGGTTCTCGCTTTACGGCGACCTGACCGTGGACGAGAACGTTTCGTTCTTCGCGGACATCCACGGCGTGCGCCACTCGAAGGCGCGCCGCGAAGAGCTTCTCGACATGCTCCGCATGACCCCGTTTCGCAATCGCCTCGCCGATCGCCTGTCCGGCGGCATGAAGCAGAAGCTCGCGCTCGCCTGCACCCTCATTCACACGCCGCAGCTTCTGGTGCTCGACGAGCCCACCACCGGCGTCGATCCGGTCTCGCGCCGGGACTTCTGGAAGATCCTGGCCCGCCTTCAACGCGAGGGCCTGACCCTGCTCGTGACCACGCCCTACCTCGACGAAGCGGAACGCTGTCAGCGCGTGGCGCTGATGGATCGCTCGCGCATTCTCAATGTCAGCACGCCGGACGCGGTGCGGGCGCAGGCGGATGGCTCGATGGTGGAAATTCTCGCGCATCCGAAGCGTCGCGCCATCGAGCTCATCGCCGCCCAGGCCGAGGTCAAGGATGTCGAGGCCTTCGGCGAACGCGTCCACGTGACCCTTCCCCGCCTCGACGCCTCCGCGGCGGCCGCGTGGACCGATCGAATGGCCGCGGACCTTCGCGCCCAGGGACTGGAGGTCCTCTCCGCGCGACCCATCCAGCATTCTCTCGAAGACGTTTTCATCGCCCGCATCCAGGCCCGCGAGGCCGAGGCGGCTCAGACTGGAGGCTCGCTTTGAAGCGATTCGCTCTGCTTCTTCTCCTTGTTCCCATCGCCTCGTCCGCAACCGCCGGCGAAGCGGCACCCTCGCTGACCGCCCCGGTTCGGCTCACCCTTGACGACGCGATCGCGCGCGCGCGCGCGAGTTCGGCGAGGCTCGCCTCCTTCAGCGCCCTCAACCGAGCGGCTTCGGAAGGAGTCCGCGGCGCGGAAGCTGGCCGACGGCCCGACCTCGATCTTTCCGCGTCCTACACGCGGAACTCGAACGTGCCCGAACTGGTGCTCGCGATCCCGGGCTCGCCGCCCCGTACCCTCTTCCCCAACCTTCCCGACAGCTGGCGAACCCACGCCGGCGCCTCATTCCCTCTCTATACCGGTGGCCGGGTCGGCGCTCAGATCACCTCGGCCACCGAGATCGAACACGCGGCCGCGTCCGACCGGGCCGCCGCCGCAAACGACCTCGACGCGGAGACGCATATCGCGTACGTGAATGTGCTGTTCGCGCGCGAAAACGCCCGGGTTCTCGCCGAGGCGGTGGCTTCCTACGAGGCTCATCTCAAGGATGCGCGAAATCGCCAGGACCTCGGCCTCGCCGCGAGCAACGAGACGCTCGCGGTGACGGTGGAGCGCGAACAGGCGGCATTGGCCCGGCTTCAATCCGAGAACGGGGCCGCGGTGGCCATGGCGAATCTGCTGCGTCTCGTGGGTTTGCCCCCGGGGACCGCGGTCGATCTCGACCCCGCGCCGCAGGCTTCGGCTCCGAGCCCTGGCGAGTCGGAGGATCTCGTGAAGCGCGCCACCGCGGGCCGGCCTGAGCTCGAGGCCCTGCGCGCGCGGGTCCGTGCGCTCGATGCCACCCGGAAAGTGGCGCGCTCCGCCTCCCGTCCCCAGGCCGGAGTGGAGGCGGGCTTCGACTACACCAATCCCAATCTGCGCTTCGTCCCCTGGGAAGCGCGATGGAGGTCCACCTGGAACCTCGGCGTCGGGGTCAGCTGGAAAGTACTCGACGGAGGGCGGGCCAGCGCCGCGGCGGCCCAGGCTCAGGCCCAGGCCGACGCGCTGCGTGCTCAGCTTTCGGATCTCGAATCGCGCATCCGCCTGGACGTCACCACGCGGCGTCTCGAACTCGACACCGCGCTCGCCGGCAAGGTCGTGGCTCAGCGCGGCATCGAGGCGGGCCGTGACGGCCTTCGGGTGGCCCGGGACCGCTACCAGGAAGGCGTGCTCTCATCCTCCGAACTTCTCGACGCCGAGACGCGCCTGCTCCGCGCCGAACTCGACGCCACTCTGACCGAAGCGCGGATCCAGATCGCAACGGCGAATCTCAACCGGGCGGTCGGCCACTGACATGGTGAGCGTCCGGAGCGACGGCGAGGCCGCGCGCGCACCCGCGGTGATCGAGGTCGATCACCTGGTCAAGCGTTTCGGCGCTTTCACCTCGGTCGACGACCTCTCGCTCTCCGTGCGCGAGGGCGAGGTCTTCGGCCTGCTCGGCTCGAATGGTGCGGGTAAGACCACGGCCATCCGAGTGTTGTGCGGTCTCCTGGCCCCCACCTCGGGAAGCGCGCGTGTCCTCGGCATCGATGTCGCGAAGGACCCCGAGGCGCTGAAGCGAAGCATCGGCTACATGACCCAGCGCTTCAGCCTCTATGACGACCTGACCGTCATCCAGAACCTGCGTTTCTTCGGCGGCGTGTACGGCCTGACCGGCGCCGCGATGCGGGAACGCGAGCGGTGGGCAGTAGCGACCGCGGGCCTGCAGGGCATGGAAGACCTCATCACTCAGTCACTGCCCGGAGGATGGAAGCAGCGCCTCGCCCTCGCCTGCGCGGTTCTCCACGGCCCTCGGGTCGTCTTCCTCGACGAGCCCACGGGCGGGGTCGATCCCATCTCGCGACGGCGCTTCTGGTCGCTGATCGACCACATGGCGGGGGAGGGAATCACCCTCATCGTCACCACCCACTACCTCGACGAAGCCGAACGCTGCGACCGGATCGCCCTGATGCACGCGGGGCGACTCGTGGCCCAAGGGTCGGTGACGCAGCTCAAGGAGGTCTTCGCGGGCCGCGTCATGCTCGAGGTGGCGTGCGCCCAACCGCTCGACGCGCAACTCGCCCTCGAGGGCGGGTCCGGCATCCTCGAGGCCTCGGTGTTCGGCACGAGGCTTCACGTGGTGGTGGCCGACGAAGAAGCCGGACGCGCCCTCGTCGGGGACGCGTTGCACCGAGCGAACTTCCCGGTCACCTCCATCGAGCGCATCGTGCCTTCGCTCGAGGATGTCTTCATCCACTGCATCGAGGCCGAAGAGGCCGCGCGGGCCGGGCGGGGCATCGTCGCATGAATCTCCGGAAGATCTGGGCCATGGCGAAGAAGGAATCACGCCAGACCGCGCGCGATCCCCTGAGCCTCGGCATGCTCCTCGGCCTGCCCACCATCATGCTCCTGATGTACGGCTACGCCATCAACTTCGACGTGCGGCATGTGCGCCTCGCCGTGCGCGACCTCGACAAGTCGGAGGAGTCCCGCAGTCTCGTGGCCGCGTTCGTGAACTCCACGTACTTCGATCTGGTCAAAGACGTCGCCGCGGGGGCGGACATGGACCTCATCACCGAGACCCGGGTGGCGAAGGCGGTCCTCGCGATACCGGAAGGCTTCGCCCGCACGCTCGCGGAGGGCCGCACCGCGACGGTCCAGCTGCTGCTCGACGGCGCCGACGCCAACACCGCCACCACCGTGCTGAGCTACGCCACGTCTCTCGTCGCCGACGCGAATCTGCGGCGCTACTCGGAGCATTCGGGAATCGAGTTGGTGCCCGTGGGCTACGAGCCGCGCGTGTTCTACAACCCCGAACTCAAGACCACGCAGTTCCTGGTGCCCGGGCTCATCGGATTCATTCTGATGGTCACCGCCGTCCTCTCGACCGCCCTCTCCGTGGTTCGCGAGAAGGAACGCGGGACCATGGAGCAGCTCCGCGTGACCTCGCTGACTCCGGGCGAACTGCTGGTCGGCAAGACCCTGCCCTACCTCGCGATCTCCCTGATGGCCACCGTGATCATCCTGATCGCCGCGCGCGTCCTGTTCGGCGTGGTGGTTCGCGGTCCCTACCTCGACCTCTTCGTGGCGACCCTCATCTATCTGGTCGGCGCGCTCAGCTGGGGTCTCATGGTCTCGAGCATCGCCGAAACCCAGGCCCTCGCTTTTCAGATCGGCCTCGTGACCTCGATGCTCCCCGCCATCTTTCTCTCCGGCTTCATCTTTCCCATCCGGTCGATGCCGGCACCCATTCAGCTTCTGACCTACGCGGTGCCCGCGAGGTACTTTCTGGTCATCGTTCGCGGCATCATCCTCAAGGGCGCGGGCCTCGCACCCTACTGGAGGGACGTCGCGTTTCTCGTTCTCTATGCGTCCGTGGTCCTCACCATGGCCTACGCGCGTCTGCGCCGACGGGAGAGCTAACCGTGGGGGCTTTGTGGCAGATGATCATCAAGGAGTTCCTGCAGCTCCGGCAGGATCGCAAGATCATCCCCGCGCTGATCGTCGGCCCTCTCGCCCAGCTCCTCGCCCTCGGCTACGCGGCGAACCTCGATGTCACCCACGTGCCGCTGCTTCTGGTCGACCGGGATCACACCGTCGCCAGTCGCGCCCTGATCGAGCGTTTCGATGCCTCGGGCTACTTTGAAATCAAGGGCTCGGTGCCGACCGCGGAGGTGGCCGAGCCATGGCTCGTCGAAGGCCGCGCGCAGGTCGTCCTCATCATCCCCGAAGGCTACGGCAAGGATCTCGCGGCCGGCCGCCCGCCCCGGCTCCAGGTTCTCGTGGACGGCACCGACGCCAATTCCGCGGTGGTGGGACTCGGCTACGCGTCGCGCATCATCGCGGAGATGGGCGGGACGCTGCAGCAGACGCGGCTCGACGCCTTGAACCGCCGCAGCGCGGAGGCGGCGCTTCGCCTGGGCGTGCCCGTGGCCCGGCCGCCCTCGGTAGGAAGGATCGAGGTCATGCCGCGCATCTTCTACAACCCCGACCTCAAGACCCGCTGGTTCTACGTCCCCGCGGTGCTCGCCATGGTGCTGATGCTCGTGACCATGATGCTGCCCTCGATGGCGGTGGTACGCGAGAAGGAAATCGGCACGCTCGAGCAGATCAGCGTGACCCCGCTCCGGCCCTGGCAGCTCATCCTCGGAAAGCTGACGCCGTTCGCGATCATCGGAATGCTGGATACGCTGGTCATCGTGATCCTGGCCCAGGTAGTCTTCGGCGTGCCCCTCCGTGGCTCGCTCTTCCTGCTGATGTGCCTTACCCTGCTCTTCCTTCTGAACACCCTCGGCCTAGGGCTCCTGGCCTCGACCATGGTCAGCACGCAGCAACAGGCCATGATGTTCTCCACCTTCGTCCTGATGGTGCCGATGATCTATCTCTCCGGGCTCATCTTCCCCATCGAGAACATGCCCATGCTCTTCCAGATCGGCAGCCTCGGCATTCCCGTTCGCTACTACGCGATCATCCTGCGCGGCGTCTTCCTCAAGGGCTCCGGCGTCGATGTACTGTGGCCGGAGGCGCTGACCCTGGCCCTCACCGGGCTCGCGTGGCTGACCTTCGCATCAGCGCGATTCAGAAAACGCCTGGACTGAGTTCACCTAGTGAACGCTCTCCCCGTCCCTGGGCGGCTTGGGCAGCTCGAACAGGTCGGTCAGGTCGATCTCTTCTTCGCTTTCGATGAGATCGATGTCCTCTTCCTCCCAGTCAAAGTAGGGCGGCGCGATCGGCAGGGGTCCGGGCTGAACATGGAGTTTCATGATTCGTTTCACTCGAACCCTCTACCCGTGCAGGTTCCGTGCCCGGTTTGCCAACCTTCTGAGGACGTGAGAGATGACGAATATCAAGTGAGGCACATCACACGACGTGGTGCTACCGGACGCCGCATCCGGTGGGCAAGCTGCGCCGTCCTGCCTACGGTCGGACCGGGTTCGAGGCCAGATCGCCGACCACGGTCATCCAGGGCCGAACCCTCCACTTCTTGATGAGACCGTTGGTCACGTAGGGGTCGACTCTCGCGAAATCCTCGGCGACCCGCGGACTGTCGCCCTTGAACATGAGGATGGCGCTGTCGACCGGCTCGCCAAGGGCTCCGCCGAGGACCAGTTCGCCCCGCTGGTTCGCGGCCCAGGCGAGATTCAGATGGACGCCGCGGAATTCGCCGCGCCGCGTCATGTAGTCGTCGGCGAGGTCGTAGATCAGGAGATAGTGATTCATGGCTTGGGAGTCTCTACCAGACCGGGGGCCGCGATCGGCGTGGTGACGCGAGAGATGAAGTCGGCCAGGGTGCTTCGATAGCCCTCTCCGCCGATCACGTACACGTCGTTGTGATGCGCGCCGGCGATCGCGAGGTATTGCTTCGGTTGAGGAGCGGCGTCGAAAACCATCTTCCCCTGGGCGACCGGTATGACTTCGTCCTTCGTGCCCTGAACCACGAACAGGGGCATCTTCAATTGCGGGATCTTCTTCACGTTCTCGTAGCGGGTCCTGATGAAGGAGCCCAGGGGCAGGAACGGATAGATG
>JANMVV010000358.1:0-3797 GCA_031392925.1 Vicinamibacteria bacterium
GCGGGGTTTTGGCTCGCCCGCAGCCCCTCGGGGGGGCGTCCGGCGCACCCGCATGCTCCTGGAGTGCGCCGGCCGGACGCCCACCGCCGCTCCGCGGTCGCGCGAATGGGTTGGCAGACCGCGCTCGTTTCCCTTACGCTCTGGTGGACACAACTCTCCGGATATCCCGGTACCGATCTTGCAAGAAAAGCGCCTTATGTCGGTCTCTCTCTTCGCGATCCTGAGTCTCGTTCTGCCCGCCGAAGCTCAGCAGGGACCGCCGCCACTCGTGATCAAGCCTTCCGTCGCGCAGATGGTCATCGTGGACGCCTACGTGACCGACCGAAAAGGGCGACCGATCAGCGACCTTCGGCAGGAAGACTTCGAGCTGTTCGAGGACAATCGAATCGCCGTCATCGCATCGTTCGAACCACCGACGGCGGTGGCCGCAACCCCAGGGCGCGAGTCACGGATTCAGCCGAAGAACGCAACCGCCAATCCGGCACCAGAGCGAGAGGCCCTGACCGTCGCGATCTACGTTGATCGATGGCTCTTGTCCGGAGCGGGCCGCAAACGCGCTCTCGATCAGGCGGCCACCATCGCCGAGCGTCATCTTGCCGAAGGCGCGCGAGTCGTGGTGATCGCTGAAGACAAGGGACTGCGCCCGCTGACGCCGCTCACGACCGACTTCACTCTGGTCCGTGCCGCGCTGACTCGCATTCAGGGCTGGGCCACCGAATCACCCGGCATCGCGGAGAGTCGCAACGTGTTGGAGCAGATCGAATCCAGGATTGAACTCGGCAAAGCCGAGCAATGCGATTGCGTATGCCTGCTGCCGGAACTGGTTTCCATGGTCCGCGGCTATTCCACCTTCCGCTCGATCGAGGTTCAGGACGCCGCGAATCGCCTCGCCTTCCTGGTGAACGCTTTGGGCAGCATCCCCGGACGGAAGGCGCTCATCTATGTGAGCGAGGGACTCGAACAAAGACCGGGAATTCAGCTCTACGACCAGCTCGGACAGATCTGTCCGGAAGCGCTGCACAAAGACGCTTCGACCATTTACGCGCCGATGCAGGAATTCGAGACTTCGACGCCGCTGCGCGAGGCCGCAGCCCGCGCGAACGCCGCACGCGTTACGTTCTATCCCATCGATGCCCGCGGACTCAGCACGCTTTCGGGCGGCGATGTGTCCATCGCGAATCGCGAGTACGTCCCTTCGGCGAAGAACGACAGCATCAAGGACGCGAATCTCGTGAACCAGTACCGCCTGCTCGCCGAAGAGACGGGCGGCTTCGCCATGATCCGCGGCCTCGACCCGAACTCGGCCATGAAGCGTTTCGATGCGGACGTTCAGGGTCATTACATCCTCGGCTTCGTTCCCGGTGATCCCGACGGAAAGAGCCACCGACTTCGCGTGGAGTTGAACGCGAAAGCCCAGGCGAAGCGCAACGCCGAGATCCGTCATCGCCAGTCCTACTTCCGAGCGGAAGTGCCGGCGCGTCGTGGTCAACGTGCGCTCTCGACCCTGCTTTTCGGCCTGGAGGAGAACGCTCTCGATGCGCGCGTCGAGATTCAGCGAACCAGCCTCACCGCCGCACGCGTGCAGGTCTCGGTTCCTCTCTCCGCGCTCAAGCCGCTCCCTGGGGCTTCGGACGGAGAAGCCCGGGTGCAGGTCGTTATTTCGTTCCGAAGTACGCAGAGCGAGCAGAGTCCGGTGACGGTGCGAGAGAAGGAAGTGACTTACAGCCTCACCGCGGCGGATCTAAGGGGTGACGGGAACCGGCGCGTCATCGTGGTGGACGTCCCTGTAGGCGAGGGCGCCTACGAGTTCGCCGTTGGCGTGGAAGACATCGGCTCGGGAGGAGCCGCCTATCTGCGGCGGCCCCTCAACGCGGTCAAGGAATAAGTCGAGGGATCAGCGACGGCTCTTGCCCTTCTTCTTGCCGGCCTTGGGCTTGCTCGCTTTCGCCTTGGCTTTGGCTTTCGCGACGGGCTTGCTCGCCTTCTTCGGTGCAACCTTCTTTGCTGCGGCTTTCTTCGCCTTCTTCCTCGCCGGTTTGTCGTCCGCGATCTCGCCGCCACCGCTCATGTCGTAGAAGAACTCTTCACGCGTGATCTTGCCGTCGCTCACGGTATAGAGCGCGACTTCTTCCATGCGCACCTTCTTCCCCATCATGGGCCCGAACTTCGCTGATACCACGAAATTAAAGATCACCGAAAAGCGCTCGCCATTCGGGAACGGGCCTTTGACGTCGGAGCTGTGGATGATGTGATTCGCGACCCACCACTCGTTCTTGCCGCGGATGGCTTCGAGTCCGGTCATGGTCGCGGGCATCGTCTCGTCGCCCCTGGCTTCGACGCTGACGATGTCGGCGCTCATGAGCGTCTCCACCGCCTCGATGTTCCGGCGGATGTGTGCCACGGCCGCAAACCTGATCGAGCGCGTTCTGCCGCCTTCAACCCCGCTTCGCCAGTGGGTGCTGACCTTCCCGTTCCCATGGAGGGCAAGGCTCGCGCAGGACGGTGAGTTGCTCGCTCGGATCACCCGGATCTTCGTGGACACGGTGCAGGCGTTCTACGTTCGTCGAGCGGCTCTCGCTGGCGCCATGGATGCGAAGACCGGCGCTGTCACCGCGGTGCAGAGGGCCTCATCCGACATGCGACTGAACCCCCATCTTCACACGATCGCTCTGGACGGTGCCTGGTCCGAGCAGGGAAACGAGTTGATCTTTGCGAGCCTCGGACATCTGAGGACCAGCGAGGTGGGCGAGGTGCTGGAGCATGCAGTCCGAAGGATCGAGAGGCACCTGGACCGCCGGGGTCTTCTTGGAACGAGGGATGATGACCTGGATCTGAGCGGCGAGGGCGATCCGGAGTGCAACCTCGCCACTTCCGCGGTCTCCGGCCAGTCGCCGCCCGCCGGGCCGCAATCCCCCGAGGGGAGGCTTCGCGCTGGTCGGCTGGCCTTCAGCGCCTCAGGCTCCGGGCACTCGCCTACGACAAGCCGCTGTGCGCATCACTCGATGGCTTCACGCTGCACGCGGCGACCCGCGCAGGTGGGCTTGACGCTGAGGGTCGGGAGGCCTTACTGCGCTATGTCCTTCGCCCTCCGATCGCGCAGGAGCGAGTGGAGCAACAGCCCAACGGCCTTGTGCGCATCGCCCTGAAGAAGGCGTACTCCGATGGAACGGTCGCGGTCGACATGGACCCCCTCTCGCTTCTATGCCGGCTCGCGACCAGCGTGCCTCTGCCACGCTTCCACACGATTCACTACGCGGGGGTACTCGCCGCGGCGAGCCCGTGGCGCTCGCGGCTTACGCCGCCCCCGCTCCCAACCGCGGAGAATGGCGAACCCGAGAAGAGGGTGCGCAAGAGCGGCTATCGCCCATGGGCAGAACTTTTGCAACGTACATTCGCTGTGGACGTTCTCACTTGCCCCAACTGCCAGGCGGATGAGGCTACTTGCCGTGGTGAAGAACCCGGCCGGCATCGCCCGCTACCTGGCCGCGGCGGGCGAGCTGACCGAAGTGCCCGGACGCTCGCCGCCCCGCGCTCCACCCTACTGGAAGAGCCAAGTCCTAAGGCGACAGGCGCTCGGTGACGAGGGCGATGGCGGAGACCACGACAGAGGCCACGAGGCAGCGTAGCGAGCGGTACGGGAAGCCCGAATTCCACCGCGGTGGCGGAGCCTCGCGCACAGCGGGGTTTTGGCTCGCCCGCAGCCCCTCGGGGGGGCGTCCGGCGCACCCGCATGCTCCTGGAGTGCGCCGGCCGGACGCCCACCGCCGCTCCGCGGTCGCGCGAATGGGTTGGCAGAC
>JANMVV010000371.1:0-2151 GCA_031392925.1 Vicinamibacteria bacterium
GCGACTCAATGCCCCGGACGCCATCTCCCACCTCGGGTCGTCGCTCTTCATCGAGGTCCCCATCGACCTTTTCGGCCGGGTCAACCTCGCCGCCGATGCGCAGGCCGCGGGGCAAAAGGCGCTCAGTGAGAACGTGCGCGAGGCCGAGGCCGCCGTCGCCCTTCAGGTCATCGAAGCGTATCTCGGCGCCGTCCTGGCCCAGAGGGCCGCCCTCACCACGGAAAAGGCGGTCGCGGCCGCGCGTTCGCGCGAGGCCATCACCCAGGCGCGATTCGCCGAAGGCGTCGCCCTCCAGTCGGATGTCCTTAGGGTGCGCGCGCGACGACGGGCGCGTGAAGCCGACCTCGCGTCGCAGCAGGCCGAGTTCGAGGTTTTGGAGGCCATGCTCAGCCGGCTCCTCGGCGCGCCCGACGGGATGCGCTTCGACCTGACCGACTCCGCGAAGCCCGCGGCGGGACTCGAGCCCCTCGAAGCCTGGAAGGCGCGCGCCGCCACCACACGGCCGACCCTGCTCGCCGCCCAGGGACAGCGTGATGCCGCGGCCCTCACCCTTCGCTTCGAGCAGGAGGCCTCCCGGCCCGAATTCGCCGCCCAGGCCCGCCTCATGGACGACCGGACGTCCCAGGGAGGAAACCAGTCGTGGGCGATAGGCGCGATGCTGCGCTGGAACTTCTTCGACGCCGCCCGCGGCAAGCGCGTGGCCGCGGCCACCGCCGATGAGCGAGCCACCGTCGAGGACGAGCGGGCCGCGCGCGACCGGGTGCGCTTCGAAGTGGAAGCCGCGTTCAGCCGGCTCAACGCCGCGAAGGACCGCCTGGCCGCGGCGCAAGGCGGGGCGGAAGAAGGACGCGAAGCGCTGCGGGTCGTTCAGGAAAGACACGCGCAAGGACTCGCCACCCTGACCGACGAACTCGAGACGGAAGCTGCCGCCTTCGCCGCGGAACTTGAAGAGATCAACGCGGCACGAAGCGCCGTCCTTGCCGAAGCGGCGCTCAGGCGCGCCGCCGGCGTGAACCCTGGGAGCGCAGGGCAATGAACCTTCGAACCACCCTTCTGAGCGCGCTCGGAATCGCCCTGGCGACAGGGGCGTGCGGCAAGACACCCGAGACCTCGAACAAGACGGCGGCCGGCGAGACCGGCCCGCCCATCGAGATAACCGCGGTTGAGGTTCGCTCGACGAGCGAAAGCGGCGGTTCCGAGATTCCCGCCGCCATCGAATCGAGCCGCCGAGCGGTTTTGAGCGCGCGCCTCGCCGCGTCCATCATCGAGTTGAGGGCCCGCGAGGGCGATCCCGTGATCGCCGGCGCAGTGCTGGTGCGGCTGGAAGACGTCCCCCTGAAGGCCGCCCTTTCCGCGGCCGAGGCCTCGGACCAGGCTGCCACCCGCGATCTCAAGCGTGCCGAAGCCCTGCTCGCGAAGGGCGCCGCCACTCGCAACGAGGTTGAGAATGCCGCCACCGCGGCGGAGCGAACGCGGTCCGCGATGGTCGCCGCGCGCGAGGCTTTCTCCTATGCGTCGATTCGCGCGCCTTTCTCCGGCCGGATCGTCAGGAAGATCGCGAGGGTCGGCGACACCGTCAATCCAGGCCAGCCGCTGCTCGAGATCGAGGGCGAGGGCGGACTCGAAGTGGTCGCGTCCATCGAGGGCGCCATTCACGATCGTCTACGCACCGGGCAGAGGATCGAAGTTCGTCTCGACGGCATCGCGGCGCCCTTCTCGGCCACCATTCACGACCTCGCACCTTCGGCCGACCCAACCACTCATCGCTTCACCTTACGAGCCGACATCGCTCCCGCTCCCGGAGTGCGCGCCGGTCTCTTCGCGCGCATCCTCGTGCCCTCCCCGGGCGGCGAGCCGCGAGTTCTCGTTCCCTCGGGCGCCATCCTGCGTCGCGGCGGCCTCACCGGCGTCTACGTGATCCGCGAGGGCCACGCGTGGCTCCGCTGGATCGCGCCCGGGAACGCGTTCGGCGACTCCATCGAAGTTCGCGCCGGCCTCGACCCGAAGGAACGCGTGGCTCTCGAACCGTCGCGGCTCCATGACGGGGCGCCGGTGAGCGAGGAACGGCAATGAAGCTCGGTCTGGCCGGGCGCATCGCCCAGAGCTTCGCCGACAGCAAACTGACGCCACTGCTCATCGGCGCCGCCCTCG
>JANMVV010000410.1:0-5406 GCA_031392925.1 Vicinamibacteria bacterium
GCGCGATCGACGGCGCGGCTGTAGCGCACCAGCACGTCCTCGATCTGCTGCCGGTCCAGGAGTTGCTGGAAGGCTTCCGGAATCGCGGGAGTGGTCATGGGTGGAAGCTCCTGTTCGGGGATCTAGTCGGCGGGCAGGACGGTGGAGGGATCGGGCGGATCGGCGTAGAGAAGACGCACGTCGGCACAGCGTCGCTCGAGCGCAACCCGCTGGTTGACCGTACCCTTGTCCGACACTTCGTGCGCGTTGGCGCTCGGCGGCTCGGCGAGAAGCCTCAGTCGTTCGATTCTCTCGCTGGCTCTGCGATCCCGGTTGAAAGACGCCATGCGCTGCGCGAGCTGTGGGGCGAGACCCTCGCCCATCTCCCGGCCAGCGGCGCTGGGCCAGGCCAGGAGTCCGAGGTAGGCGTTCGTCTCGCCGCAGATCAGGGCATCCGAGACCAGGGGTGCGAATGCCTCGAGCAACTGCGGCCGCAGCCTTCCCGCCGAAACCCAGGTGCCGCTCGCGAGCTTGAAGTCTTCGGCCAGGCGGCCCGCGAATTTCAGTCCCTTACCGATGTCGGCGGGATCGTGAAACTGGGCGGTGTCGCCGGTGCGATAGAAGCCTTCCTCGTCGAAAATGTCGCGACTGGCTTCGGGATTCGAGGCATAGCCTCCCATCACCATCGAGCCCCGCAAGCGCACTTCGTAGCGCGGGCCCATCGGCACCAGCTTGAGAGTCAGGCCGGGCATGGGCAGGCCGATGCCCACCTCTTCAGTCGGGAAGTAGATCGACATGCATCCCGACGTGGTCTCGGTGGCCCCGTAGCCGGTGGTGAAGAAGATCCGCTTGCCGATGGTCTCAACCGACATCCGCTGAAGGCGGTCGTAGAGCGCCTGCGGAAGCCCCGCGCCTCCATACAGAGCCATGCGGACGCTGCCGAAGAATCGCTCGCGCAGCACCGCGTCGCCTTCCAGAGCATCGGCCAGCATCGTGTATCCAAGAGGCACGTTCACGTAGAAGGCCGGCGCTATCTCCTTGAGATTCTCGATCGACTCTTCGAAGCGGCCGGGAATGGGAAGACCGCCGTCGATGTGGAGTGTGCCGCCGCTGGTGAGAACACCCATCTGCGTGAACGCTCCGGAAACGTGGTTCCAGGGCAGCCAGTCGAGCATCACGTGACGCCAGCCCGCGGTCTGCCCCAGCACCTGCCGGCCCTGCGCGAGGTTCGCGGTGATCATGCGCTGGGTCTGGATCACCGCCTTGGGCAGGGAGGTGGAGCCGGAAGTGAGCATGTAGGCGCTCGGCGCATCAGGGTCCAGCGATTCGATCGAGCGCGCGACCGCGGCGGTGGGCGCCGTCGCGAGCACCTTCGCCAAGGACACCGCGGGCCGATTGAGGACGGATGGATCGTCGGTGATGACCACGGCGTCGCCAAGGTCCAGGGTTTCGAGGGCCCGCTTGAAGACGGCGGCTTGCTCGGCGAAGACCACCGCGGGCCGAACCAGACCGATCACGTGACGAAGGCGTCCGAAGTCGCCCGGCATGAGCGAGTAGTTGACGCTGGTCGGACAGAATGGAACTCGGGCGGTCATGGCGCCGAACTTCACGGTGGCGTGAGCGATCGAATTGCCGGAGAGGATGAGCACCGAGCGCCCGCCGGTGATCCCCAGGTCCAGAAGCCACTGGGCCACCGCGTCGGCGCCGCGTTTCATGGCGGCGTAGCTGTGCTCGATCCACGCCCCGCCGCGGCCCGAACGCTGCGCGAGATACGTCTTTTGCGGAACCCGGCCCGCCCAGGCCGCGAGTTCAGCCGGAATGTTCGGGTTGAAGGGCTCGAGTTCCAGGACCGGGGTGACGTGAATCGAACCGTCGGCGCGTGTTTCCACGCGCATCTTTGCGGAAGGGAAGAACGTCTCCTTGAACGGCGCCGTCTGCGGGGTCATCGAAAACGCCTGTCGCCTAGAAGCGCTCGTACGACGGGTCGGCGCGGCCTTTGCGACCCTGAAGCATGCCCGGCGTGCCCGGCTTGAACATGCCGTTCACCCAGGCCTCGTTGGAGGCCGCGTCGCGATTCCAGTCGAACACCGTCCGCCGATGCGCGATCTTCCAGGCAGCGTCGCGCCGCTCGAAGCGATCGATCAGGCGGCCGCCGGTGAGGGTGTCGAGATCCTTGCCCTCGGGGCTCACGCGCAGGAAGGTGAGGATGTAGGTCTCGACATAGGCGACGTCGCCCTCGAACTCGATATGGCTGGTGCCGAGCAGGTGCTGCATCGGCCCCAGGCGCTCGATCCGCGGCACCGCGCCGTCGACATAGGTCATGGCGTTGCCCGCGTAGGCGCCGCCATGCTCCTCGATCGCGTCCTCGTGATAGCAGGACTTGAGCAACTCTCCGTCCGCCCGGTCCACCCCGCGCGCGTAGCGGGCCAGCACCTCACGAATCTCATCGCGGGCCAGCATTCTTTCGATCTTTCCCTGGTCGGCAGGCGTCATCGGCGGGTTCACTCCCCTGGTGAATTGTTGGAGGGCTTGCGGTATAAGGCTGACAGCAATGCGCGTGGCGGTCAACGTCGCGGAATGAGAGGGGCGACGGCTCGCCGGTGAAGCGGGTGGTCATCGTCACCGGGGCGGGCGGAGGCCTCGGCCGCGCCTACGCGCTCGACCTGGCCGCGCGCGGCCTGCGCGTGGTGGTCAACAATCGGCGGCGCGAGGTCGATGCCGCGGGCCTCGGCAGCGCGCAGAAGGTGGCGCGGGAAATCGTCGCTCTCGGCGGCGAGGCGATCGCGAACGAGGACGACGCCCGCGATCCTGGGTCGGGCGGGCGGATGGTGGCCCAGGCCCTCGAGGCGTGGGGACGGCTCGATGCCCTGGTCGCAAACGCCGGCGTCGATCAGCACCAGACCTTTCATAAGATTTCTCTCGATCAGATCCGCGACATCTTCGAGATCAATTTCTTCGGCACCGTCGTCGCCGCTCACGCGGCCAACGCGCATAGGCGCGCGCAGGGGCACGGCCGGATCGTGGTTTCAACCTCGTCGGCGGGCCTGCACGGGCTTCATGGCCTCTCCGCGTACGCGGCCTCCAAGGCCGCGCTGATCGGGCTGATGAGAAGCCTGGCCGCCGAGGGCCGCTCTCGCGACGTCCTGTGCAACGCGGTGGCGCCGTACGCAGCTACGCGCATGACCTCGAGCCACGACGACGAGACCTTCCGCGACGCCATGCGGCCGGAGTATGTGGCGCCGATCGTGGCCGTGCTGGTGAGCGAGCGCGGCACGATCAACGGCCAGACCATCGTCGCGGGCGGCGGGCGGTTCCGGCGCGCCGCGACGGTGGAGGGCCTTGGCCTGATCTACGACGACGCGGCCCGGGTCACGCCGGAAATGCTCGAACAAGACATGGAGGCCCTGCTGAGGGTGGACGGCGCCCACGAATTCGCCGATGCCATGACCGCGTTCAACGACTTCTCGGCGCGCGTGGCCAAATGAAACCAGGGGATCAGTCGAGGCCGGTGGGCGGCGCCGCACCCTCCTGCCGGCAAGGCCGCGCTACCGTCTTCACCTTCTCGACTCCCCGGTCGGTGACGTCGTAGGTGTCGGTGGCGCAGTCGCTCGGGCGATAAGCCCGGCCATCGAATCGGTAGACCACGACATCCCGCTCCGCCGCGGATGAGTGCTGCTGAATCCGGATGTCCAGCAGGCCCTTCGTGGAGGTCGCGAGCACGGTGACGCCGTCGATGTACCCTGCGACGTCGCTGAGCAGCCGAACGTAGCGCTCAGCCTCGATCCGGTACACCCACGCCGGGCAGTTGGGCGTCGGGCACAGGGGCTCATTGCGGGAGGACTGCACCAGCAGTTCGGGCCTGCCGTCGCCATCGAGATCGATCCGCTGGGCCACGAAGAAGCGCGCGGGATTGAAACCTCGCTCCTTGCGAAGCGCGTCGATCTCCTCCGGCGAATTGATGCCGCCCTTCACGACTTCCTCGAACAGCGCGCTCGCGAGCGCGGCGGGAACGCTCTTCGCGTCCTGGGCAAGAGTGATCGGAACCGGAGTCGGCGACGGCCCGGGCTCGTTCTTCCCGGCCGGCGCGCATGCGGCCACCCACAGCAAGGCGAGCAGAGCGGGCAGGGCCTTCATTCCATTCATTCGCGATTCTCCCGGGATGAACGCGCCGAACCCGAGCAGGCCGGCGCGACTCGACGATACTTCGTCGCCCCCGATCCTCGCCGCGCCGGATCGAACCCGCCAGCAGCTAGAGTCGGTGGAAGGAATGAGGAACCGACCATGAGCCGGCTGCGATCCACATCGTTGAAACTCGCCCTGGTGCTCCTCATCACGATCGTCCCGGCGAACACGCTCCGCGCCCAGACTCCCTCTCCCTCTCCGGCCGGTCTGACCGTGACCTCCGTTCTCGCCGCGTCCACCCCGTCCGACTGGCGCCCGCTCGATCCGGAGAACACGCTTTACCTGGAGCTGGCCTCGGGACGCGTGGTCATCGAACTCGCTCCCGCCTTCGCGCCCAATCACGCCGCGAACGTGAAGGCGCTGGTGCGCGAGGGCTACTTCGACGGTCTCACCATCAACCGCGTGCAGGACAACTATGTCGCGCAGTGGGGCGACCCGAACGAGGGCGCTTCGAAACGCGCGATCAAGCAGGCCAAGGCCAACTTGCCGGGCGAGTTCGATCGCGCCATCGGTCCGGATATTCCCTTCACTCCCTCCCCCGACGGCGACATCTACGCCACGGAGGCCGGCTGGTCGATGGGCTTCCCCGCCGCGCGCGATCCGAAATCCGGCCGCAACTGGCTCATCTACTGCTACGGCACGCTGGGCACGGCGCGCGGGAACGACGCGGACAGTGGCGGAGGAACCCAGCTCTTCGTGATCATCGGACATGCGCCCCGGCACCTCGATCGCAACTACACGGCGTTCGGCCGGGTGGTCAAGGGCATCGAACTGCTGTCGACGCTGCCGCGCGGCACGGGCGCCCTCGGGTTCTACGAGAAACCGGAGCAGCGGGTCGCCATCAAGTCGATCCGGGTCGCCGCCGACGTCCCGGCCGCGGAACGAACCGCGCTGCAGGTCCTTCGGACCGACACGCCGACCTTCACCTCCCTGGTCGGCGCGCGGCGGACGCGAAGCGAGGACTCGTTCAAGTACAAGGTCTCCCGCATCGAGGTCTGCAACGTTCCCATCCCGACGAAGTAGTCGGCGGGCGGGCAGCTAAACTCCGCCCTGAATGACCGACCTTTACGAAGACCTCGTCTGGCGCGGGCTGATCCATCAGTCCACCGACGAGACGTTCATCCCGGAATGGCTCCGCACGGGAAGCCGCACCCTCTACGTGGGCTTCGATCCCACCGCGGACAGCCTCCACGTCGGTAGCCTGCTTCCCTTGATGATGCTGCGCCGGTTCCAGAAGGCCGGGCA
>JANMVV010000419.1:0-5312 GCA_031392925.1 Vicinamibacteria bacterium
CAGCCACGCAAGCGCGATCTGCGCGGGAGTTGCGTTCTTTCGCGCGGCGATGGCTCCCAGCAGATCGACGAACCCCTGATTCGCCTTCATCGCCTCCGCCTGGAAACGAGGAAGCGCGCGGCGGAAGTCGCCGCTCACGAACTGCGTCGTCTCGTTCATCTTTCCGGTGAGGAATCCCCTCCCGAGAGGGCTGTAAGGCACGAATCCGATTCCCAACTCCTCGAGGGTCGGAAGGACCTCCGCTTCGGGCCTCCTCCACCACAGCGAGTACTCGCTTTGCAGCGCGGTCACCGGCTGGACCGCGTGGGCCCGCCGAATGGTGTCCGCCCCCGCTTCGGAGAGTCCGAAATGCTTCACCTTGCCCTCGTGGATGAGGTCCTTCACCGCTCCCGCCACGTCTTCGATGGGCACGCCCGGATCGACACGGTGCTGGTAGAAGAGGTCGATCGCGTCGATCCGGAGCCGCTTGAGCGAGGCTTCGGCCACCTCCTTGATGTGCGCGGGCCGGCTGTCGAGGCCCAGCCATCCCACCGCTTCGCCGGGCTTGAGCTTGAATCCGAACTTGGTGGCGATCACCACCTGGTCGCGGACGGGCGAGAGCGCCTCGCCGAGGAGCGCCTCGTTCGTGAACGGGCCATAGGCCTCCGCCGTGTCGAAGAAAGTGATGCCCCGATCCACGGCCGTTCGCAGGAGGGAGATCATCTCCTTCGGGTCCTGGGCGGCGCCGTACGAAAAGCTCATCCCCATACAGCCGAGGCCCAGAGCCGATACTTCCAGGTCGCGGTCGCCCAGCTTGCGCTTTTTCATATTCGAAACCTGTCCCCCGACATCCGCACCGTGGCTATGCGAGGCGCAGTTCGATCTTGATTTCCTGGATGCGGCCCTGGATCTCGCCGCGGTCCATATCCCTGTACTTCTGCGGGAGCAGTTCGCGGCTCGTCGATTCCAGGACCGCGCAGAGGATCTGCATCTCACGTTCGCGCGAGTTGTTGGGGGGGATGAAGTCGGTGAACACCTTCGTGAGGTGAACCGCCGAAACCTCCGACACCCCCTCGGCTTCGGCCTCGAGCGTTGCGCGCACGAGAACCGCTTCGAGATCCGAACCCGACAGGCCCATGAGCGCCTTCTCATTCGCCACCGCGGAGACGTCGGTGACCGACGTCTTGATGCCGAGTTTCTTGAGCATCACGCGATAGATCTCGTCGTACTCCGCCGGCGTCTCGGGATAGAAGAGCGGCACGTGCTCCTCGGCGCGGCCCTGGCGCTTCAGGTCGATGGGCAGCAGGTCGGGCCGGCAGGTGATGAGGAACCACAGGATCTTCCCGCGATTGCGGGTGTCCCCCATGAACGCGGCGATCTGGGCGAAGACGCGGTTCTGCGTGCCCGAGTCGCCGCCCGCGTCGCGATTGCCGAGAGCGGCATCGGCCTCGTCGATGATCACGCCCACGGGGGTGAGCGAGGCGAGGATCTTGAGGATGCGTTCGAGGTTTGCTTCCGTGGATCCGACCCACATCGAGCGGAAGTTCTTGAGCTTCACGCAGGGGAAACCGATTTCGTTCGAAAAGCATTCGACCAGGAACGTCTTGGCGCTGCCCACCGGCCCGCAGATGAGATAGCCCATCGGCACCGCGGCGGGGTTGCCCCGCGCGATCGCTCGCGCGGCCCGCCGGAGCCGTTCCTTTACCGCGGGCATGCCCGCCACCATGGAGAGGTCGTACTTGGGCTCGACGTATTCAAGAAGGCCGAGGCCCTCGGTCTCGATGACCTCCTTCTTGATCCGTCTCACTTCATCGCGCGTGATCTTCATGGCCCCGGCATCCGCGCCGTCGAGGATCTGGCCGAGCTGGACCCTGGTCATGCCCGCGGTGAGTTCGGCGAGGCGCGCCGGCTCCAGCTCGCTCATCTTCGCGTACCACTCCGCGGGCCGCACCGCTTCGAGATACTCGATGCGCCCGCGCTGATCGGGGCGAACGATCTCCACCTCGCGCGCGGCGTTCGCGCGCAGGAGCTTGGGATCGATCTCGGCGAGGGTCTCGGTCACGAGCACGACCACGATGTTCTTCGCGAGCAGGGTAGGATCCTGCGACCACTTGCGCAGGTACACGAGCACCGCGCGGTCTTCGGGAGTGCGGTACGACGCGTCGCCCACCGGCACCACGGTGTCCGCGAAGGGCAGCATCATCACCACCGGCCGCGGCGGGCTGGCCATGGCGCAACTGCGGAAGTACGAATCGAGCAGCGCGAACGCATTCCCGGGGTCGCGGGGGAGGGTCTGCGCGTAGGTGGTGCCGTGGACCGAGTCGTAGGTCCGCATCTTTTCCTGGAAGTGGCCGCGCGCATCGGGAGACGAGAAACCCAGGCCCTCCGCGCGGTTGTAGGTAATGAGCGCGGGCCAGCCCTTGAAGAGTTCCTGCTGCAGGAACAATTCGAGGGAGAGGAAGCGCAGCCCGGTCGACGAGCGAATGGGGACGAGGTCCGCGACCGTGCCGTGGATCAGGAAGGTGTTCGCCTGCTTGGCCTGGAGCGCGCGCACCAGTTCGGCGGCCCAGCCGGGCAGCGAATCGATGAAGGAATTGGGGGGGACGGCGGTGCTCATCTGCTACGTTCTCCTCGTCTGGGCGGTCTGAACGACTCCGGCGGCGGGGGCCGATTCGGCTGCGCATTCCGATTGACGCGCCGGCCGAGCAGAGGCTGCAACTCCTCCGGCGTTTCCACGAGAGCGGTGCCGACCTCATCCGAGACCGAGGGAACGCCCGCCAGTTCGGGCATCGAGCCGAGGAGCTGCTCCATCTCCTGTACGCTGGCCGCGTCCTGATCGGTCTGGGAAAGCAGGTCGTCCATTTCCCGTGAGAACGCCTGGGCGTCGGTGGCGGCGAGCGACTTCTGAAGCAGGAGTTGGAACAGCGATTCGAGCGAATCGAGCTCGGCCAGCAGCGCCTCGCGATTGGCGATGTTGCGATCCACCGCGGCGAGGAGCTTCTCCTTGATCTCGAGGTTCTGTTTCCACGCTTCGGCGACGCGTGGAGCGAGCCCTTCGGCCGCGAGCGCCGTCCTCAGCTTCTCCGTCTCCGCCTTGACCTTGTCGGCGTCGAAGGCCCGGATCATGGAGTCGTACTTGCGCACCAGCCACAGCCGGCGCAGGCAGGTGGCGAGGATGGCCTCGAACTTGTCAGTGTACTCGGCGAGGATGCTCTGGCTGGCGGTGGTGAGGCCCTGGTAGTTGCCCTGGATCTGGCGGCAGAGCTTCTTGAGACCGTCGTACCGCAGTTTCTGGTCCGGGTTGAGCTGGTCGTACCTCTCGTTCTGGGACAGGCTCTCGCTCTGCCGCGCCGCGTACTTCTTTTCGATCTCCAGCCGCCGCTTCAGTCTTTCGAACATGAACGGCATGACCATGAACTCGCCGCCCAGCAGCATGAGAAAGGGCAGGGGCGAGATCGTGGCCACCGCGAGAGTCGCGGCGGCCGCCACCAGGATCACCTGGTATTGGTTCGCGATGGCTCGCTTGAGGACAGGGTACTTCTCAAGCAAGGAGCTTTACGAACCTGCTTGCGGCGTCTTCTGCGGTTGTGCGGCCGCGGCCTCGGGGAACGGTGCGGCCACCGCCACCGCGTCCGGCTTCTTGAGCCCCATCTCCACTTCGAACTCGGAGAGGATGCCCTGGGCCTGGATGGAACGCGCCTTGCGTTCCATCTTGATGCGATCGACATTGAGTCCGCCGGTCGCGATCTCCACCGAGGCCTTGCTCTCCGCGACCTTCTGCTTGATCTCGTCGAGATACTTTTCCGTGGTCGCCGCGGTGCCGTAGGTGTCGAGTTCCGCGAGAGCGTTGGCCGCGCCGCGCATGACCTCGGCCTTCTTCGATTCGTGAATGGCCAGGCGGGCCTGCTCGATCTTGCCCTTGAGCTTGGCCTTGATGTCGTCCACCGTGAGGTTGGCGTTCTCGAACGCGTTGGACGCGGCCATGAGTTGCTCCCGGGTCGCGGTCAGCTGTTCACGAATCTGCTGCAACGTGGACGCGTCATCTTCCGCGATTCGCCGGGCTTCGGGGCTGCCCTCCTTGAGAGCGGCCTGGATGGAGGCGATGATCTGCTTCTCCTTCTTCTCGAGCTCGTCCTTCTCCTGCTCGAGCCGGATGACGGTTGCGCGGGTGGTGACAAGGATCTGGTTCAGCCTGGGAAGGGTGTTGCGCATCTCTTCGATGGACTCCTGGAGCATGACCTCCGGATCCTCGCCGAACGAGATGAAGAAACCGATCCACGACTTGATCATTCTGCCGAGCCGACCGAACATGAGGGAGTCTCCTTAAAAGGGTGTCGCGAGATGGGGGCGTCTGGGATCGGTGCTACGCGTCCGTCTTTGTCTCGTGCGACGAGTTTCCCACCGAAACCGGGTTTTTCTCGACGAACGGCCCCACCGCTTCGAAAAGCTTCTGTTCCTCGATCCGTTTGCGAGCCTGCCAGGAGGCGAACCGTTCGAGTTCCTTGGCGCTGGCTTCGAGGTTCGCCTGGATCTTCTCGCGGTTCTTCCGGGCGAGTTCATCGATGCCGGCCTGGAGGGAGGCGTTCTCCTTCTCGCGATCAGTGTTCCGGGCATCGAGCTTCATCCGGAGGAATCCCTCGAACCCGTCGAGCGCGGTGTCGCGGGCGAGAGCGTCCTGAATCACGTCCTCGATCGGCACCGGTCCGGAAGGGCTCATGCGCAGAAAACCCGAGAGAGCCGCGGCCTTGGCCTTTGAGTCCAGGGTGGCGAAGTCAGGCGAGGAGAGGATCTCGAGAACCTTGTACGCGGTGAACCCGTGGCCCGGATCCTTGATGCCGGAGGCCTTGTAGATCGAGGGAAAATCCGGAATGTCCTCGCCGCCCACCAGCGACTGCTCGTCGAGGCGGGGCGCGGGGACGCGATGGATGATTTCCTTCATGGAAGGCAGCGGGGCGGAAGGAATTCCGGGCTTCCGGGCCGGGGTGGATGAGGGCACGGCGCGAATGGCGGCGACCGAGGTCTCGGTTGTCGGTTCTTCCGACTCCACGAGCTTCATCTTTTCGAGAATGCCTTTGAGGCCCATGAAAGAAGCGTAGGCGTGAGGGGCTCCTCTAGTCAAGGAGGCCTCGTCAGTCGGCCTCTTTTCGCGCGGCCTTCCACTCCTCCATCTCCTCGAGCGACTTTGGCCAGTCGCCCCGAAGCAGCCGGGAGAGGCCGCGATCGGCGAGGAGCTTGCCGCCGGTCTGGCAGGCGGGGCAGTAGTTGCACTCGTTGTCCGCGTATTTGATCCGCTGGACCGGCGTGGCGCAGACCGGACAGGGCTGCTTCGCCTT
>JANMVV010000037.1:0-2003 GCA_031392925.1 Vicinamibacteria bacterium
TCAGGCGCTTCGGGCTGCGGTTCGCAATGAAAGCGTCGAAGTGAACCAGGATGCTCTGCAGCAGGCAGAACATGAAGACGCACAGTCCCATCGACACAACCGTGCTCGCCGTGCGCACCGGGGTCGCGGCGAGATGCCGGAGGACGAAGGGCAGGAACTTCATCGGCGTCGTCCCGCCGCCGCCTCGCGCTCAATCATCGAGCAGGGCTTTGCCAAAGAGCGGCTTCCCGCCGAGGGACGTGTAGAAAGCGGCCACTAACAAGGCGGCAAAGAAGCCGAGCACGGCGAAGGAGCGGCCGGAGTACCAGGCCGACCACTCGAGGGTGAGGGGCGCGCGGAGGAGCACACTGAATGTGAACCAGAGCGCCACCGATGACACCAGGCCGAAGCGGATGAGGACTCCGCAGATGATGACGGAAAGGCCCAGGCTCGCGGCGAGCATCGCCCCGTGCTCTTGACCGCCTCCTTGCGCAAACGCGAGCACACAGGTCAACAGGAGCTCCAGAAAGAGGAGCAGGCGGGCCAGCCAGATCCTCCGCGTCACCGAGTACAGGAGGTAGAGAAGAAACAGCAAACCCACCGCGAAGGCAACGCCGATGGGCGGTCCGATGAAGAAGTAGTAGGCGAGGTGCCGGGGCGCCGCCAGGGTGCTCAACACCGTGACGAGGCCTTCGACGCTCTGAAAGAGCAAGACCACGGCGATTCCGGCGATCGACCCGAGTAGAACATCGCGGCCCAGAAGGGGGTCGCGGAAACGCCCGGTGAGAAGTCGGTTCCACGAGATCAGGGTCTCCGGCCAACAGCGGCGCACGGCCGGCTCGAGGGCCATGTACGCAAGCCAGACCGTAAGCGCGCCATAGGCCCCCTGGCTCACGATCTGGACCAGCAGGTTGTACTCGACGATCGGAAGGGCCGTGTGGTCGGCGCGAGTCAGATTGGCGAGAACGATGCTGGCGAAAGTCCAAAGGGCGAGACGCCAGGACCCGCGCCTGTCTCCTCGACCGAGCCGAAGGTTACGGCGAACCAGGATGGCGGCCACCATGAGAATGGCGCCACAGAGCAATATGAACAAGGCGAGGATCGCAAATCGGGTCTTTTCCACGGTGACGCCGAGTTTGTTCACCTGCTCCTTGGGTGGACCCAACTGCGGAGCCCTCACCCAGAACCCTCTCATTTCAAAGGAAACGAGGCGACCGCGGAAGGCCCCGGCCTCCACGTGAAAGGCAACCCCGGGCTGGTCCACGAGCGATCCCGCCCAGGCAGCCCGCCGATCCGCGTCGATCCCGAGCGACCAGCGCGACGACGCCGGCTGAAGAGTCGCCGGGTCCAGGCCGGCCTCCGCCAGCACAGGCTTCCAGTCAGGCTCCGGCGCGGGGGCCTCCTCGGCGGCGAAGTTCGGCGGAACCGCCGCGAACCCGGTGAGGCGGCCCCGAGAGTCAAGGACAATGCGGGTCATGCCTGGGTCGATGAGTGGAGGCTGGTCGTACATCACACGGCCGATTTGAGCCGGACCTTCCCAGGGAGCGAGCGGAAGCCAGCTGTTCGACGCAAGCGAGTCCAGGCTCTCCCGGTAATAGAAGAGGAAGGGGCCGGGACGCGTCGTGCCCAGCAATTTCGCCTGCTCTTCCACCGAGCCACCCTTCCTAACCTCTTCGATGAAAGCGGAGTCCAGCGTGAAGCCATAGGCGCTGAAGGGGGCGGGCTCGCGATAACCAAGGCGAGCGAGCACATCCCGGGCTCGATCCACCAGGGCTTCGGGAGACTTGGGGAGCGGCGCCTGGCGGAACAACATCCGTCCATCCATCGCGGTGATGGCCAGCAAGCCGAGCAAAGCGGTCAGAAGGAACGCCCAGGCGACGGGGGCTCGAAGATCGCCCACCGTGGCCGCCGCCGCCACCATCTCCGGGGACGGCGTCTCTCCTGCGAGGATCGCCGCCTGGAGTGGATCGCCGCCGGGAAGGGACAGGAGTACCTCGCGCGCCGAGGCGGGGCGTTCGTTGGGA
>JANMVV010000071.1:0-19175 GCA_031392925.1 Vicinamibacteria bacterium
CGATACTCGGCGACCAGCTCGGCGATGAAGTCCTGCGGGCCGGTCAGGGCCTCCACCGCGCCGAACTGCGCGAAGGACGCGGCGCACTGAGTCTGATGCGAGATCAGGGCGGACACGCCGTGGATCACCAGCTTCGGCGCCAGCAGCCAGCCGATTCTCCAGCCGGTCATGCAGTACGTCTTCGAGGCCGTGCCCGCGATCATCATCTGGTCGCCGAGAATCTCGCGCACGCGGGCCAGCATTCGCGGATGGCCCTCCACGTAGCGCATGCGCGCGTAGGTGTCGTCGTAGAGGAGGAAGGCGTCGGGTGCTCTGGCCTTCAACTGTCGAGCGATCTCCACGAGCGCCTTCTCGCTCACCACCGCGCCGGTCGGATTGCACGGCGAATTGATGACGAGGAGGCGGGTCTTGCGCCGCACCTTCTTCAGGATGAGGTCTGGATCGAAGGCGAATCCCTTCGAGCCGTCGAGCGGCGCGAACACGGGGACGGCTCCGAGGATACGGGGCGCTTCCGAGAAGGTCGGCCAGAAAGGCGTGGGAATGACGACCTCGTCGCCCTCGTCCAGCACTGCCTCGCACGCGAGCGCGTAGGCCTGCTTGCCCCCGAGGGTGATCGCGACCTCCATCGGATCGAACTTCACCCCGTCGTCAGCCAGGTACCGATCCGCCACCGCCTTGCGCAGCGCGGGAATGCCGAGGGAGGGCACGTAGCGCGTCTCCCCGCGGTCCATCGCCTCGGTCGCGGCCCGCTTGATCCTCTCGGGCGTGCCTTGATCCGGCTCGCCCACCGAGAAGTCGAGGATGTCGCGGCCCATGGTACGAAGAAGCGTGGCGCGCGCGGCGGTCGCCACCGTGGGCGAGACCTGAACCGATTCGACGCGAGAGGACAGGTGTAACGGGTGAGCCTTCGCCGTCTTCATCAGGAACTGCTCCTGGTGGTGAAGGCATTCTCGGCGCGCTTTTCCTCGGCCCTCGTCTCCACCGCGAGCGCCACCTTCTCGGAAACCAGGCCCTTCACCGAGCCCCCGAAATACGCGATCTCGCGGACCAGACGGGAAGCGAGGTGAGTCAGGTGCGGTGAGGAGGGCAGGAAGACCGTGTCGAGACCAGGGCGAAGGTGCGCGTTCATGCGGGCCATCAGGGTCTCATACTCCAGATCGGAGCCGCCCCGAACCCCGCGCACCACCACTTCCGCGCCCTCCTTCTCCGCGAGTTCGACCAGAAGCCCGGAAAACCGGACCACGCGGACGTTCTTGAGCGCGGCCATCTCGCGCTGAACCATGAGCACGCGTCCCTCCGCCGAAAACCAGGGCTGCTTGGATGAGTTTTCGAGCACCGCGACCACGACCTCATCGAACAGAGTCGCCGCGCGAATGACGAGGTCGAGATGACCCAGGGTCACCGGGTCGAAGGAGCCCGGCAAAAGGGCGATCCGCTTCCATTCCTTTGAGCTCAAGACGGCACCTCATTCCTGTAGATGGTCAGCCGGTGATCCGAGACCTTCACTTCACGGATCCGCCGGAGGGTGAGAATGTTCTCAGGAAGCGCGCGCTTCTTGAAATGCTCGGCGGTCACGTAGCCGCGAGGGCTCACCAGCCCTTCGGCCAGCAGTTCGAGAGCCTCTTCGTAGGGCCCGTCCTCGTAGGGCGGATCGAGATACACCACATCAAAGGTCCGGCCCTCGGAGCGAAGCTTGCGCAGGGTCCGGAGCAGATCGCCCTGGAGCACCTCGACCCGCCGGCTCTTGTCGCCCAGGACCTTGATGTTGACGAGCGCGCTCGCCACCGCCGCGTGCGACCGATCGACCAGGGTGGCGTGCTCGGCGCCCCGCGAAACCGCCTCGATTCCGAGGGAGCCCGATCCCGCGCAGGCGTCGAGAAACGTCGCGCCCTCGATGGCCGGACGCATGATGTCGAAGTAGGTCTGCTTCACCCGGGAAGCCGTGGATCGGGTCTCGCCGCCCTTCGGAACCTTGAGTTTCCGCCCATGGCCTTCGCCCGCGATGATCCTCATGGACCGTGGATATCACAAACGCATAGTGAAGGCGAGAACGCCAAAAGGGACTATCCTTTGGCCCGTTTCCTCGATTTTCAAAGCGCCTCCTTCATGCTCATCAACGATCTCCTCAAACTCGCGATCGAAAAGCGGGCTTCCGACCTGCACCTGAAGGTCGGATCGCATCCCGTCCTTCGGGTGAACGGCGAACTCACCGCCGTGGTGGACCATCGTCGCCTGCAGACCGAGGACACTCTCAATATGGCCTTCTCGGTCATGAACAACCGGCAGAAGCAGAAGTTCAAGGACAGCTTCGACGTCGACGTGGCCTACTCCGTCCCGGGCCTCGGCCGCTTCCGGTGCAACGTTTTCCAGCAGCGCGGCACCGTGGGCCTGGTCGTCCGCCTGATCCCCCTCAAGATCCAGACCATCCGCGAGCTTCTGCTCCCGCCCACCCTCACCAAGATCGCCGACGAACAGCGCGGCCTCATCATCTGCACGGGCGCCACCGGCTCCGGCAAGTCCACCACCCTCGCCGCTCTCATCGACTACATCAACTCCGAGAAGACCTCGCACATCGTCACCGTCGAGGATCCGATCGAGTTCCTGCATCGCGACAAGCGGTCAATCGTGAACCAGCGCGAGATCGAAGTCGACGCGCTCAATTTCGCGGGGGCCATCCGCGCCGCGTTGCGGCAGGACCCCGACGTCATCCTGGTCGGCGAGATGCGCGACTACGAGACCATCGAGACTGCGGTCACCGCGGCCGAGACGGGCCATCTGGTTCTCTCCTCCCTGCACACCCTCGACGCGACCGAGACCATCAACCGCATCGTGTCGGTCTGCCCCCCGCATCAGCAGAAGCAGATCCGCCGCCAGCTGGCCTCGGTCCTGCGCGCGGTGGTTTCTCTGCGTCTGGTGCCGCGGGCCGACGGCCAGAGCCGCGTGCCCGCGGTCGAGGTCATGGTCTCGACTCCGTTCATCCGCGACTGCATCGTGAACGAGGAGAAGACGCGCCTGATCCAGGGCGCGATCGCCCAGGGCACCACCGAGGGCATGCAGACCTTCGATCAGGCTCTCTTCGACCTGTGCCAGAAGGGTCTCATCACCCGTGAAGAGGCGGCGCGACGCTGCACCAATCCCGACGAGTTCCGCATGATGCTCTCCGGCGTCGACACCGGCAGCCGAAGCGGCGGCATGGGCTCGATGACGGACCTTGAATAGCGACGGCGAACCTTCCCCACCGGACCTGGCCGCACCGTGCCCCGAGGGCGGGCTGGCGCGCTCGCGGAATGCGTTCGCGCTGATCCTGGCCAAGCTGGGCCGGCGCGATCACACCGAGAAGGAACTCGCGACCGCCCTCGGCCGCAAGGGCCACTCCGAAGAGGCCACGATGGCCGCCCTTCGAAAAGCGAAACGCGAGGGTCTCGTGAACGACGAGCGTCTCGCGGGCACGGTCGCCCGTATCCACGCGTCCTCGGGCAAGCGCGGTCCGCGGCGCGTAGTGGCGACGCTGCGGCGGAAGGGCATAGCGGCGGCGACCGCCCAGGCCGTGACGAAAGAGGCCTTCGCGGGCTCGGATGAAGGCGAAAGCAACCTCGTGCGTTTCGCCACGCGCCTCCTCCACCGCGCCAAAGGCGATACCCTGCGGGAGAAGCGAGTCCGGGTGGTGCGGTCGCTCCTGGGGCGGGGTTTCGAACTTTCGGAGGCAAAGCGCGCCCTCCGCCTCGCGGAAAACGCCCTGATGGTCGAAAATACGCGCGATGACGCAGAAGAGTAGCCAGTTCACCGGTGACGACATCCGTTCTTCCTTCCTCAGGTTCTTCGAGGACAGGCAGCACGAGGTCGTGCGCAGTTCGCCCCTGATCCCCCAGAACGACCCCACTCTCCTCTTCGCCAACGCGGGGATGAACCAGTTCAAGGACGTCTTCCTGGGCCGGGAAACCCGCGCCTACCAGCGCGCGGCCTCGTCCCAGAAGTGCGTGCGCGCCGGCGGCAAGCACAACGACCTCGAGAATGTGGGCCTGACCGCCCGCCATCACACGTTCTTCGAAATGCTCGGCAATTTCTCCTTCGGCGACTACTTCAAGAAGGACGCGATCGCCTACGCGTGGGAGTTCCTCACCGGGACCATGGGTCTCGACCCCGACCGCTTCACCGCCACCATCTTCAAGGGCGAGGATGGCGTGCCCCGCGACACCGAGGCCTTCGATCACTGGCGCGCGCACCTTCCGGCCGAGCGGATCCTCGAGCTCGGCAAGAAGGACAACTTCTGGGCCATGGGCGATACAGGACCGTGCGGCCCGTGCTCCGAGCTTCACTTCCACCAGGGCGATTCGCTCCCCTGCGGCGAGGTCGCAGAGGGACGTCCCTGCCTCGGCGTCGCCTGCGAGTGCGACCGGTATCTCGAGATCTGGAATCTCGTCTTCATGCAGTTCAACCGCGATGCGGCGGGTGCGCTCACTCCCCTGCCCGCGGCCTGCGTCGACACCGGTATGGGGCTCGAGCGCGTCACCGCGGTCGTGCAGGGCAAGCTGAACAACTACGACACCGATCTCTTCGCGCCCCTCGTCGAAGCCGCCGCGAAGCTGGCCGGAGTGCAGTACGGCGCGAGCCCCGCGACCGACATCTCCCTTCGCGTCATCGCCGATCACCTGCGCGCCACCACCTTCCTCGTTTCGGACGGCGTGCTGCCCGGGAACGAAGGCCGGGGCTACGTTCTGCGCAAGATCATGCGCCGCGCGCTGCGTCACGGCCGCAAGCTCGGTCTCGACAAACCCTTCCTCGCCGGCCTCGTGAGCGAACTTGTCTCGCGCATGCAGTCCGCCTATCCCGACCTCAAGACCAACGAGGCCGCGGTGAAGAAGATCGTTCGCGTCGAGGAGGATCGCTTTTCCACGACCCTGAAGCAGGCGTTCACGGTGTTCGATTCAGTCGCGGCGGCCACCCGGACCGGCATCCTCAGTGGCGCGGACGCGTTCAAGCTCTACGACACCTACGGACTCTCCCTCGACTTCACCGAGGAGCTCGCGGCCGACCGCGGCCTCAAGGTCGACCACGCGGGCTTCGAGGCGGAGTTCAGCAAGCAGCAGGAGCGCGCGCGACACGCGAGCAAGATGGGTGCGGTTTCGGGCGCGCCCGAGTACCTCACCCTCCTCGAGAAGGCGAAGACCGTCTTCCTCGGCTATGACCGCCTCGAAGAGGATGGCGCCGCTGTGGTCGCGGTATTCAAGGACGGCAAGCCGGCAAAGCGTCTCGACAAGGGCGACTCCGGCGAGATCGTCGTCGATCGCACCCCCTTCTACGCGGAGGCGGGGGGCCAGATCGGCGACCGCGGCATCATCTCCGCGCCGGGTTCCATCGCCTCGGTTTCGGCTTGTCGGAACGCGGTGCCGGGACTGTCGGCGCATCTCGTCACCATCGATGAGGGAACCTTCGAAGCGGGCATGAGGGTCCGTCTCGCGGTCGATCAAGGGCGCCGCGAAGGCGCCATGCGACATCACACCGCCACTCACCTCCTGAACGCCGCGCTGCGCGAGACTCTGGGCACGCATGTGAAACAGGCAGGCAGTCTCGTCGCGAACGACCGCCTGCGCTTCGACTTCTCGCATTTCCAGGGCGTCGACGAGCGCGAGCTGCGAGTGATGGAGAACCGCGTGAACGGCGAGATCCTCGCAAACAAGCAGGTGAACACGATCGAGATGTCGCGTGACCAGGCGCTCTCCTCCGGGGCACTCGCGTTCTTCGGCGACAAGTACGGCGAGCGCGTGCGCGTGGTCGAAATCCCCGGCTTCTCCAAGGAATTCTGCGGCGGCACCCATGTCTCGCAGACCGGCGACATCGGCTTCTTCCTCTTCACCGCGACCAGCGGCGTCTCCGCCGGCACGCGGCGAGTCGAGGGGGTGGCGGGCGGAGCCGCCCTCGACAGGATCCAGCGCGACGCGGCCATCCTCGACGAGCTGTCGCATTTCGCGCGCGCGGAACGCGGAGCGCTGGTGGATGAATATTCAAAACTCAAGGACGAGATCAAGGCCCAGGGTCGCGAGATCGAGCGGCTGAAGATGAAGCTCGCCTCGGGCGGCGGCGGACGCAGCGAGGGCAGCGATTCCGTCGATGTGCACGGCATCACGGTCTGGACGCCGCTTTTCGCCGAAGTGGACCGGAAGGGCCACGCCGCCCTCGTAGACGAGTATCGTCAGAAGCGTGGCGACCAGAATTTCATCGCCGTCTCCTCGTCCTCGTCTTTGGATGGCTCGTTTTCCGTCATCGTGGCGGTCTCGCGCGACCTCATGAGCAAGGTGAAAGCACCCGAAATCATGAAGGAACTCGGCCTGCGCGGCGGCGGACGGCCCGAGTTCGCCCAGGGTGCTCTTGGCGCGGGCGACAATGTCGAAGGCCTGCGGCGCAAGGCGCTTGAGACCGCGACCCGCTTGCTCAGCGAGGTGTCCGCTTGAGAGCGATCGCGCTGAGCCTCATCGGCGTCGCGGCCTTCGAGGTCTTCGCGGCCCCTCCGGCCCGGGCCCAGGTGTACCTGCGCCGGAACGCCGAGGGCGTTTTGGAGGCCACCGACTCCCCCGAGTCGAGCGAGTTCCGGCTTCGCTTCTCCGCGAAGGGCATCCTGATCCACTCGCGCGGTTTCCGCAGTCGCGCGCGGCCCGAGTTCGATCCCTACATCGAAGACGCGGCCGCGAAGTTCGGCGTGAGTTCGGATATCGTGCGCGCCATCATCAGCGTGGAGTCGGGGTTCGATGAATACGCGGTCTCGTCCAAGGGAGCCAAGGGCCTGATGCAGCTCATGCCCGGAACCGCGCGCCGCTTCGGCGTCTCGGACCCGTTCAATCCGGCCCAGGCCATCATGGGCGGCACCGAGTATCTCTCCTACCTGCTCGGGCTTTTCCACGGCAACCTCGACCTCGCGGCCGCCGGGTACAACGCGGGCGAGAACGCGGTGCTCCGGTACGGCGGCGTGCCGCCCTACAAGGAGACCCGCAACTACGTGGTCCGCGTGAACAACGCGCTGGGCTCGCTTCCGGTGTTGATGTCAGCTTCGTCCGAGGCCCGAACGCCGGGCGCCGCGAGCACCACGCTCGGTTTCTCCGGCTCGCTTCCCCCGTCCCTGCAGCCGATGAACGCGCGTCCCAAGGCCGCGGCAACCGCGCGTCCGGCCCGGCCGCTCTTGCGCGTCCCGCCCCGGTTGTACTATCGGTGGGTGGACGGGGCCGGTTCGACTCACTTCGCGGACTCACCGCCTTCGGATGGGTCCTCGTTCCGAACCATTCGCGGCCTCCCCTAGATCAGAAATGCCCGCCGTCTCCCCTCTCTCCACCGGTCTTTTCGAGACCCACGTCCAGCGCGCGCGCACGCTCCTGTCCGAGGGCAAAGCCGACCTCGCCGAAAAAGACCTCGCCGAGGCCTACCTTCTCAAACCGCGCGACGTCACCGTCTTGAGCCTCCTCGGCGTTTTGTACTTCAAGCAGGGCCGGCTCGAGCGGGCGGAGGAAGTGTTCGGGAAGCTCGCCGCGAGCTCTCCCAACGACGCGGCCATTCTCTTCAATCTCGGTCTCATCAATTTCAAGCTGAACCGTTTCCGCGAAGCCGAGCTCGCCTTCACCCAGGCCCTCGCCTTCTCCACCGACAAGCCGCGCGTGCACTTCTATCTCGCCGCCACCTACGAGCGGCACGGAAGGATTCGCGAGGCCATACACCAGTATCGCCTGGCCCGGTCGGCCTCCGACCACACCGGCGCGTTCCGGCAGCACGGAGCCCAGACCACCGAGATTCCCCGCGATCTCACTTCCGATACCGAGCCGCGCGCCGCCACCAAGCCCATGGCCGCCCCTCTCGACAACGACTTCCGCGGGGGCGATGAGGACGACGAGGCTCTTTTCGGCGCGTCGAAGCTGATCCAGGTTCCCGGCGCCGACCTGCAGGCCAAAGACCAAGGCCCGATGCCGGATGCGCCCGTCGCGCTCCGGCCCGAGGTCCTGCGCCTCGGGGCCGAGGAGGAGGATCTCTTCCTCGGACCTCGGACTCCGGCCGTCACTCCGAAGATGACGCTCAAGCGCCGCGATCTTCTGCAGATCCCGTTCGAAGGCCGCATCTTCTTCAAGCGCGGCGCCCTCGTGTCCTCGGAAGGCCACGTGACCTTCTGGGTCAAGGAATCGAAGAGCACGTCAGGCGAGCGCCTCGTGATCGCGACCGGCTCCGGCTCGATGCTCCTCGCGGCCGCCGGATCCGGCATCGGCCTCCTCCTCTCCGACCCCGGCCGCAAACTCTGGGTGGCGCCGGACCGGATCCTCGCCTGCGAGGACGCGCTGCAGCCGCGGTACGTTCAGATCGCGGCCATGGAGGCAAGCGTCCTCGAGATGGAAGGCCACGGCTACGCCGCTCTCACCTGGAAGGGTCTTCCCACCTGCATGCGGGTCCACCCCGATCAGCCCTACGAAGGGCCGATCTCCAAGGTCATCGCATGGTCGGGAAATCTGGAAGCGGAAATGGGCCTGTCCCCCACGGGCGACGAACCGACGCTCTTCATCGCCGGGGAAGGCGAGGTCCTCTTTGAACCGGAGTAGCCCGTACCAGCGCAGCGAAACGGCACCGGCCCCACTATCCTGCCGCTAGTGCTGGTGCGGGCTGGTTCTCAACATCACCAGCCCGGGCGCTTCTTCCTCTTCAATGTAGGCGCCGACATCGCGCAGCAGGGAGAGGGAAGCGCTCAGCCTCTGTGAAGGAACAAGCGCCATCTCGAATTCGCCTCTCGCCGCGATGGCGGCGGACAGCGCGGTGATGCCGGTGACCTCGTCGCAGGTCGCGGATGAATCGAAGAAGCCGAAAGCGCGCTTCACCGCGCGACGGGCCATGGGGAGCGGGGCGGCCGAGCGGCCGACGATGTCCATGAAGGTGGCGCCGCCTCGTTCGCATTCGACGTCGATCTGCAGGAAGGCGCCGAGGTCGACGCCGGGGGTGATGACCCTCTGCACGATAGGCTCAATGCGGCGGGCTTCCCACAGCGCTTCGCGGAGTTCGGCTTCGAGCCGGTCCATCGCCTCCTGCTTCGGACGCACGCCGCCCAGGATGGCGTGAATCGCGCGCAGTTCGCCGCGGTCCCTCCAGTTCACGCAGGCGCCGGCCTTGGAGCGTCGTGACGCGGCGATCAACACACTTCCGAGGCCCTGTGGTTCGAAGCCGAGTTCCTCGATGGTGACCTTGAGGTCGAGGCCGAACTCGCGCCCGAGCACTTCGAGGGTGCGGGCGCCGTAGCCCTGGGCATTGGCCGCGCGGAGGTGGGTGAAGCCGCGCAGCTGGTGAGTGAGCGTCTTCCCCACTGGCAGTCCGAACGAGGCGATGGTGAGGTCCGAAACCGCGGGAGCCAGAGGATGGCCGCCCAGGTCGGCTTCAACACCGAAAGACGGCGGGCCGGTGGCGACTCCCAGCTCCTGCGGAAAGCCGAGACGGAAGTCGTTCGCTCCCTCGAAGAGGCCGGTGGCCTTCGATGCGGTGGCGAGACCCAGGGTGCGCAGTCGCGCGACTTCGCGCGGCGACAGTCCGGAAACACCCATCGAGGGCCGGAAACCCACGACGCGCGCGCTGGTGGCCCAGGCGCCCAGCACGGGCAGGGCCACGTCGAGCACCAGGCTCTCGCGGCCCTGGGCGTCGATCTCAAGCGTCTCGGTCGGGAATGGGCTCACGTTTCTTTCTACAACCTGACCGTTCTCCTCGAGGAATGGCGGGAACCGCGACTACTGCGAGGCATCCTTCGAAAAACAGCGGCGGCAACGCGCCTCGTAGGCGTGGGCGCCGCCCACCACCACGCGATCGGTCGACTGAACGAGACGCTGGGTGCGGTTCGCAGGGGCGCCGCACTGCATGCAGATCGCGAGCATCTTGTCGACGTACTCCGCGGTGGCCATGAGCTGCGGCATGGGCTCGAAGGGCCGGCCGAGGTAGTCCTGATCCAGACCGGCCACGATCACGCGCACCCCCTTGTCGGCGAGGGCCTGCACCACTTCGGTGATGGTGCTGTCGAAGAATTGTCCCTCGTCGATCCCCACCACCTCGGTGTCGGCCTTGAGGCCGCCGAGGATCTCCGCCGCATGCGACACGATCTCGGACTTGATCCGCATGTCGGAATGCGACACCACGTGGTCGATCGCGTAACGGTCGTCGATCTTGGGCTTGAAGACCTGCACCTTCTGCTTCGCGATCTCCGCGCGCCGCAGTCTGCGGATGAGCTCTTCGCTCTTTCCGCTGAACATGCTGCCGACGATCACTTCGATCGAGCCGGATTCGGGCCTGTGTCGGGGCGGCGCCATGGGTGCTTGAATTCTGCCTGCGACGACGATCGGGCGCTACTTCGCGCGCTCGATGTACTTGCCCTCGGTGGTATCGATCCGGATCACGTCGCCCTCGGAGATGAACGGGGGCACGTTCACCATGAAGCCGGTCTCCATTTTGGCGGGCTTGCTCTGGTTCGAAACCGAAGCGCCTTTGATCGACGGCTCGGTCTCTTTGACCGTGAGCTCGACGATCATGGGCAGCTCGATGCCCACCGGCGTCCCCTCGTACATCTCGACCTTCAGTTTGAGGTTCGGCTTGAGGTAGTTCACCGCATCGCCGAGCACTTCATCAGAGAGACCGATCTGCTCGAAGGTCTCGTTGTTCATGAAGTGGTGCATCGCGCCCTCGGAGTAGAGGTATTCCATCTCCGTGTCCTCGAGGTACGCGCGCGCGGCCATGTCGACCGACCGGAAACGATGCTCGAAGATGGCGCCGGTCTTCAGATCCCGCAGCTTCGCCTGGACGAAACCACGCAGGTTGCCGGGAGTCTTGTGGATGGTCTCCACCACGCGGGAGAGGTTCTTCTCGAACATGATGACCATGCCCCGCTTCAGTTGGGTCGCCGCAATCGTGGAAATTGTCTTCTCCTCCAGGTCCTTTGGCCTGCTTCAGGGGCAGGCGAGCCGGGGATTATACCGTCTCGGCCTTGACGTGCAGTCCGACCCGGTCGACTTTGGCGTCCAAAACCCTGAAGCCCTTCCGGTTCAAGTCGCGGACCAGGGCCTCATGCGCTCCCAAAGGCGCCACCGCGAGGACGATTCCCCCACCGCCGGCGCCGCACACCTTGGCCGCCCCTCCAAGCACCGCCGCGGTCTCCACGATGGTGTCGACCTCGGGGGTCGCGACGCCTTGAGCCAGGCGCCGGCGAGCCGCCCATTCACGCGCGACCGCGCGCACCAGGGCTCCTTCGTCCTCGGCGCAGATGGCGGCGCAGGCGTCACGAGCCGCGCAGACGATCTCGGCGAAGAGGCTCCTGACCTCGCCGACGTTGTCCACCTGGGCTTTGAACATCTCCCAGTTGTTGAGTCCGGAGAAGCGCGTCACTCCCGCGTCGACCAGGAGAATCCGGTCCTCGACGAAGGTCTCGTCGTCGACCAGCCGGCGCGTCTCGATCTCGCCGGGATTCAGGGCCACCTCGAGAACGCCGCCGTGAATCGCCGCCTCGTAGTCCTGGATGCCGGTGGGCACCTTGATCACCTGAGCCTCGGCGTCGCGCACGAGCTGGCGCAGATCGCGCGGCGCCAGTTCGCGCGACATCGAACCCGCCACCGCGGCGGCGATGGTGACCGCGAGGCTCGACGAGCCTCCGAGACCGGAGCCCGCGGGAACGCGCGAGGTGGTCTCTATCCGCAAGCCGGCGCTCACCCCCAGGGCCTTGAGTATCTGGACGACAAGGCGCGTGTGATCGTGCGCGTCGATTTGGTCGACGTGCTCGGCCGAGGCCCGGGCGCCCGTGTCGATAGAGACGATCTCGATCCCCCGCGCGATCGGCGTCACCGTGGTGGTGGCGCGCAGGGTCACCGCGGCGTTCACCGTCCGGGCGCCGTGATGCCAGAGGTAGAGCGGCCAGATATCGAGGGTCCCGCCGGCGATGTCGACGCGCGCCGGAGCGCTCGCGGTGCAGGGTTTCATGGGCGGCGAATCCTAGCAGTCCCTGCGGAGGCCCTTCGAACCGGGCCCCGCCCTATACTTTTCGGGTATGACTTCGTGTCCGAAGTGTGGCAAGGCCACCGAACCCGCGGCTCGGATCTGTCCGGTCTGCGGGGTCATCATGTCGAAAGTGCGCGCGAAGACCGAGGACGGTTCGATGGCGCCAGGCATAGTCCCGCCCCGGCCCGGCCGTCCCCTGCCACCCTCGCTGCTCCTGCCTCCTCCAGCTCGAGCCACGGAACGCCCGCTCGCCTCGCCGCCGCCATTCGCCCCCACCCCCTCGAGTGACCTTGGCCACCCTTCTCCCCTTCAAGCGATGTTGAAGGTCGGCCTCGCCGCCGCCGCAGGAATCGCCGCGCTTCTGGCCCTCAATCGGATGCAGACGGCGCCTTCCGCCGCGCCCACCGTGCCCTCGAACCCTCCAAGCGTGGCCCGCGCGCCTTCGATCCCGCCGATGGCTCCCGCCAACGAGAAGGAGAACCCTTCCCTGTCCCGCGAGGACGTGGCCTTCGTGAACGAACTGTCCGCCCGCCTGGGGCGCAGTCCCGGCGCCACGCCGACGGAAGCGGAGATGGATCGGGTGGGCAGGCTTCGAGCCGCGAATCGCGACAGCGCGCCCCTGAAGGACCTGCTGATGGGCGTCTACATGCGCCGCGCGGATCACGACCTCCAGGTGGGATCTTTCGCTCAGGTCGATCAGACCCTTGGAAGGATGAAGCTGGTCGACGACCAGCAGCCGCAGATCTACGCCTTCGAGACGCAGGCCCACGCCCGGCAAAACGACTGGGCCGGCACCTTGACCGCGATTCAGAAGTACGAAGGGGCTTCGGGCGAGGCGACCCTGAGCATGTCCTACATGCTGGCACTCACTCTGGAGAAGCTCGGGCGAAGGCCCGACGCGATCGCGGTGCTCGATCGGCCGATCTTCCAATCGTGCGCCACCGCGACCACGCCGTCCGACCTCTCCGCCTGCTCCGCGGCCCGGCAGATGCGGGAGGTCTTTCTCGCATCCGCGCCCTCCTCCGCGGGGACTCCGGTCGTGGCGCGCCAACGCGAAGCTCTCAACGTCGACGCCTCGAAGCAACAAATCCAGTCCGCCCGTTTCGACGTCCGCTTCGATGGCGAGAACCAGTCCGGTGTCGCCCGCGACGTCCTCTTCGTCCTGGATCGGGCCTACACCAGGCTCACCGACATCTACTACGACCAGCCCTCGCAGAAGATTCCCGTGGTTCTCCACTCGTCGCAGGACTATTACACCAAGACCGGCGCGCCCTTCTGGTCGGGCGGCGTCTACAACTCTCACAACGGAGCCATTCAGATCCCGGTCCGCGGCCTGCCTTCCACCCTGCCCCACGAGATGGAGGACGTGCTCGTTCACGAGCTGTCCCATGCCTTCGTCGACGATATGTCCGGCGGATACGCGGGCCGCGACCTGCAGGAAGGTCTCGCCCAGTACATGGAAGGCAAGAGGATCGAACAGGAACTGGGGCTCCCCCAACTGAAGAGTCTCGCTCACTCCAACGGCCAGAGCGTCGGATCCTTCTACATGATCTCCCTCGCCATCTCCGAGCAGCTCGTGCGGTCCCGCGGCCAGGGCATGATCAACCAGCTTCTCCACGCCATGAAAGAGACCGGCTCCGAGGACGGCGGTTTCAAGAAGGTTTTCGGGCAGTCCGGCGCGGCGATGAAGCAGGAAATCCTCGAGACCTTCTGGCGCCGCTACAGTTGAGACGCGGCGGCTTCGTCCGCGATCACGGTCAGATCGCGGTGATCGCGGAGGAAGGTGCACGGCCAGGCTTCACCCACCCCTTCGTCGCGCATCCGGCGCAGGGCCTCCGCCTTCGAGGACCCCGTCGCGAGCAGGACGATGGACTTCGCGGAGCGGATGGTCTCGACGCCCATGGTGATGGCGCCGAGCGGGCCCCGAAGGTCTCCCCCGAGAGTCGCTATGGTCAAAGGATCGAGATCGACCACGTGGGTGCGCGGACCCGCCTGTCCGGGCAGGTTGTAGGCGATGTGCCCGTCCGCTCCGATGCCGAGGATCGCGAAGTCCAGGCCGCCCGCCTTCGCGATCGCGCCTTCGTACCTTTGGCACTCGGCTTCGGGATCCTTCGTCTCACCGTCCGGGATGAAACGGCGCTCGGGAACGATGCCTAGCTGTTCCCAGGCGTGTCGGGTCATGAACTGGAAGAAGGTCTGCGGCATCGCTCTTGGGAGCAGGACCTCGTCGAGATTGAAGGCGGTCGCGCGCGACAGGTCGAAGCCGCCCACCCTCCTCCGAGCCGCCAGGATTTCGTACATGTCGATGGGAGTGCGGCCGGTGGGCAGGGCCACGACCATCCCGGGACGGGCAAGGACATGCGCTTCGAAGACCGAGGCGCCGCGGCGGGCCACGTCGGCCGCGGTGGGAAGGGTCTCTATTTTCACAGGTCGGAGAAGGTGATCAGGCGGATGTCCGCGCGCGAGACCGCGGCCCTGATCGCCGGATCACACAACGCCCTGAGCTCGAGCACGCGAACCGCGGCGTAGGAACTCGAGGCGGCGAGCTCGGTGTCCGGATGGGCGGGGTGGCACATCAGCTCGGTGGAACCTTCGGAAAGGTTCTCGATGATGTGAACCAGGTTCGCCACGGTGGCGCCCGCGTCGAAGAATCCCTCTTCGAAAGCATCGTTGCTGCGAAGGCCCGCGCCCTTCAGGGCCGCGCCCATGGCGCCGCCCGCGTTCCGCACCGGGAGCCCCTCGCGGAGGGCGAGGGCGCGCACCGCCGCGAACACGTCAGGCCTCCGATGGGAATGATGGTGCGAATCGAGGTGCGTGGGCTTGCGGCCGAAGACCCCGATGAACCTCGCAAACTGGGCTTCCACCTCGGCCGCGATCTCCTCCGGCCGGGCCGCGCCGAGGCCTTCCGGCTTGCCCGGCTGCGCGCCACGCGCGTCGACGAGCGAGGGGACGGAGGCTTTCGGCAACGCGGTTCTCCCGCCGGTCAGGGCGACGTGCAGCCCGATGCCGAGCTTCGGATTTTCGCGGGACATCGCGGCGGCTTCGACAACGCTGTCGTAGTTCACCATGGCGGTCGCGCTGGTCACGATGCCCTTGCGGTGAGCCTCGAACACACCGGTGTTGATCCCGTGGGTGCGGCCGAGGTCGTCGGCGTTCACGATCAGCCGCTTCATTTTCGGGCCGCCCGCCTCGAGCGATACAGATCGAGCGCCATGGACAGAGCGCCCTCGGCCGGATCGCGCGTGAGGCGGCACGGGATCGCTCCGTGGAGCGCGGCCTTTGAAGCGATGATCTCCACCAAAGACGGGAGTCCCATGAAGAGGCCGCCGGAAAAGAGCAGCGGATAGGGCGCGCCGTCAAAGTCCAGCTGGCGCACCACCGATCGGGCCGCGCTCGCCAGTTCGGCCGAGGCCTCCTCCAGGATTCCCGACGCCACGGGATCGCCGGTTTGCGCGACACCGATCACGGTGGGCGCCAGCTCCGCGAGCCGCTCGCGCGTCAACCCGCCGCCATAGGCCATGGCGGGTAGATCGGAGAGCGAGGTCACGGTCAGGACGTGGAAGAGCGCGTCCTTGAGAAGAGTCGCCTCGCCCCGGCCCTCCGCCGCGCGAACCGCGGCGAGAAGCGCCTTGTGTCCGATCCAGCCCGCCGATCCCTCGTCCGCGAGCAGCGGCCCCAGCCCGCCCGCGCGCGCGGTCTTGCCATGACGGTCGATCCCATACGCGATGGACCCGGTGCCCGCGATGACCACCACGCCCACGCGATCGTGGGCCCCCGCCGCGATCGCGATGACCGCGTCGTTAACCACCAGGGCGTTGCCCCGGAAACCCAGCCGCCGCAGAAGCGATTTCACGACTCCGTCTTCCCCGGGGCGATCGACGCCCGCCATTCCCAGGCAGAGCGCCTCCGGTCGTTCGTCGGGGCATAGTTCGTCGAGCAGATGCGCGAGCACCTTCTCCACCGCAAGTTCGCCGTGAACGTGGAGATTCGCGCCGCCGCCCCGCACCGTTTTGAGGACATGGCCGCTCTCGTCGGCAACCACGCCCGTGGTCTTCGTGCCTCCCGCGTCGACTCCGACAATGAGCGCCACGGGCTCAGCCTTCGAAAACGACGATGTCGCGCAGGTTCCGATACTTCTCGTTGTAGTCGAGGCCGTAGCCCACCACGAAGAGGTCGTCGATGACGAAGCCGGTGTAGTCCACCTTGACTTCGATGAGGCGGCGCGAGGGCTTGGAGAGCAGGGAAGCCACCCGGATGGACCGCGGACCGCGCGCCTTCAGCAGGTTTACGAGGTAGTTGAGGGTGAGGCCGGTGTCCACGATATCTTCCGCGATGATGAGGTCGCGATCCTTGATCGAGGTGTCGAGGTCCTTCGAAAGCTTGACCTCGCCGGAGGACTTCGTCGCCGCGCCGTACGACGACACCGCGATGTAGTCCATCGAGAGAGGCAGATCGATCCACTGGCATAGATCGGTCATGAAGGGGCAGGCTCCCTTGAGCACCGCGATGACGTGCGGCTCCAGCCCGGCCATGTCTCGCGTGATCTGTTCCCCCATCTCACGAATGCGCAAGGCCAGCTGATCGTGGGACAAAAGCGGCTTCATGGTCTTTCGGAGTCCGATCTGGGAGGAGGAGACGTCGGAGCGACGTTAACAAACATTTGGCTTTGACCTTAGGTCCGGGAGGGACTAGAGTTTAGGCCACTCTCGGAGAGTTGGCGCCACCAGATATTGTGGATATCCGGTCCCTCCCATCAACATCTTCCGCACGAGAGACACGCCCTACATTCGGCACAAACGATCGACACACGAAAGAAGAGGAATCCAATATGAAGGATATTAAGAAGGGCTGGCGCGTTTTCGCGCTCGCCATGGCACTCATCTCGATTCTTGGCGGCTACGCCGCCGCGCAGTCCACCACGGGGTCGGTCGTTGGTGTCGTCGCCGACGAAACGGGAGGCGTGCTGCCCGGCGCCACGGTTGTCGCCGTTCACGAGCCGTCGGGATCGCGGTACGAGGCGGTCGCTCGAGCCGATGGCAGGTTCGCCATTCAGGGCATGCGCGTCGGCGGCCCCTACCTTGTCACCATCTCCATGAGCGGTTTCCAGACTTCGGTGACCAGGAACGTGACCGTCAACCTGGGCGTGGCCACGGACCTCAAGTTGAATCTCAAGACCGCGGCAATGACGGAAGTGGTCACGGTCACCGCGGAGAGCACCCCGGTCTTCAGTTCCGAACGCACGGGTGCCGCGACCGCGGTCACCCGGGACACCATCGCCATCCTCCCCACGCTGGGCGATCGCATCGATTCGTTCACCAAGCTCTCTCCCCAGTCCAGCGGACGCGACCTTTCCTTCGGCGGCTCCGACGCCCGGTTGAACAACATCACGATCGACGGCGCCTACTTCAACAACTCGTTCGGATTGGGCGCGTCGCCCGGCGATCGAACCGGCGTGGCGCCCATCTCCATGGCCGCGGTCGAGGAGATGTCGGTCAACGTCGCGCCGTTCGACGTGACCCAGGGCCACTTCGTCGGCGCTTCGGTCAACAGCGTGACGAGGAGCGGCACGAACACCTACCGGGGTTCCGCCTACTGGTGGTACCGGAACGAAAGCATGGTTGGCAAGAAGGCCGGCGCGGTCGCGTTCAACCCGGGCACTTTCAACTTCCACAAGTGGGGCGCCTGGGCCTCCGGCCCCGTGATCAAGAACAAGCTGTTCTTCTTCCTGAGCTATGAAGACGACGCTCTGGTGCAGCCCGGAACAACCTTCAAAGCCAACACCGGCGGGCAAGCCGTGGGCGGCAATACCACCCGCGTTCTCGCTTCCGACCTCGACGCCTTGACCGCGTTCCTGAAGTCGAGCTTCAAGTACGACACCGGGCCCTACCAGGACTACAACAGCGAAACGCCTTCGACCCGGTACCTCGCAAAACTCGACTACAACCTCAATGACAAGAACCATGTGAGCTTCCGGTTCAGCCGGCTCGACTCGGTCACCGACGTGCTCCTCTCGAACTCCTCCTCGGCCGGCTTCGGCAATCGCCGCGGAACCACCCTGGGCCTGAACTTCCAGAATTCGAACTACGGAATCTTCGAGAACAACCGGTCGGCGGTCATGGAATGGAACGGCACCTTCGGTTCGAACAGCGCCAACAAACTCACCGTCCAATACAACAAGTCGGACGAAAGCCGCAAGTACCGCGGGCAGCTCTTCCCCCTCGTGGATATCCTCGACGCAGGCGCCGTCTACACCACCTTCGGCTTCGAGCCCTTCACTCCCAACAACGAACTGCGCTACAAGAGCTTCGCGGCCACCGACAACTACACCATGTTCCGTGGCAATCACACGATCACCGTGGGCGGCACCGCGGAAAAGTACAACTCGGAGAACGTCTTCTACCAGCAGTCTCAGGGGATCTACGTCTATAACTCCCTCGCGGACTTCTACACCGACGCCCGCGGCTACCTCGCAAACCCCGCCCGGACCACGTCGCCGGTGACCTTGCGGTCATTCCAGGTGCAGTACCTGAACATCCCCGGCATCACCAAGCCCATTCAGCCTCTCGAAGTCTGGTACAGCGGGATCTACGGAATGGATCAGTGGCAGGTTTCGAAAAACTTCAAGGTCGGCGTCGGCTTGAGAGTCGAGCGTTCGTCTTTCGCGGACACCGGTTACACGAATCCCCTCGCCGACGCCATGACCTTCCTGGACGAGAACGGCAAGGCGGTCAAGTACTCGACGGGCAAGCTCCCGGCCCCGACCCTGCAGTGGAACCCCCGTTTCGGGTTCAACTGGGACGTGACCGGTGACCATGTGACCCAGCTTCGAGGCAGCTCGGGACTGTACTCGGGTCCACCGCTGTATGTCTGGATCTCCAACCAGGTGGGCAATACCGGCGTGCTCACGGGATCCATCTCGGCGACCAACACCACGAGCTACCCGTTCAATCCCGATCCCAACGCGTACCATCCCGCGAACGTAACCGGCGCGCCCGCCGCGAGTTACGCGCTCGCCGTGACCGACAACAACTTCAAGTTCCCCCAGGTCTGGAGGACGAACTTCGCGGTCGACCGCAAGCTCCCCTGGAACATGGTGGGCACGGCCGAGGTGATCTACAACCGCGACGTCAACGGCATGTACTACATCAACGCCAACCAGACCGCGCCCAACTCCGCCTTCACGGGAGCCGATT
>JANMVV010000114.1:0-6501 GCA_031392925.1 Vicinamibacteria bacterium
TACGGCAGTGATGGCCCAGAGGCCGAAAAGCCCGGTCGCGAGACCAAGCCACGCCCAGGCCGGAGACAGATCGCCCACCCTCCCCGCCGCGGCCACCATCTCCGGCGAAGGCGTTTCGCCGGCAAGGACCGCGGCCTGAAGGGGGTCGCCTCCCGGGAGCGCGGCGAGCACCGCGCGGGCTGAGGACGGCCGGTCGTTGGGGTCACGGGCGAGGCAGCGCTGGACAACGCGCTCGAGCCCGGGATCGACATCCGTGGCGCTGCTCGAGAGACTGGGTGGTTTCGACTCTGCGTGAAGCGCGCGCAGTTCGTTGAGCGATTTCCCTTCGAACACGCGCTTCCCGGTCAGCATCTCGTGCAGCACAAGACCGAGGGCATAGACATCGCTGCGCAATGAAGCGGCGCCCCCCGTCAACCTCTCCGGAGCCATGTACTGTGGCGTGCCCGACATGTCGACAACCGCGCCGTCATGCGCGAGTGCGGCGAGGCCGAAGTCGGCGATGCGCGCATGCCCGCGGCCATCGATCATCACGTTCGCGGGCTTGAGGTCGCGATGGATGACGCCCTTGTCGTGGGCGGCCGCGAGTCCCGCGCAAAGGCCGCGGGCGATCTCGAGCGCCTTGTCTCCGGGCAAGCGGCCGATGCGCCGCAGGAGAGAGGCGAGATCTTCGCCATCGACGTACTCCATCACCATGAAGTGATGGCCCTCGGTCTCGGCAATGTCGTAGAGGCGGCACACGTTCGGATGCGAAATCTGCCGGCCGATGCGCACTTCGTCGATGAGGCGCTCGAGACGGCTCGGATCCGCGGCGAAGGCCGAGGGCAGAAACTTCAGAGCGACGGGCTGGCCGAGCCGGATGTCGTCGGCGCGGTATACCTCGCCCATCCCGCCCTTGCCGAGCGGGGACACGATGCGATAGCGGCCGGCTACAAGCGTGCCCGGGGTGAAACGCGCGGCCGCGTCGTCGCGCAGCGCCGCCGGCCGGGCCGCGGTCTGATCCGATGGGCGAATCGCCGTCTTCGAGTCGTCGGATGCGGACATCTACCCTCCCGTGTGGATGCGAGAGTACCGCAGTCCCGTAAGGCCGTGCGACGCGCCCGCGGCTATCGCGTGTATGGACGGGCGGGCGTCGTGAGGGACGCGCCCACTAACTGCCCTGCGTGAATCTTCATGACCTGCTGATTGGCGCAGGCTTCCGGCAGACCTCCCTCGCAGGCGCGCGAGAACAGCCGGGCCGCGTCTTTTTCGTCCTTGGCCAAGCCTGGGAGGCCACGCGCCCGGAGAGCGCCGAGATTGTTGCAGCCCCACATGTCCCCGCTGCTGCAGCCCTGCTCGTAGAGCCGACTGGCGCGAGCAAAGTCCACCACCACGCCACCGCCGCGTTCGTGGCGGAGACCCAGGTTCACGCAGCCTGACGACTCCCCAGCCTCGCACGCCCGACGGTAGAGCTCGACGGCCCGAGTGCGGTCGACGGGAACACTCTCCCCCCGGTCGTAGGCCGTCCCGAGGCTGGCGCAATCTTCCATGTATCCCATGTCGCAGCCTTTCGCGAAGATCTCCGCGCCTTTGCCCGGTTCTGTTGTGAATGCCAGAGGCCGGCCCTCACGCAGCACCTCGAGCCTGACCGCTCGCGCGACGCTCCGACGCCGCAACTCGACAACGAGGCCTGATCGATCGGTCACCCGCACGCCATCCATGCTTCGGATCACATCGCCGCTCCGAACCCCGGACAGAAACGCGGGGCCTCCGCGGCTGACCGTCGCAACCAGTGCGCCCTCACCATTGCCACCCACTCGAGCATCCAGCAACCGCAGGCCGAGACGCGGCAGGTCGGACTCCAGGCTCGACAAGGCGGCGGCCGCAAGTCGTCTTCCGCTGGTCCCGTCTGCGGAATTCCAGGATGGCCGGAGATTCGCCAAGAGCGGGCTTGCCTCTCGGTAGGACTGTTCCGCGAGGTCGTCGTCGCCAAGGGCGGCCTGAGCGGCGGCAAGGGAAAGCGCCGCAAACGGAACCTGCTCCGGACGGTCGTGCGTCCGAAGCCATTCGTATCGGAAGTGAAGGTTGGATACGGCTCCTGCATAGTCTCCATTCTGGAGGGCCACGGCTGCGCGGTCCGAGGCCGCAATGATCCAGTCCGTCCTCATGGTCGACGGATAGTAAATGGCGACCTGCAGCAGCAGCGCCACGAGTCCGAGTTGAATTCCTAACAGCCCCCAACCCACGGCGATCGTGATCCCCACTCCCACACTCAGGAACTCCGGCAGTCGCACCCGATTCCGAAACCGATACAGGAGAGCAGCCGCTGCAAGCAGCAACGGCAGGTATCTCACGAGAACATTGGAGGCCATGATCGCGAGCTTGGTCGGGAGCGGTAACTCAATGCCCAGTCCGGCCGCGATCGCGGCAAGGGTTGGAACCACCTTCCACAGGTAGTAGCCCATCAAGATAGCGGCCAGGCTAGCGAGAGCCACGCCGTTTGCGGTCGTGAGCCGGCGGATCCTCAAGAGCCGTTGAACGCGGGCGTTCGACCCTTCGAGGAACAGGCGCTCGTCCGGCGAGAGGTCGAAGCCTCGCAGACCCAGGAGGGGCAGGGCCTCCTCCAGTGGCTTGCCTTCGGCAAGAAGCAGATCTCGCCGCCTACCCTTCTCCAGCCAGAGCCCGGCCGAGGCGGTCAGCCGTTCGCGCACCCTGAGCAGTTCCCGGTTTTCTTCGAGCCAGTCACGAAGGCGCGGCCAGGACCGAAGCAGCGCCTCGTGCGCGATCGACACCACGGCACGACCATCACCTCCGCGGTCGGCGACGAAAAGCCTCGAGGCCACGAAAGCATCGATCAAGGCCCGGCTCTCCGACCGTTCGAAAGCATCGAGGGCGGCATACCGGCGGGTGAACGCCCCCTCATCTTCGGGACCTGCACGAGCGAGCGCCCCGAAGACTTCGGGCAAGGCTGCCTGTTGCGCGGCTGAGAGCGAGGCAAACACTTCCTCGGCGCGTTTGATCAGTGCGCCTTCAACCCCTCCCATGCCCACATAGGCCGAGTGGGTGAGCACGCCGTCCGTCGTCCGCTGTCGATAAAGCTCTTCGAGGGCGAACTCGAGGAGCGGAAGTTGTCCGACATGATCGACCGCGGCGTCCCGAAGGACCTCGTCGAGGCCCGCCTGCGTGATCTTGTCCTGCTCAAAGCGGAGCTTCGCGGCGCGGGCGGGGAGGCGGATCATCTGGGCGATCTCGGCGGCCGATGGCGGTTGGAGATGGTATTGCCCTGCTCCCTGCTTCAACACCATCAGTTCGTCCAGTTCCTCGCAACGACCGAAAAAATCACTGCGCAGCGTCGCCGCCACCCACACCCGACCGCTGCGGGCCAGGGAAGAGAGAGCGTCGATGAATCCGCGGCGTTCTTCAGGCGAGCTTCGCTCGAGGGTGAAGAGTTCCTCCAGCTGATCCACCACCAGAATGAGCCGCACGTCGGGTTGGTCCTTCCGGCCCTCGGCTCTCTTTCGCTCAGCCGCGACCTGGCTGAGGCCGCCCTTGACGATCAAAGCCACTCCCTTCGGGTTCTCCCGAAGCAGGCGCGCCAGTTCATGCGCGGTCGTGCCATCCGACGACAACTCCGGGAGCGCCTCCGGTCGAAGCAAGGCCGCGGCCAGACCGTCGAACAGATCGCCCGCCGCCTCCGCGGGCCGGAGGACGGCGCGACGCCAGAGTGCGACCCCTTCAATCGCGCCAGACCGAACGAGCCGGGGCACGACGCCGGCGCGGACCAGAGACGATTTGCCGCTGCCGCTCATACCCAGCACCAGCACGAACGCGCGGCCCTTCGCCGCCTGATCCTTCAACGCAATGACCACCTCGTCTACCGCGCGGCCGCGGCCGAAGAAGACCGGGGCATGCTCGAACTCGAATGCGGAGAGACCGCGGAAAGGCGATCCCTTCGTCCAGACCTCGGTCGGGCCCGACCACTCCTCGATTCTTCGGCGCAACTCCGCGTAGGACTGAGGTCGCCGCTCACGGTCTTTCTCCATCATCGTTTCCACGAGCGTGAGCAGACTCGCGGGCGCGTCCGGTCGCAGGTCTCGCAGGGGAGGAGGTTGAGTATGGAGGTGGTGCGCCACGATCGCGATGGGGGTGGTGCCCCCAAACGGGCGGACACCCCCGAGCATCTCGTAGAGCACGACTCCCAGTGAATAGATGTCGCTTCGGAAATCCACGCTCTCTCCGCGCGCCTGTTCGGGCGACAGGTAATCGGGCGTTCCCACGATCAGCCCCGCCCGCGTGAGCGGTGTGTCGTCAGCGGCAGCGACCGTCTTGGCCAGGCCAAAGTCTCCGACCCGGGCGCGGCCGTGCGCATCGATCAGGATGTTGGCAGGTTTGACGTCGCGGTGAACGATCCCCTTCTCCCACGCCGCTTCGAGCGCCTCCGTCACCTCGAGGGCGATGGGAACGGCTTCTTCAATCGCAAACTTCCCCTGCCTGCGGATGCGCTCGGCCAGGCTCTCCCCTTCCACGTATTCCATCACCAGGTAGGCGGCGCCGGAGCGCTCGCCGAACGAATAGATGCGCACAATGTGAGGGTGTTCCACCGTCGCCATCGCCCTGGCCTCGCGAAGAAAGAACGCATCCGCCGTCTCTTCCTCGGCGAGGCTCGCGGTCATGACCTTGATGGCCACGCGCCGGTTCAGCACCACATCCTCGGCCAGATAGACGACGCCCATACCCCCCTGCCCCAGCTTGCGCAGGATCCGGTATCCCTCGATCTCAGGGGCCGGCGGGGCGGAGCGGGCGCCCGATCCTTCCTGGAGCACGCGCGGCGGGGTGGAAAACGCGGGGTCGGTCCGCACGAGCGTTGCGCAGTGCTCGCATGTCGCCGCCTCGGGAAGGACTCGCCCGCAAGAGGGGCAAGCGGAACTCTCGGCCATCATCAGCCCTCGATTGAACCGTCGTTCCGGCGAGTATAGGACCCGCGCTGACCGCCAGCCGAGGATGCAAGCGGGGAACTCCCTATGACCCCTCGGCATGTCGCCGGGCCGCCGTCAATGAAGTCGACGCACCGTGCCCTTGGTTCCATCGACCTCGATGAGGTCTCCGTCTCGGAGTTCGCGCGTGGCCCCGGCCACCGCCACCACCGAGGGGATTCCCATCTCCCGCGCAACGATAGAAGCGTGCGAGAGGAGACTCCCGATCTCCACGACCACGGCCGCGGCCGGAATGAAGAGAGGCGTCCACGCGGGATCGGTGTAGGGCGCGACCAGGATCTCACCCTCGTGAATGGTGACGCCTTTCGCGGGATCGAGCACGATGCGGGCCTGACCCCTGGCGATACCCGCGCTCGACGGGATGCCGGTGAGCACATTCGGATCGGCGTGAGCGTGCCGCACCGATCGCAGGCCTTCCGTCACTGCGCGCCCACGGGCGTCGATGATCCTGGGCGCGTCGTCCTTCTGCCACGACTCGTACTCGGCCCGCCGCGTCGCGACCACCGCGCGAAGATCGGCGGCGCCTCCACTCTCTATCTCGGCGAGTTCGAGGAAGAAGACATCGTCTGGGCGTGCGATACGGCCGGCATCGACGAAGCGGCGACCGATCTCGAGAGCGGAAAGGCGCATGATCCAGAAGATCCGCATGATCCCGGACTTCGTGTTTTCGCCCGCGAGGCTCGCCTTCCGCGCGACATCGAGGACGTGGCGGAAGAGGAAACGGCGGACCGGCCGGAAGCGCAGGCGCAGCAGGACTCGCTCCTCGACCTTCTTCCTCTCCGACGCGCGCCGCTGCTCCACCATGCGCGGAGAGACCTCGGGCGCGCAGCGGAGGTAGCTCGCGATGACGGAGAGCGGGTAGGCCGGCTGTTCGCGCCACCGCGGGCGAGCAAGCTCCACTTCCTCGATCGCGCGATGACCGAAGGAATCGAGGAACGAGCGGAAGGAAACCATCCAGGCCGCGGCCTCCGGAATCCCGTGGAGGCGATCCATGGCGGTCGCCGGATCGGCGAGCGCCGCCACCACCGACGGGAGCGATCGCGCGGTCTCCGCGAGATCCCATAGGGCAATGGCGCACTCGACTTCGACCAGGCCGGAGAGCCCTGAGACCAGGGACGATGCGCTCTCCGCGGGCTCGCTCGCCCAACGCGCGCACATCCATTGCAGGAGCGAGTAGAAGGGCGGGACCAGGCCGCGGGCGAGGGCGTTCGCGGGCGGCGACTCGATGATGGCGCGTGAGAATGAAGGCGTCGGCTCCAGTCGCAGCAGGCCGCACAGCTCGCGAGTCGGCAAGGCGGTCATGTCCGCGCGCTCATAAGGATCCACGAGCTCATCGATCACGGCCAGGCTTTGACGTTCGAGCGCGTCCAGGCGCAAGAGGGCGCGAATAAGGTTGGGCGCCGCGCGCGGGAGCAGGGGTAGAGCCACCAGCAGAAGCCGCGGAGAGAGTACCGACAGAGGCGGCATGTGCCCGCTCTCCAGAAGATCGAGAAGAGCGAGGGCGTCCATGCCGGGCGCGTAGGCTTCGGCC
>JANMVV010000137.1:0-5240 GCA_031392925.1 Vicinamibacteria bacterium
GACGATTGGCATCTCGATGATGCATCTGCCTCGCGCGGCGGGAGCCCCTCGCCGTATGATCCCCTGGTCGTACGAACCTCTTGAAGGAGGACCAACCGAATGCATAACGGACTGCCGCGGCTCACCGAACCCATGGTTCGCGAAAACGGCGCTCTTCGGGTCGCGACCTGGGACGAGGCGCTCGATCGCGCGGCCAAGGGCCTGAAGGCGGCGACCGACGCCAAGGGCGCCGCAGGAGTCGGCATCTTCAGCTGCTCGAAGGCCACCAACGAGATGAACTTCGTCGCTCAGAAGTTCATCCGCCAGGTGCTCAAGAGCAACAACATCGACAGCTGCAACCGAACCTGACACGCCCCTAGCGTCGTCGGTCTGGCGACGGTATTTGGCGCAGGCGGGGGGACGAGCTCGTACGAGGAAGTCGAGCACGCGGACCTCATTTTGTTGTGGGGGTCGAACGCCCGCGAGGCGCACCCCATCTTCTTCCACCACGTCCTGAAGGGCATCAGGAACGGGGCGAAGCTCGTCGTCATTGATCCCCGTAGGACGTCTTCCGCCCAGTTCGCGGACCTGTGGCTCGGGCTGAACGTGGGCTCCGATATCGCTCTCTCGCACACCATCGCGCGTGAGATCGTGGTGAGCGGGCTTCACAACCGGGCCTTCATCGAGAACGGGACATCGGATTTCGCTTCGTACCAGGCGGCCGTGGTGGACTGGACTCTGAAGCGCGGAGAACGGGTGACCGGAATTCCCGCCGCTTCCATCCGCGAACTTGCGCACATGTACGCGCGCGCCGATCGGGCCATCCTGTGCTGGACCCTCGGGATCACCGAGCATCACAACGCGGTCGACAACGTCCTTGCCCTCATCAACCTCGGATTGCTCACCGGTCACGTCGGCCGCTATGGCAGCGGTCTCAATCCTCTCCGCGGTCAGAACAACGTTCAGGGCGGCGGCGACATGGGCGCGATTCCCAACAAGCTGCCCGGCTTCCAGGACATCGAGAAGGACGGGGCCGCGCGGAAGCGTTTCGGCAAGGCCTGGGGCGTGCCGATTATCCCGAAGGCCGGCCTCCATCTCACCCAGATGTTCGACTCCATGGAGAACGGCGACCTCCGCGCGCTCTACGTCATCGGTGAGAACCCCGCTTCCTCGGAGGCCGACATGACCCGCGCCGGACACCTGCTCGCCACCCGGGACATGCTGATCGTTCAGGACATCCTCATGACCAAGACCGCGGAGCTGGCGCACGTCGTGTTCCCGGCCTCGGTGGCGGCATTCGAGACCGACGGCACGGTCACGAACAGCGAACGCCGCGTGCAGCGCGTCCGCAAGGCCCTCGATCCTCCGGGGAACGCCAGGGACGACATCTGGATCATCACCGAGCTGGCCCGACGCCTCGGCGCGCCGTGGCCGCTCGTCACCGCGGAACAGGCCTGGGACGAACTCCGCTCCTTGTCGCCGATGCACGCCGGCATGTCGTACCAGCGGCTCGAAGAGCTGGGCGGTATTCAGTGGCCCTGTCCCGACGAGAAACATCCCGGGACGAAGTTCCTGCACGCGCGTCTGTGGGACAAGGATCCCAAAGTGCGCGGCACGCTCGCGCCTTTCAGCCCCGTGGTCGACGACCCTCCGGTGGACAAGATCACCTCCGAGTTCCCGCTGCGCCTGACCACCGGTCGCAAGCTCGATTCCTACAACACCGGGGTCCAGACCCGAGCGTTCGCCTCGCCCCTGCGCGATGGCGAGGCGGTCGAGATCTCGCCCGCGGAGGCACGATCGCTCGGGGTCGTGGATGACGAGCGCGTGCGGGTTGTCTCTCGCCGCGGTGACGTGGTCGCCAAGGTGCGGATCGATCCCGGCCTGCGCGCCGGTCTCGTCTTCATGACCTTCCACTTCCCCGAGGAAGTCGAGACCAATCGCCTCACCATCGATGCCACCGATCCGAAGTCGGGCACCGCCGAGTTCAAGGCCGCGGCGGTTCGCATCGAGAAGATCGCCCCCGCCTCGCCCGCCGCGCCGGCGAACGCTTAACCCCAGAGAATCAAGGTGGACCTGCACTTCACGACCGACCTTCCCACCGACGACGAGCGTGAAGCGGTCGACGCCGTCCTCGGCGCCGATCCTACCGCCGCGTCCGACGGCGTCCCCCGCGTGGCCGGTCAGAACCGGAGCACGCCGGAGAGGCGCTCCCTTCTCCTTCCCGCGCTCCACGCGCTGCAGCATCGCGCGGGCTGGATCCCGCCCGGGGGCTTGAACTACATCGCTCGCCGGCTGGGGGTGCCGCCCGCCGAGGTCTTCGGGGTCGCGAGTTTCTACGCGCTCTTCGCGGTGGAGAAGCGCCCCCGGACCGTGGTCCACGTCTGCGATGACGTGGTCTGCCGGGTGAACGGAGCTACCGAAGTGGCCCTCGCCTGTCGCGAGAGCATCGGACCGGCCCACGAGGAGAACGAGGGCGCGATGTGGATCAAGAGCCCGTGTCTCGGTCTGTGCGAGCGGGCGCCCGCGGTTCTGGTTCAGAAGGCGGGGAAGGGACGCGCCAACGAGGCCCTGGCTCCCGCCACCCCCGGGTGGGTCCGCGCGTGCCTGGACGACCAGAAGATCGACCACGAGCCGGTCCCCGCGGTGGGACCGCCGAAGGGGCGCCGCCTGCTCGCCCGCGTGGGTGTGGTCGATCCCTCGTCGCTCGACGGTTACCGCGCCCTCGGCGGCTACGCCGCGTTGCGCCGCGCCACCTCTATCGGCCCCGCCCTCACCATTCGCGAGGTCAAGGACGCGAAGCTCCTCGGCCGTGGCGGCGCCGCGTTTCCGACGGGAGTGAAGTGGGAGGCGGTCGCCCAGCAGCCCGCGCGGCCCCATTACGTGGTGTGCAACGCCGACGAGTCCGAGCCCGGGACGTTCAAGGACCGCGTGGTGATGGAGGGCGATCCTTTCGCGCTGGTGGAAGCCATGACCATCGCGGGCTTCGCCATGGCCGCGGAGAAGGGCTACATCTACGTGCGCGGCGAGTACCCGCTCGCCCGGGCGCGTCTCGAGAACGCGATCGCCAAGGCGCGCGCTCGAGGGTTCCTCGGCGACAACGTCATGGGCGCTGGCTTCAAGTTCGACCTCGAACTGCGCTTGGGCGCCGGCGCTTACATCTGCGGCGAGGAGACGGCGCTCTTCAACTCGCTCGAAGGCAGGCGCGGCGAGCCGCGGAGCAAGCCGCCCTTCCCGGTCACCCACGGCTTGTTCGGAAAGCCCACCGGCATCAACAACGTCGAAACCCTGGTGAACGTGAACGTGATTCTCGGCATGGGCGCGCCCGCGTACGCGGCGCTGGGCACGCCGGGCTCCACGGGGACGCGGCTCTTCTGCGTGAGCGGCCACATCGAGAAGCCGGGGACGTACGAAGTCGAGTGCGGGACACCGCTCTCCAGGCTCCTCGACATGGCCGGAGGCCTGAGGTCGGGCCGGAAGATCAAGGCGATCCTTCTGGGTGGCGCGGCCGGCGGATTCATCGGCCCGAACGAGCTGGATCTGCCCCTCTCCTTCGAGGCCGCCCGCGAGCGCGGCGTGACCCTTGGTTCCGGCGTGGTCGCGGTGTTTGATGAAACCGTCGATCTCGTTGACACGTTGCTGCGCATCGCCAGGTTCTTTCGCGACGAGTCGTGCGGCCAGTGCGTGCCCTGTCGCGTCGGCACCGTGCGTCAGGAGGAGGCCCTGCACCGGATCGCGCTCAAGCGGACGCGCGGCACTCTCGCCGACGAGATCCGGCTGCTCGACGAGATCGCGCAGGTGATGAAGGACGCGTCGATCTGCGGCCTCGGGCAGACCGCGGCCTCGGTGGTCAGCTCCGCGGTGACGCGGTTGAAACTCTTCGACGGAGGTGCCGCATGAGCACCCAGGGCTATGTCCCCGTCGAGACGCCGGTTCGGATGATCGCGCTCGAAATCGACGGCCGCCCCATCAAGGTTCGCGAGGGCTCGACCATCCTCGATGCCTGCAAGTCGGCGGCCATCGAGACTCCGACTCTGTGCTTCGCGCCGAACCTCACCCCCGTGAACGCATGCCGGGTGTGCGTGGTCGAACTGGAGGGCGCGCGCGTCCTCGTTCCCGCCTGCGCCCGCAAGGCCGAGGCCGGGATGAAGGTGAAGACGGACACCGATCGGGTTCGCCACTCGCGGAAGCTCGTGCTCGAGTTCCTCGCCTCGTCGGTGGACCTGTCGATCGCGAGCGGGAAGACCCACGAGTGGATCGCGAAGTACGAGGCCCATCCCGAGAGATTCGGCGCGGCCGCTCCGCATGCCACCGGGGAGAGTGGGCGCGACTGGAACGAGACGGGCCATCACCATCCGCCCGATCCGTCGGTGGCGGCGACGGTTGGCCAGCCCCCAAAGCTCGATAACGACCTGTACATGCGCGACTACAGCAAATGCATCCTTTGCTACAAGTGCGTGGAAGCGTGCGGGGAGGACGCGCAGAACACGTTCGCCCTCGCGGTGGCGGGCCGGGGATTCGACGCGCGCATCTCCACCGAGTACGCGGTTCCCCTGACCGAATCGGCCTGCGTCTACTGCGGCAACTGCATCGGGGTGTGCCCCACCGGGGCCCTGATGTTCAACAGCGAGCACAAGATGCGACAGGACGGCACCTGGGACGAGTCGAAGCAGAGGGTGACGTCGACCATCTGCCCCTACTGCGGGGTCGGGTGTGACCTCGAACTGCACGTGCAGGACAACGAGATCGTGAAGGTGACCTCACCCGCCGACAACGCGGTCACGAACGGGCACTTGTGCATCAAGGGGCGGTTTGGGTTCAGCTTCGCGCAGGGGAAGTAGGGGTTGGCGGTCCCAGCTACCAACCCCGTGCTTTCCCTCTGCACCACACTACGTCATTGCGAGGAGCCACTCGTTTCGGTACGGCGACGAAGCAACCCCCTGCCAACCGCTTCCAACCCCGGCAACCCCCTACCTCCCGATCCTCCCGCGATACGCCGCGAGCAGCGCCTTGGTCACCGGGCCCGGCTTGCCATCACCGACGGCCGCGCCGTCGAGGGTCACGACCGGGGCGAGTTCCTTGAGCGAACTCGTGATGAAGAGTTCATCGGCAGCCTTGAGATCGCCGGGGTAGAGCACGCGTTCCTCGCCAGGCACGCCTGAAGCGGCGGCGATCTCGAGCGTGATCTCGCGCGTGATGCCCGCGAGCAGGCCGCACGAGAGCGGCGGCGTGAGCAGGAGGCCGTTTGTCACGATGAAGACGTT
>JANMVV010000209.1:0-3796 GCA_031392925.1 Vicinamibacteria bacterium
GAAGAGCGGTTCAAGGATCGCGAAGTCCCCCGCCCCGCTCACTGGGGCGGCTATCGGATCACGCCCGAGTCGATCGAGTTCTGGTTCGGCAAGGAAAACCGGATGCACGAGCGCGAGCTCTACACCCGCGCGGGCAACGGCAGGACGGTAAAAAGGCTGCAGCCCTAAACGTCTTCGCGAGGTCCCGCCCAGCCAATTGGACCTCTCGTCATTGCGAGGGCCCAGTCCGTTCTGAGTGGCCCGAAGCAACCCTGTCCCGCCACCACCCCCCCCGTCGTCACGCAGCCGCGGCAGGCTCTGGTTCGGGCTGGGCGCGCCGGAAGACCCGCTGCAACGCCACCGTCCAGTCATCGAAGAGGGCGTAGAGAACGGGGATCGCGAGCAGGGTCAGGAGCAAGGCGAAGGTCTGGCCGCCGATGATGACCACCGCGATGGAACGGTTGGTGGCCGAGCCGGCGCCGCTCGAGACCGCGAGCGGCAGCATGCCGGCCACGAAGGCCAGGGTGGTCATCAGGATCGGACGCAGACGATCGCGGTTCGCCTGCAGGATCGCGGTGGCCCGGTCCATGCCGCGCCCGCGCAGGTTGTTGGTGTGATCGATCTGCAGGATCCCGTTCTTCTTCACCACGCCGAAGAGAACCATGATGCCGAGGGCCGAGTAGATGTTGATCGACTGGTTGAACATCACGATGGCCAGCAGCGCGAAGGGGATGGTCATCGGGAATGCCATCAGGATGGTGAACGGGTGCAGCCAGCTTTCGAACTGCGCGGCGAGCACCAGGTACATGAACACACCGGAGGAGAGGAACGCGATGAGGAACGCGCGGGCCGATCGGCCCTGCTCCTTTGACCGCCCGGTCAGGCCGTAAGAGTACCCCGTGGGCAGATCCAGCGACGCGGCCTTCGCGTTCAGGGCCTGAATGACCGTCTGCTCCGAGAATCCGGGCTTGAGGTTGCAGGTGATCAGAACCTGGCGGGTGCGGCCTATGCGATTGACCACCGCGGGACCCTTCGACTCTTCGATCCGAACGAGGTCCCCGAGACGGACGGTGCCGAGACGCGAGGAGGGGACGCGGGTCTCGGCAATGGCGGCCGAGGAGGCCCGATCCGCGCCCTCGGCCCGGATCCACACGTCGTAACGCTCGCCCTTTTCGTAGAAGTCGGTGACCTTGATGCCGCCGACCATCGCGCTGAGGGTTGAAGCGATGTCGGCGACCCGGACACCCAGGTCGGCCGCCTTCTCGCGATCGATCACCACGCCGAGTTCGGGCTTGCCGGTCACGAGATCCGTGTCCGCGTCGACCACGCCGGGGATCTTCTTCATCTCCGCCAGAAGAACGCCGGAATACTCTTCGAGTTTCAGGAGATCCGGGCCGCCGACCCAGAACTGAATGGTCGAGTTGTTCCCCGAGCCGAACGTATTCACCTGGGCCACCGAGGCCCGGATCTTCAGATCGGCGTACTGCGACAGGATCTCTTCACGCACGTGCTCCTCGACCTTGAACACACTCGCCTTCCGCGCGTCGAGAGGCTTCATCTTCACGTAGATGCTGCCGAAGTTCTGGGTGCGGAGCTGGTCCGAGCCGATGGTGGTGAGGGTGGCCTCGACCCCCTCGAGCGCTCGCACCTGCCTGGCGATCGATTCCAGCAGGGTCTTGGAGGAATCGCGCGACCAGCCTTCGGGCGCGCGGACCAGGATCTCGAACTGCCCTTCATCGTCGGTGGGCAGGAAGTTCTTGTTGGCCATGCCGCCAAGAGGCACGGTGGAAAAGACGGTCATCGCGATAATCACGAGCATGGTCTTACGGTGGCTCATGGCCCACCGAAGCAGGGTCATGTAAGAGGCCTCGACCCTCCCGTAGAAGCCGGGCCCTCGCTCGTCGAGGCCATGGACGGGGACCACGACCTCGTTCTCCTTGGGAACATGGAACCACTTGGCGCACAGCATGGGCGTGAAGGTGAAGGCCACGATCAGCGAGATGAAGATGGCGAAGCTCATGGTGATGCCGAAGCTGCCCATGAAGCGGCCCACGATGCCGCCCATGAAACCGATGGGCAGGAACACGGCGATGAGGGAGAGGGTGGTGGCCATGACCGCGAACCCGATCTCGCGCGTGCCCTCGATCGCCGCCTCCCGGGGCGGCATGCGCTTGTCCTCGAGGTGACGGAAGATGTTCTCGATCACGATCACCGCGTCGTCGATGACGATGCCCACCACCAGGGTCAGAGAGAGCAGGGTGATGGTGTTCAGGGTGTAGCCCATGTACTTGATCATGGCGAAGGCGCTGATGATCGAGGCGGGAATCGAGAGCGCGGCGATGAGGGTCGGGCGCGAGCGCTTGAGGAACATCCACACCACCACGGCGGCGAGGATCGACCCGAGGATCAGATGTTCCTGCACCGCGGCGATCGACGTCTTGACGAACTCCGACTGGTCGCGCGCGTAATCGATCTTCCACCCCTTGGGCAGCCGGCTACGAAGTGATTCCACCCGCGCGCGCACGGCGTCGACGGTGGCGACGGTGTTGGCGCCCGACTGTTTCCGGACCAGCAGGGTAACCGCGGGCTGACCGTTCCACACCGCGGTCGACTCGGGGTCTTCTTCCCCGTCCTCGATCCGCGCCACGTCCTTGAGCCGCACCGAGACGCCCTTCCTCTCCGCGATCACCATCTCGCCGAACTGATCGAGCGAGTCGACGCGGCCGTAGGTGCGCAGGGACATGTCGCGCGCGCCCTGTTCCACTTTGCCGCTCGGAAGCTGCAGATTCTGGGCCTGAATCGCGGCCATGACCTGAGTCGCGGCGAGGCCGAGGCTCGAAAGCGCGCCCTCGTTCGCGATCACTCTGATCTGACGCGCGCGTCCCCCGATGAGGTTCGCCTGGCCCACGCCGGCCACCGTGCCGAGATTGCGCTTGAGGACCTTGTCGGCGAACTCCGTCAGGTCGCGCAGGGACGCTTCACCCGAAAGGATGACCGCGATGACCGGGGTCGCGTCGGCCGCGAGCTTCTCGACGATTGGAGGTTCCATGCCGCGGGGCAGTTGGAAGGTGGCGCCGTCGATGCGCTCGCGCACTTCCTGGCCGCCCACGTTGCCATCCTTCTCGAGGCTGAAGGCAACCATGACCACGGAGAACCCGTCCGCCGAAAACGACCGCAACTCGTCGACGCCGGAGACCGAACTCACCGCCTCTTCGAGCTTCTCGGTGACGTCGGTCTCCATTTCCTGGGGCGCCGCGCCCGGCATGCGGCTGGTGATGGTGACGAAGGGAATGTCCACGTTCGGGAAGCGGTCGAGTCCGAGCGTCGTGTACCCGAACGCGCCGACCACGACCATGGCGAGGATCAGGACGGTCGCGAAGACCGGACGGTCGATACAGATTTCAGCGAGTTTTTGCATGGAAGCTCACTTGCCGGTCTGCACGCGGACGCGGGCGAAGAAACCCGGCCGCAGCTTCAGGTCGCGATTCTCGAACCGGGCCTCGGCCAGGAACGTGCGGGTGGAAGGGTCGATGGCGCCGCCGGCCACGGAAATGAGGCCCTGGAATTTCACGCCGGGATAAGCCTCCACCTCGGCCTCGACGCCCTGGCCCTTGCGGACCAGCGTGAGGTCGGTTTCGCGCACGCGGAAGCGGAGCTTGAGCGGCGCCAGCTGAACGATCACGAACGCGGGCGTGGCATCGCCCAGGCGCTCGCCCACGTTGATGCGGCGCTGCTCGATGAAGCCGCGGAAGGGGGCCTTGAGCACCGCGTCGGCGCGGCGGGTCTGGGCGAGGCTCAAGCGCGCAGTCGCGGCATC
>JANMVV010000251.1:0-1715 GCA_031392925.1 Vicinamibacteria bacterium
GCGCCGGTTGCCAATTGGGTGTTGGGCCTCCGGTTCCTTCGGGGACTGATGGAATCGTGGGTCGGCGTGCATCGGGATCGACAGGTCCTGCACTTTTCTCCGGAGACGTTTACCCATTGGTGGACGCGTCGAGGGGCGGCACAGATTCCCGCCTCCGTGCCGAGGAAGGTTGCGCTCTTTGGGAGCTGCCTGATCAACTATCAAGCGACCGATATCGGCAAAGCGACGATTCAAGTCCTCGAAAAGAACGGCGTGCATGTCGTGATTCCCGAACAGCGCTGTTGCGGTATGCCCTCGTTCGATATCGGCGATACGGCGGCGATTCAGAAAGCCGCCTCGGCGAATGTCGCGTCGTTTCTGCCCTGGGTGGAGAAAGGCTACGAGATTGTCGTGCCGGTGCCCAGTTGCAGCTTGATGTGGAAGCGGGAATATCCCGAGATCGTCGGTGGGCATGCGGTGCAGCGCGTGGCGGAACGGACGTTCGATGTTTGTGAATATCTCATGAAGTTGAAGCGGGAGGGCGCCCTGGCCACCGACTTTCAGCAGAAGCCCGGGCGGGTGGCCTACCAGGTTCCGTGCCATCTGCGGGATCAGAACATCGGATTCAAATCCAAGGAACTCATGGAGTGCGCCGGCGCGCAGGTCGAGGTGATTGAGAAGTGTTCAGGCCACGATGGCTCATGGTCCGCCAAGACGGAGTTCTTTCCCCTCTCGATGCTGATCGCGCAGAAGGCTGTTCGAGTGATTGAACAGGCTCCGGCAGATCTTGTGGCCTCCGATTGCCCACTGGCGGGATTGCAGTTGGATCAAGCCGGCGCCATGGCCCATGCCGGCGGCAGGCCGACGAAGCATCCGATTCAAATCGTGCGCGATGCCTATGGGTTGCGAGCATGAACCCATTGACTCCCCGAGACCTCTTGCCCATGGCAGACTATGAACAGCAGCGGGAGCAGTTCCGCTCGCAGATCATCGCGCTCAAGCAGCGGCGCCGGATTTCCGTTGGGCCGCTCGTCACGCTCGTCTTCGAAAATCGTGAGACGTTGCGGTTTCAGACCCAGGAAATGATCCGGGTTGAGCACATCCTCGATCCCCACAAAGTCCAAGAAGAATTGGATGTCTATAATGCACTCATGCCGGGGTCTGGTGAGTTGAGCGCCACGTTGCTGATTGAGCTTACGGAGCAGGACCGGATGAAAGAATGGCTCGACGTGTTCATGGGACTCGATCACGGAGAAACCGTCGCGATCCGCGCCGGGACCGAGCAGGTTTTCGGGCTTTTCGAAGGCGGCCACAGTCATGAAACCAAAATCAGCGCGGTGCATTTCGTCCGTTTCCGGCCGACCGCGTCGATGACAACCGCGTTCGCAGACTTGCATGTGCCGGTCGCGTTGACGGTGCACCATCACGAATACCACGCCGAAGCGCCTGTTCCGGGGAGCATGCGCGAAGAGTGGCTCAAGGATCTGGGGTAGCATGGCCTCTGTCATACTGACGAAACGTATCGAGTTTGCGGCGGCGCATCGCTATATCAAGGCTGAATGGGATGAGGCCAAGAACCGTGCAGTGTTCGGCCTCTGTTATAACCCCCCGGCACATGGACATAACTACATGGTCGAGGTGACAGTTGTAGGCGAAGTGGATCCAAAGACTGGTATGGTGGTGAACCTCTTCGATTTGAAGCGGATCTTGCTCGAAGTGCTGGAGGAGTTCGACCA
>JANMVV010000264.1:0-9679 GCA_031392925.1 Vicinamibacteria bacterium
CAGGCCGGCCACATCGCCGAGCGCGCGGATCACCTCGGGCTCTTCGATCAGGACCAGCGGATTGGCCTCGTCGTCGTAGATCTCGGCCCAGCGGTCGTATCCCTCCCGGGTAGGGACCAGCTCGTCGTCAGCGATCATCGACCGTTTCTATCACGCGGAGCGGGACCCGGTGGCGTCGTCCACTACTTGTGTCCGGTCTCGCAGGTTCGCGCGAGGCAGGACACAATGCATCCTTCCCCTGGCGAGACCTCAGCGCTCGCTGTCGAGCCCCTTCATCTGGGGCGCGGCGTAGCGCGTGCCCGCGACCGCGGATGCCGGCACGGCGTCAATGATGCGGCTCAGCTCACCGGCGGTGAGCTTGACCTCGAGCGCAGCCAGGGTCTCGTTCAGCTGCACCCGCGTGCGCGCGCCGAGCACGGGCACGATGTTCTTTCCGCGCGCGAGAACCCAGGCGATCGCGAGTTGAGCGGGAGTCACGCCCTTCTCGGCCGCGAGCGCGGCCAAAGCGTCGACGAGCTTCTGGTTGCTCGCCAGATTCTCCCCGGTGAAGCGCGGCAGATGGGCGCGATAGTCGCCCTGACCCGTGGTCTTCGAGCGGCTCAGGAGGCCGCGCGACAGGACGCCGTATGCGGTGACGCCGATGCCCAGCTCCTCCAGTACCGGAAAGATCGCCCCCTCCGGGCCCCGGCTCACGATCGCGTACTCGATCTGCAGATCGACGATGGGCACGACGGAGTGCGCCCGACGGATGGTCTCGACACCCACTTCGGAAAGGCCGGCGTGGCGCACGTAGCCGGCCTTGATGAGGTCCGCGATGGCGCCCATGGTTTCCTCGATGGGGACAGCCGGGTCGAGGCGCGCGGGACGGTAGATGTCGATGCGTTCGACCCCGAGGCGGGTCAGCGAATGGGCGACGAAGTTCTTGACCGCGGCGGGACGCGTGTCGATGCCGATCCACGCACCGTCGGGCCCGCGCAGCGCGCCGAACTTCACCGAGACCAGCGCCTCGTCGCGCCGATCCTTGAGCACGCGGCCGATGAGCATCTCGTTGTGACCCATGCCGTAGAAGTCGCCGGTATCGAGCAGGTTCACGCCGCGGTCGAGCGCCTCGTGGATGGTGGCGACGCTCTCGCCCTCGTCGGCCTGGCCGTACATCCCGGACATGCCCATGCAGCCGAGGGCAATCGGGAAGACTCTCGGGCCGGTCCGGCCGAGCTGGCGGGCGTCGTCCGCATGAGAGGAGGTCATGGAATTCAGTCTAGGTGAGGCTCGCGGGCGACTCCGAACCGGCGGCGGCCTCCAATAAAGTAGCGGACATGAATCTCCTTGCTCTCGCGGTCGCGGCCTTTCTCCAGACTCCCTCCGCTCCCGCGAGGGCGCCCGTGGTCGATCCCCCGTCGGTGTGCGAGAGCTGCGACGAATGGAATCAGCCGCAGACCCCGTTCAAGCTGCATGGCCGCTCGTACTACGTAGGGGTGCATGGACTGAGCGCGGTTGTCATTCAGACCAGCGAAGGGCTGATTCTTCTCGACGGCGGCCTTCCCCAGTCGGCGCCGCGGATCGAGGCGAACATCCAGAGCCTCGGCCTCAAGGTCGAGTACATCAGGCTGATCGTGAACTCGCACGCGCACTACGACCACGCGGGCGGCATCGCGCGATTGCAGCGCGACAGCGGGGCGGTGGTCGCGGCGAGCGCATCGGGGGCGGCCGCCCTGAAGGCCGGCAGGCCCGGGCCCGACGACCCGCAATTCGGCAAGGGCGGCGGAGAGGGTGCGTTCCCCCGCGTATCCCCGGTGCGAGTCGTGAAGGACAAGGAGGAACTGCGAATCGGCGATACCGTGATCACGGCGCACCTGACGCCGGGGCACACGCCGGGGAGCACCGCGTGGACCTGGGAGTCGTGCGACCAGGGCTCATGCCTCCACCTGGTCTACGCGGACAGCCTGACCGCGGTGTCGCTCGACGGATTCCGTTTCCTCGGCGACAAGACGCATCCGGATGTGAGCGACACATTCAAGAGCAGCATCGCGACGGTGGAGGCCCTCCCCTGCGACATCATGGTGAGCACGCACCCCGGCGCCTCCGGTCTCTTCGAGCGGCTCAAGCAGCGCGAATCGTCGCGCGTCCCTGATCCGCTCATCGACAAGCAGGCGTGCCGCATCTACGCAGCGAACGCGAGAAGGAATCTCGAGCAACGCCTGCAGACCGAACGCGCCGCTCTCGCGAGGTAGGGGCCGGCATGGCCCGCCCCTCACGGCCGGAAAACGTGGCAGACTCGCCCCAACCGGACAAAGGAGATCGAGCATGGCCCTGACCCGACGTCGTTTCGTGGAGGCGCTTGGCGTGGCCAGCGCCTCTGTCCTGGGTGGCTCGGGGGCCACCGCCGTCGCCGCTCAAGGCGCCGCACCCGCTCCGGTGCGTCCCTCCGCGAATACCGCCGCGGCGCCGATCAGGCTCGATCAGAACGAGAACCCATACGGCCCCGGCCCGTCCGTCACCCGGGCGGTGATGGAAGCGGCGACGAAGGGCAACCGTTACCCCAGTCGCGGCGCGAGCGGCGATCTGACCGAAGCGATCGCGAACCTTCACGGTGTCGCCCGGGAGAACGTCCTGCTCGGCGCGGGCTCCGGGGAGTTGCTCCAGTCGTCCGTCCTCGCCTTCGTCGATGCGAAGCGGCATCTGGTCGCGGGTCTGCCTACGTTCGAGACCTGCACCCGGACCGCCAGGTCGATGGGATTTTCCGTGCGCGAGATCCCGGTCGACGCCTCCCTGCGCCTCGATCTTCCCGCCATGGAGGCGGCGGCGGGCGGCGCCGGCCTCGTCTTCTTCTGCAACCCCAACAATCCCACCGGCGCCACCTGGCCGACCCGGGATATCGAGGCCATGGTCGACCGGCTCGCCACCGCGTCGCCGGACACCGTGATCCTGGTTGACGAGGCCTACTTTCACTTTGTGGAGCGCAGCGACTACTCGAGCCTGGCCACGCGGGCGGCGAAGGACAAGCGCGTCATCGTGCTGCGCACGTTCTCGAAGGTCTTCGGTCTCGCCGGCATGCGCATCGGCTACGCCATCGGCCACAAGGAGACGATCGCGGCGCTACGGCGCACCACCACCTCCGGGCTGATCCCGGTGACGTCCTCAGCCGCGGCCCTGGCCGCGCTCAGGGACGAGGGGCTGGTGAAGCAGCAGGTTCAGCGGAGCAACGAGTCGCGCGCCTCGATCACGAAGGTGTTCCAGGACCTCGGCTTCACCGTGTTCCCCTCCGACGCGAACTTCATCCTCGTCGACGTGAAGCGGCCTCCCGACGAGTTTCAAGCCGCGTGCCGCGAACGCGGGGTGCTGGTGGGACGACCGTTCCCCGGCCTCAAGACGCACTCGCGCATCTCCTTCGGCACCGCGGAGGAGATGCAGCGCGCAGCCGCGGTGTTCAAGGCGGTCCTGGGCAAGCCCGCCTGAGAGCAGCGGTTCGCGCGCAGGGCAGCCCCTCGCGCGCTTCGAGAAAAGCACGGTCATTCCGAGGCGATCTCGCCGTCGCGGATATGGACGCTGCGGGAGGCTATCTTCGCGAGGCCGTGGTCGTGGGTGATCATCACGATGGTCTGGCCGGCAGCATGCAGTTCGCCGAAAAGGTCGGCGATGGCGTGGCCGGAGGCGGAGTCGAGGTTCCCCGTCGGTTCGTCGGCGAGGATGATGGCCGGATTGTTCGCGAGGGCGCGCGCAATGGCAACTCGCTGCATCTGGCCGCCCGAGAGCTCGGTTGGCTTGTGCTCCATGCGATCGCCGAGGCCGACGCGCTCCAGCATCTCCTTTGCGCGTTCGGTCCGCTTCTTGTCGGAAACACCCGCGAAAAGAAGGGGCAGGGCGACATTCTCGAGCGCCGAAGCGTACGGCAGCAGATTGAAACTCTGGAAGACGAAACCGATCCGTTGGTTGCGCACCTCGGCGAGCTGATTGCGGTCGAGGCCGGCCACGTTTTCGCCCGACAGCATGTAGGTGCCCGAACTGGGCGTGTCGAGGCAACCGATGAGGTTCATCAGGGTCGACTTACCCGAGCCGGACGGACCGACGATGGAGACGTACTCGTTGCTGCCGATGGTGAGGTCGACGCCCTTGAGGGCGGCCACCTCCATCCGGCCGGTGCGGTAGACCTTGCGGATCGCGGTCATCTGGATCATTACTCGTACCTCAACGATTCGGCGGGATTGATGGACGCGGCGCGACGGGCCGGGAAATAGCCCGCGAACATGCCGACCGCGCCCAGGATGAGCGAAGTCGCGATGGCGATGGCGGGAGAGAAGGTCGGCTTCCCCATCAGGTCGAAGGCCTCGCCCTGGAGCGGCAGCATGGCGATGATGGTGATGATGGAGAGGGACACCGCGGTTCCGAGCACGCCGCCGAAGCCCGTGATCACCATCGACTCGAGGACGAAAGGCGCCATCACCTGCCGGGCCTTGGCGCCGAGGGCCATCTTGATCCCGATCTCGCGCGTGCGCTCCTTCACCACCGCGTACATGATGTTCGCGACGCCCATGCCGCCCACGAAGAGGGTGAGCGCGCCGATGATGCCCAGGAACATCTGGATCCCCAGCGCGATGTTGTCGGTGATCCGCTGGTTGTCTCGGGTGTCCCAGATGGAAAGAGCGCGCCGGTCCTCCGGATCGAAGCGGTACTTCGCGGCGAGGACGCGATAGATCTCCGACTTGGCGAGATCCGCGGTTTCGAGGCTCGTGGGCAGGTAGATGAAGTTGCCCACGCGGGCATCGGTGTACATCGACCGGAAGGTGGTGGCGGGAATGGCCGCTTGATTCTTGTCCGGGCCCGAGTACATCCCCATCATGGTCTTCTTCTGGGCCACCCCGATGATGGTGAAGACCGACTGATTGATGGTGACCTCGCGACCCACGATGCTCTGAGTGCCGAACAGATCCTGGGCCAGCTCCTCGCCAAGGAAGATCACCCGGCGTTTCTCCTTCATGTCCGCTTCGTTGATGAACCGGCCGCCCGGCTGCGGGACATGATTCCGGATCTCCCCAAACGAGGGATCGACGCCACGCACCCGCGCATTCACCGTCTTCGTCCCGGCGGTGAGGCCGCGGCGGCGCGAGTACTCGCGCGACACCGCGGCGAGGGACGGGATCCGCGATAGCAGCATCTCGCCGTCCTCGTCCTGGAACTGGATGGTCCGGCCGGAACCCATGCCGGCATAGGCCCTCGTGGTCGACCCGGGCCAGAGCACGCCGATGTTCTCGCCCATCCCGCGGGTGCCCTTGTGGAAGGCCCGCTTCATGCCCTCGCCGAACGAGAGCAGCATCACGATCGACAGCGTTCCCCAGCCGATGGCGATCACGGTCAGCAGCATCCGCTTGCGGTTGTGACCCGCGTCCTGGCGGAAGAGGCTCCACACCAGCGCGAACTCAGTCTTGATGAGCGCGAGCATGCGTGCGTCCTATTCGTGGAAGGTTGAAGCGGTGGTTCATCGGGTTAGCCGAGCTTCAGCGCGACCACGGGGTCGAGCATCGAGGCGCGACGCGCCGGGAAGTAGCCGGCGATGAAGCCGATCAGGCCGAGCAGGGCGCTCGTGGAAACGAGCACGAGAGGCGAGGCCTTGGGCGTGCCCACGTACTCATCGAGCCCGGCATATGGGAACACCGCCATGACCGCGATGGTGATGAGGAATCCGAGGACGCCCCCGATGCCGGTGATGGTGAGGGTTTCCAGCAGGAACTGGGTCTGGATGAAACGCGGCTTGGCGCCGATCGCGAGCTTGATCCCGATCTCCTTCATTCGCTCCTCGAGCACGACGTACATGATGTTCGAGACGCCGATGCCGCCCACGATCAGGGTGAACGAGCCGACGATGGCCAGGAAGCCGCGGAATATCCCGAAGAAGATGGCGAAGAACTTGCCGCTCTCGGTGGTGTCCCACATTGAGATCGCTTCTTTGTCGGTGGGATCGAACTTGTGTCGTCGAGCAAGGGTTTCGTAGACCTGCCTGGTCACGACCGGAGTCGCGGTAGCACTGCTCGCCTGGAAGATCACGTTCTCGTAGTAGCGCTCGGTGAAGAGGCCGCGGTACGAAGTCTCGGGGATGAAAGCCTTGTCTTCATCCCGGCCGCCGTAGCTCGAGTCCTGGGCCTTCTTCTCCAGCACCCCCACCACGAGGAACGGCGTGTTGTCGATCATGAGGGTCTGGCCCACCGCCTCGCCGTCCCCAAAGAGGTCGGTCCTGAGCTTGTTGCCGATGAACACGACGCGGCGGCGGCGATCCATGTCGAGGTCGTTGATGTAACGGCCGCCGGCCGCGGGAATAACGTTCCGCATGACCGCGAAGATCGGGCTGTTCGCGGACAGGTCGGGAGTGAGGCGGACCTTCTCGCGCTTGAACGATGAACTCTGCCTCGAGAACTCGCCGGAGAAGCTCGCGTCCGGGATCTCGCGGCGCAGGGCCTGGATATCCTCGTCGTTGATGCGGATGCGCCGGCCCTTGCCGAGCCCCTGGTAGGGAATCGACGTGCGCGAAGGGAAGGCGATGACGATATTCTCGCCCAGGCCCCGCTGCTGCGCCCTGATCTTCGCCTCGAGCCCTTCGCCGAAGGCGACGAGGAGCGCCACTGACACCGTGCCCCAGGTGATGCCCAAAACGGTCAGCGCGGTCCGCATCTTCTGATGGCGAACGTCGTGCGCCATCTGCTTGAGGAAGGAGAGAGAGTTCATTACTCGATCTTCTTGGGCGGACGCTCCACCACCGCGTCCTTGTCCCTGAGGCCTGAGGTCACTTCCACGTTCATGCCGTCAGACAGGCCGTACTTGATCTCCTTCCTCACCGGTTCCTTCCCCATCTCGCCCGGGACCTCGACCGTGGCCTTGCCGCCTTCAAACTTCACCAGGCGCTCGGGAATGAGGAGGACATCCTTCTTCTCCTTCACCACGATGTCGGCGTTGGCGGAGTAGCCGGCGCGGAGGACCACGCCCTTACTGGCCATGATCGCGATCTCAACATCGAAGAGGGTGGCGCCCTCGGACGTCCTGGACTTCGGCGAAATCTTCGACAGCCGGCCTTCGATGATCGCCTCGGGCAACGCGCCGATCTTGATCTTCGCGGGGAGGCCCTCGACCAGCTTGCCCACGTCGATTTCATCGACCGTGCCCTTGAACAGAAGCGTCTTCATGTCGGCCATGACCGCGAGGGCGGTTCCGGCCTGAAACGAGGTCAGGGGCACCACGGGGTCGCCTTCATGGACCGCGAGTTCGAGAACCGTCCCGCTGACGGGAGCGCGGATGACCGACTCGACGTTCAATCTCTCGGACTTGATCCGGCCTTTTTCGACCAACGCGAGCTTTTCGCGGGCGAGGCCGAGGCGACTCTCCGTCTCCTGAAGATCCTTTTGCGCGGTGTCCCAGTCCTGGCTGGACGTGATGCCCTGCTTCTTGAGCGAGTCCTGGCGGTCGTACTTGCGCTTCGCCTGATCCCACGCGTTGTTCGCGTTCTCGACCTCGCGGCGAGCTTCCGTGAGCTCGAGGGGCGTCGGGTCCGGGGAAATCTCGAAGAGAGGCTCGCCCGCGCGCACGTAGTCGCCCACCTCGTGGTAGTTCTTGCGGACGATGCCCGAGATCTTGCTCTTCACCGAGATCTCCTGATCGGGCCGAATCGCGCCGACGGCCAGGGCCTTCTCGACCACCGCGCCGCGGGAAACGAGGACGGTCTTGAATCCGGGGTCGGTGCTCTTGAGCGACCGGGAGTATGCGGCGGCTCCGAGGCCTCCGATGATGAGGACGCTCAGGACGATGACTACCTTGCGCATGGGGGTTCTCCGAGGATGGGGGCCGTCATGGCCCCGAAGGCTCAACGACTTGGACTCAGCCTTACTTCGTATGACGGCGGCGGATGGCCGGAGGTTCCGTAGGCCCCCCTCGGCAGGGGAAAAAAGGTAGGGTTCTCCACTTCATGAACGACATGACCAAAGGCCCGGTCGCGGGCCACGTGGTGAGGCTCGCGAGCTTTATCGCGGTCTCCACCGCGTTTCAGACCCTCTACTTCCTGGCCGACCTCTATTTCGTGGGCCGGCTCGGGAAGGAGGCGGTCGCGGGCGTATCCCTCGCGGGCACGGTGATGTTCCTCGTCCTCGCCCTCACCCAATCGCTCGGAGTGGGAGCGACGACCCTCGTGGCCCAGGCCCTCGGGCGGAAGGATCGCGATCACGCGGAGCTCGCCTTCAATCAATCGCTCATCCTCTCGAACGTCACCGGTTTCATCTTCGGGGTGGTGTTCTTCTCTCTTCGGAACGCCTACTGCGAGCGGCTGGCCGCGGATGCCGCAACCGCCGCTCAGGGCGAGCAGTATCTGAACTGGTTCATTCCCGCCCTCTTCCTCCAGTTTCCGCTCGTGGCCATGGGAGCGGCCCTTCGAGGCATGGGCGACATGAAGATTCCAACTCTCATCCAGATCGGAACGCTCATCATCAACATCGTTCTCGCTCCCACCCTGATGTTCGGATGGATCAGCGGTCATCCCCTGGGCGTCGCCGGCACCGCGATCGCGTCGCTCATCGCGGTGCTCGCGGGCTGCGTGTCTCTCACCCTCTACTTCAGGCGCGCCAGCAGCCCGCTGAAGTTCAGGAGCGACCAGTGGGATCCTCAGCCCCGGCTCTGGTGGGACATGCTGCGGATCGGCGTCCCCGCGGGCGGTGAGTTCCTGCTCATGTCGGTCTACGTGATGCTGGTCTACGACATCATTCGCCCCTTCGGCGCGGCCGCCCAGGCGGGCTTCGGCATTGGAGCGCGGGTCATGCAGTCGCTCTTCCTCCCCACCGTGGCCATCGCCTTCGCCACCGGTCCCGTGGTCGGGCAGAATTTCGGGGCGCGGCTCGGCGATCGCGTGCGCGGGGCCTTCCGCGCGGGAGCGACCATGAGCTCCATCGTGATGGTGATCCTCACCATCCTGTGTCACATCGCGCCAGATGGCCTCGTCCGCCTCTACAACTCCGACCCGGAGGTCGTCGCCTATGGCGCGGAATACCTGAGGGTCATCAGCTGGAACTTCCTCGCGTCGGGACTGGTGTTCGTGAGCTCGAGCGTCTTCCAGGGCATGGGCCACACCCTGCCGTCACTCGCCACCTCTGCCCTTCGCCTGGTTCTTTTCGCGGTGCCCGCCTACCTGATGTCCCTCCGGCCCGGATTCCAGCTCTTGCACGTCTGGCAGCTCGGCGTCTTCGCGGTTGCGGTTCAGTTCGTGGTCAACATGGCGCTGCTCCAGCGCGAGTTCAAGCGCCGACTGAATTTCGGCCCGCCCGCGGCCGGCGAACCGGCATTGGCCTGAGCGCCTCGCTCAGGCCGGCGCGTGCCTGAAGGCCGTGCCCCGGGACTCGGGATCCCATCCCGCTTCGATGGCCGAGTGAATGGCCTGGGCGAGGACCTGATTCCAGCGATCGGGATTAGGGAACCGATCCAGGCCGTAGACGTCGAAGAGCACGTCGAGAATCAGTTCCTTCGTCTTCCCGGGGCGAATCCACACCGAGACCGACACCCCCTTCAGTTCCTTGCGCCAGTCGAGGAAGATCGGATGCCGCTTCTCCCAGATCATGTCGAAACCATCGACGGTGACGGGGTTCGGTTCGCTGACTCTCTTTTGATGCCGGCCGCCCTGCACTACGCGCGGCTCCGGCTTCGTTCGAACACTTCG
>JANMVV010000289.1:0-3230 GCA_031392925.1 Vicinamibacteria bacterium
TTCTGAGTGCGTCGATGTTAGGCGATCCCGGCAAGGCTGGCCCTCGGTTGGCTCTGGCAAGATTCGCGGGCATGACGCGGTTCGCGAATCATGGCAACGCGGGCCGTGGGTAGGGCTTGCTCTCGGGGGTCAGGCTCCTCAGGAACGCGAGGAGCTGCTCGCGCTGCTTCGGCGTAACCCTCGCGGGCTTCAGCCGGTCGTCCAGATACGGGTTGGTCACTCCGCCCTTGAGCATCAGGTCCACCGCATCCTCGAGGGTGGAAGCGCGCCCGTCGTGGAAGTACGGACCGGAAAGAGCAACGCCTCGCAGGCTCGGGGTCTTGAACGCGCCCATCAGCCTCTCGTCCTCGGGAGCGAGCGACGTGCCGGCCTTGGCGGCCGCATCCGCCAGGATCTTGCCTCGGCCCTTGTCGGGCTTCTCCGTATCCGAGCCGATGCCGACGTTGTGGAACAGGGTGTCGGAGTACACCGGGGGCAGGTGGCACTGCGTGCACCTCGCCACCTCGGAGAAGACCTTGAACCCCTGGCCGGAGTCGCTCTTCTCCAGCGACTTCGCATCTTGCTTGTGCCGATCCCAGGGAGTGTCCCCGGCGTGCACGGTGCGCACGAACGTGGCCAGCGCCTTCACGACGCCCTCGCCTGTAGGCGGGCCGCCGAGCTCTTTCTCGAACGCCGCCTTGTAGCCAGGGATCGCCTCGACATCCCTCGCGATCGCCTCCGGATCGACCCCCATCTGTTCTTTCCAGGTTGCGAGGATTTGCATCTCGAGCCCCCTGGTGCGGCCATCCCAGGAGAGGTCTGAGTAGTACGCCACGCCATACAGGGTTGGGGTGTGCCGGCTGTTGACGGCGCCGTCGAACCTCGGCGACAAGGCGAGCCCGTCGGCCCAGCCCTTCTCGGGCACGTGGCAGGTTTCGCACGACATGAGCTTCGTCTTCGAGAGGCGCTTGTCGAAGAAGAGCTGGGCCCCGAGCCTGATCTTTCCCGGCGTCATCGCGTTGTCCGCCGGGACGGCAATCCCCGAGTCCTGAAGGCCGCGCGGCGGCGTCCAAGCGGGGGATTGGGCGGCGAGGGGCGGGGCGATGGCCAAGAGCAGGAGCACATTTCTCATTCGACGATCCCTTTGCCCTCGACGATCCGGATGTAGCGATCCACCGGGACACGTTCGATGCGCTCGACACGCTCGCTCGGCCGCGGCCAGCGCACCTCGATCCAGTCGAGGCTCTTTGCCGCTCCCAATCCGATCACCTCCCGTGGATCATGGGAAGACAGATAGCTCCCGCCCGAGTTCTTCATGCGGGAGCGCTGCTTGCCGCCGACCGACCAGGTCAACACGGCGCCGATCGCGTCGCGGTTGCACGATGTCCCCTGCAACCGCAGCCCGACCCAGTGATTCCCTTCACCCGCGCGGTTCCGGAGCAACAAGGGCGCCTCGCCATTGTTGCCGATCAGCACATCGATACGGCCGTCGTTGTCGTAATCCCCTATGGCCAGGCCGCGTGCCGGGTAGGCCTTGGCGAAGGCGGTGCCCGCGCTGGAACTGATGTTCTGGAGCCTGCTGCCGTCGTTGTGGAAGAGCAGGAGCGGCTCCTTGTACTTCGTCTGGCCGCCGTAGCTGTCGACCATGTCGTCAGGATGCCCATTCGCCAGGATCAGGTCCACGAAACCGTCGTTGTCGTAGTCGAAGAACTTCAGTCCCCAGCCCGACAGAAGCCGCGTCGCCTGGCCTATGCCGTGTGCGTTGGCCGTATCGCTGAATGATTCGTCGCCGTTGTTCTTGTAAAGCGAGAACATCTCATTGTCGACGTTGGCCACGAACAGGTCCTGGCGGCCGTCGAAGTCGAGGTCGACCGCGTCGACACCCATCCCCGAACGCGGCTGTCCGTTGGCGCTGTAGCCCACTTCCGAGGCCAGACCGATCTCGTCCCACTTGCCACCCCCACGGTTCATGAAGAGAAAGTTCTGGACCGTGTCGTTGGCCACGAACAGGTCGAGCCGGCCGTCATTGTTGATGTCCGTGGCCACCACCCCGAGCGCCTTGCCGAGCGACCGCGCGATCTCTGTGCCGCCCGACACCTCGGTGAACGTGCCGTCGCCGTTATTGTGGAAGAGGAGACTCGGCGTCGGCTTGAACACTCGCGGGATGCAGTAGTAGCGTTTTCCCAGCTTGTTGTCCCCGCAGAATACGGTCTTCGCCAGCGTGAACTCGACGAAGCTGCACACGAACAGGTCCAGCCTGCCGTCATTGTCGTAGTCGAACCAGACGGCACTCGTGCTCCATCCCGGCACCTTGATACCCGCCTTCAGGGTTACGTCGGTGAACGTGCCGTCGGCGTTGTTGTGATACAGGATCGAGCGTCCATACCCGCTGACGAACAGGTCCGGGTAGCCGTCGTTGTCATAGTCCCCAACCGCGACACCCATCCCGAAGCCGCCACCTTCGACGCCCGCCTTCACGGTGACATCGGTGAACGTCCCGTCGCGGTTGTTGCGATACAAGGCGTTGCGCAATGGCTTGGTGGGCGTGAAGAAATCACAGGCCCCGCTGTTCACGATGTAGATGTCCATCCAGCCGTCGTTGTCGTAGTCGAGAAAGGCGCAACCCGGACCCATCGTCTCGGGCAGATAGCGGTCCTTCGACATCGCGTTCTCGTGAATGAAGTCGATCCCGCTTCTACTGGCCGGGACCTCCTCGAACAACCCGGTGGCTAAAGGACCCGCACCGAGCCGCCTCGGCAGGACCAGACCGGCGCCGGCCGCCGCCGCCGAGCGGAGAAAGTTGCGCCGCGGTGTGGGGCAGGGTCTCGGGAGAGTATTCACTCGAGTAGATTGCCTCAGTCTCGTGTTGTCGCGCAAGCGTGCGGCGAGCCCCCGTCTCTAGCGGCGAGCCCCTTCAGCCCCGCAGGAAAGGACCGCCGTCCAGGCGTCCATCTATACTGCTGCGACCTCTCTCGTCAAGCTCAATGCGCCTCCCCACGCTCATCGACGCCGGCCGTGGACTCCTGGCCGCTGCAGTCCTCGCCACGGCCCTGCTACCGTCGCATCAGGAGGCGTCCGCCGACAACCGCGCTGCCGGGCGGGGAGAGCGGCTGGCGAAGCAGATGTGTGTGGCATGCCACCGCTCTTCGCCTCCCGACGTGTTGCCGCGCGATGCGTGGCGCCAGGTCATCGAGAAGATGGCGACGATCCTGGCGGGCAAGGGGATCGAGGGTTGGGGGCAGCAAGGACCC
>JANMVV010000316.1:0-6462 GCA_031392925.1 Vicinamibacteria bacterium
GAGATCGACCCGTACCAGGTCGTCCGACTCGTGGGGCTCGATGGACGGCGGCATCGACAGGTCGACGATGACGAGGGGCCGCGCCGCCTTCCGCCGCTCGAGATGCTCGCGCGTGATGACCCACTCGCGCACGCTGACCGCCGAGACCACGGCGTCGACGGTGTGCAGGACTTCGGACAGGTCGTCGAGTTCGGCCACCTCGGCGGAAAGAGTGGAGGCGAGAGCCTCGGCCCGGCTTCGCGTGCGGTTCGCGATCACGAGGCTCCCCACGCCGAGGGCCTTCAGGTGCCGCGCCGCCTTGCGCGCGGTATGACCGGCGCCGAGGATGAGCACGCGGCGTTCGGCGAGCGGGATCCGATGGGACAGCCATTGGATCCCAGTTGAGGCCACGCAAAGCGCACCGTCACCGATCGCGGTCTCCGCGCGAGCGGCGCCGCCCGCCCGGAGCGCGGCGCGAAACACGCCCGACAGAAAGGGCCCGGCGTGCGGAGAGGCCTCCAGGGCGGCGCGAACCTGTCCGAGGATCTCCGCCTCGCCCAGCACCGCCGATTCGAGGCCGGCGCAGACCCGGAAGAGATACCGGGCCACCGAAGCGCCCTGGAGGAGCGTCGACTGCGCGGCCAGGTCGCCGGGATCGAGCCCGAACATCACCTCGAGGAGACGCGTGACGATGGCGTCGTCTTCCGAAGTCCGTGCCCGCCAGTAGAGCTCCCAACGGTTGCAGGTCGAGAGAAGGATGGACTCGGCGCCTCGGGCGGCCAGAGCGGCGTGGAGGCCGCCTGTGGACGCGGCATTCGCGATCAGCCGGGAGAGTTGCGCGAACCCCTGGGCCCGGTGGTTGATCGACCTCACCCGCAGGGTTTCGCTACCCGCCGAAGGGACCGGCCCGCCCGCTGTCTCGCTCTCCATTGCTGAGTGAAGAGTAGCGACCGGCCCGAAAGCCCACAATTAGCAACACTGCGGAGAGATCTCCGTAGGATTACGGAGAAGGCAGCTCCACAATGCCTTCCCGGATTGCCATTTGCGTCAGCAGAGCGACCGAACGGACGCCAAGTTTGCGCATCAGATTGGCCCGGTGCGTCTCCACCGTCCGCGTGCCGATACCCAGAGCCGACGCAATCTCCTTGGTGGACAGGCCTCGCGCGAGCATGATGAGCACTTCCCGCTCGCGGTCGGTCAGCGACGACAGGTCCTGCGACTCGGGACGCCCGCCATGAAGCATTTGAACCATCAGGGTCTGAACCGCAGGAGAGAAATACCTTCCGCCGGACGCCACCGTGGTGAGAGCGGCGGTGAGATCCTGGACCGCTGAATCCTTGAGAAGGTACCCATCCGCTCCCTCTTCGAGCGTCCGTGCGATGTATTCACGGCCCGCGTGCATGGTCAGAACCACCACCTTGAGGTCTGGCCGTTCCCCCTTGGCGATTCTCAGGACCTCGATGCCGTCCCTTCGCTCCATCTTCAGATCGAGAATCAGGATGTCGGCGAGCACGTTGCGAATGGCCTCCACGGCCTCGTCGCCATCCTTGGCTTCGGCCACGACCACGAACCCCGGCTGGGACTCGACGATGCGACGGATCCCCGCACGTACCAGCGTGTGGTCGTCGGCGAGGATGACCCGGGTCGCGTGCGGGTTCATGAGGGCGCCCCCACAGGAAGCGACGCGACCAGGCGCACCCCGCCCTCCTTCGAAGCGCCGATTGCGAGCGTGCCGCCGGCGGCCATGACCCGCTCCTGCATCCCGAGCCACCCCAGACGCGGGCCCACGCCCGGAGCGAGGCCCTGCCCGTCATCCTCCACCGTGAGGATCACCCGGGAATCGGAATGAACCACGCTGGCCTTGACCCGTGTGGCCCGGGCGTGCCGCACCACGTTCGTGAGGGCCTCCTGGATGACTCGGTAGATCACGACTTCCGTATCTTGAGGCATCTCGGCGAGCTGGTCCAGACCGAGGTCGACCTGAAGCCGCGAGCGTTGGGAGACATCGTTGGCAAGGGCGCGCAGGGCCGGGGCCAGGCCAAGATCGTCCAGGGCGGAGGGCCTGAGGAGGTTGCTCAGATCGCGCACCTGTGCGAGCGCTCGCCCGACCAGAGCGCCGGCCTCGGTGTGACCATCCAGATCGAGGCCGATCTTCACCGCAGTGAGAGCCTGCCCCGCTTCGTCGTGGAGCTCGCGGGCGATGCGCCGGCGCTCGTCTTCCTGACTGCTCAGGAGCAGCCTCGTGAGCTGCTCCAGTTCGGTGGTGCGCGCCGCGAGTTTCCCTCGCTCCTCGCTCAGGACCAGGAACAGCATCCCGAGTCCGATACCGAAGATGAAGAGGATGTCGATGAACGCACCATAAAGAACGCTCGCCCCAAAGCGGCGGAGCAGCGGATAGTCGAGATGGTGTAGGCCCCAGAAGACGAAGGCCCAGGTGAGCACCCGGGTGGCCCGGCCCTTGACCCGGGTCCCGTCCCGCGACAGCACGATGCCCGTCCAGACCGTCACCGAGGCGAGAAGGAGCGTTGAGGTCACGCCCGCGAGCATCATGCTGTGCATTTCGTAGATCGTGAGCCAGGCCCAGGCCACGACGAGTGGCGGCGCGAGGGCGTGACGGAGCCGCCACTCGAACCCGCGCGAGAGCTGGGTAGCGGCGGCGAGCAGGAGCAGGGCGCTGATCCCGGTCATCACCTGATGCAGAAAGAGCCAGATCGTGTCGCGCCGCACCAGGAAGATGGACATGAGGGCGAGCCGCAGCACATAGACGAACCAGGCGGCAGACCAGGTCAGGAAATGGTCGCCTCGCTCCCTCACCCACAGCGCGTAGCAGGTCACGGCCAGGGCGAGGGTCAGGATCGACTGAAACCCGAGGGTGCTGCATTCGACGAACGTGCGATCGTAGGTGGCGGCGTCCACGCTTATCCCCTGCTCGACGCGAGTTCCGCGAGACAGCGGGCCGCATCGGTGAAGGTGGTGGTCCTCGGGATCGACGCATCGATTCCATGCGCGGCGAGGGCCGCGGCGGTGGTGGCGCCGATGGCAACCACCGCCTCGAGATCTTGAAGGGCCTGAACTCCGAGCACGCGGACCAGGGTCTCCGCCACCTGCGGGCTCGCGATCACCGTTGCATCCGGTCGCGCTGCCGTCCAGCCTTCGCGGATTTCGGAGTCGGCGCGGGGCCTCATCCGGTAGGCCTCGACGTCATCGACATGGGCCCCGGCCGCGCGCAGGCCAAGGACGAGATCACGCTTTCCATCGGCGGCCCTGGGAATGAAGACGCGGCGGCCGGACCAGGCGTGCAGATCAAGGAGGTGCTTCGCGAGCGCCTCCGCCCCGGACTCGGGCGCCACCACGGGCGGCGGATCGGCTCCAGCGTCGGCGAGGGCGCGCGCGGTCACCTTGCCGACCGCAGCGGTACGCAGTCCGCGGGGCCACGGATCTGACCTCGCCTGAACCACGGCGTCAACCGCCCGCGTGCTGGCGCAGATCATCCACGCATAACTTGCAAGATCGGCAGCCGCGCGCCTCAGGGCAAGCGGGTCCGCCGGTGGCTGCGCTTCCATCACCACGCACGATCTCGGCCGCGCGCCTGCCGCGCGCAGGGCCTCGTGCAACGCTCCGTCCGGGGACTCGTCCCTCGTCACCGCGACGATCCATGGCAGGGACGCGGCTTGGCTCATTTCGATCCGAGGATAGTGGCAAGGCGCGGTCCCGCCGCAAACGGCGGTTAGAAGGCGGGTGCGACCAGGGGCGCGGACGCGAGCAACGATTTCACCAGACCCGCGTAGACATCGACGGCTTCGAGGAGATCGTCTTTCAGGATGAACTCGTGGGCGGTGTGCGCGTCGTGGATCGATCCCGGACCGAAGAGGACGGGTTGGCCCCAGGCATCGAGGTAGGGAATGTCGGTGCCGAAGCGGACCACGATCTCGCCGCGGCCGAGGCCCGGCACGACCTTCAGATGAATCGGCTCGCTGGTCGAGTTCACTTCAATGGAGGCGCGGTCGCCCACGACCTTCTGAACCATGGCGTGAATCCCCGGGGACGCGGTCACCGTCCGGAACATCAGCTCCGCGGCCGCGTGGGGCGGAATGATGTTGGGCTTGATCCCGGCCTTCAGGGTGCCGATGTTCATGGTGGTGGGGCCCAGCACGGGATCCTCGGGCCAGGCGGTCGCGCGAAGCTCGGCCAGGATGTCGAGGAGTTTCAGCACCGCCGACTCACCCAGCTCAGGATAGGCGGCGTGAGCGGCCCGGCCGGTAGCGTTCAGGGTGATTCGAAGAACGCCCTTCCCCGCCACCGCCTGCTTGAAGTCGGTGGGCTCGGCGTTGATGATGAAACGGTTCCGCCCTGGCGTTCCATTCGCGATCCTCGCGCCGTCCCCGCCTTCCTCTTCGCCGACCATGAAGAGAAGCCCGAAGTTGTTCAACCCTTCGCCGCGAAGCCTGAGCGCCGCGAAGATCTGCGCCGCGATCAATCCTTTCGCGTCGCACGCGCCGCGACCCTGGATCCGGTCGCCGAGGTCCTTCGCGGGCAGATGGGGGGGCACGCAGTCCATGTGGGTGGAGAGCGTGACCAGCGGATCGCCCACGCGGGCGATGACGTTGAACCTCCCGGCGGACACCTTTTGCCTTTCGACCGCGAATCCCGCGCCCTCGAGGGTCGACGCGATGGCGTCGCACACGCGTTCTTCCTCCCAGGTAGTGGAGGGGATATCGATCAGGGCCTTGAGGAGGGAGATCGGGTCGGTCAGGGGCAAGGTCACGGTGCCGGGAAGCCTACCGTCCCTGCGGGCATCAGCGAGAGTGCGTCTTGAAGAACGGTCTATAAGATCCGGCTGCCTTGACTATCCGCGGTCTCCCATCCGGCCCTGCTCACATTCCGCCGTTCGCGGAGGCCTGCGCGTCCATTGAAGACGCGCTTGCGGGCGACACGCGGCGCCGGGTCATCGAAGAAGTCTCGAAGGCGAAGACGTTCGACCGGGCAGTGCGTCACCTGCGCGAGGGGATGCGAGCACACCGCTTCGAGTCGGGTGGCGCGCCGCTCTTCCCGGGCCGATGGGTGAAAGCCTTCGACCAGGTCACGCGCCGGGACGGCTTTCACGCGCTGCACGACTGGGACGGGAAAGTCGACCGGTTCAACGACGACATCATCCCGGTCGAGGTCGCGACCTTCGCGGAGCGGATGATCCGGCCGGCGGATCACGCCAAGGCGCGCGTGGCCCTGGCCATCCTGCTCGACTACTACTTCGTTCATCTCCTCGGCCTGCTCGCGTTGCGTGCCTGGGATGAAGGCGACCCGAACGCAAATCTCCAGGCGGTCACGTGCCTCCTCGGCCACCTTCAGGGGCCGGATGGGAGCGGCCAGATGTTCGCTCGCGACGCCGAGGGTTTGATCATCATCGCCACGTCGCACTTCGAGCCGGATATCACTGCCTACGATCGCCTGCTCGCGCGCGTGCGCCTTCTCGAGCCGAAGCCTCGGCTGAATCTGGCCATCACGCATGCGGCGATCCTGGGCTGCCATCTGCGCTTCGGTCTCGAGGTCACCTGCGCGGGCAGCGTCGGCGCGCTTCGGGACGACAACGCGCCCGACTATCCCTGGCTCTGCGAAGCGGTGGCGACACTCCTCGAGGCCTACGCCGCGGCGGTGGCAAACCGCGAGGGTTCGGAACGGCGCCGGCTCAGCGAGGCAATCCTGCTCGGACTGATGCCGGATCCGGAGGCGTTGCTCGGAGCCGATCCGCCGGAGTCTCTCCTCGCCTGCGATCCGAGACCGGCGAGGCTTCGCGAACTCTTCGCCGCCCATCGAGCCGAACTTCGTCACGACTTCGAAGCGCATCGCCCCGATCCGACCGCCTATTCGCCCTTTTCATTCACATTCAACTTCCCACACAACCTGGTGAAGGGCATCGTGGTCGACGCCGCGTTCCGGGGCTCGCCGTGGCCGCTGTCGCTCCACGACCTCGTGACCGCATTTCCGAAGTCGCCGGAACTCGACTTCGGCCGACGCTCGCTCGCGACCACCCTGATGGGCTACGCGCTCGCGAGCCCCGACACCATCCGCGGCCGCCCACACCCCGCCATCGTCTGCGACCCCATAACGGGCCTCCACGCATTCGAGAAGGCCGTTCAACGGCTGACAGCTATCGCCTAGCCCGGTACCGTCATTGCGAGGAGCGAGCCGAAGGCGACCGACGAAGCAACCCCCCGGCTACCACTACCAAGCCGGCGACGCGAGGCCCGCAGGGTTGTTGGTGGTGGGACGGGGTTAATGCATGCGGTCCTGGATCGGCTGAAGCATGAGGACGTTCGCTCTCACCTCATCCACCTTGCTCCGCGAAAAAGCGAGCGCGTTGCCCTTCCCGCTCGCCCAGCTCTCGACCAGGTTCGAGTAGAAGGGCGAGAGGGGCTGCGCGGAATTGCCGGGCGCGCTCAGGAAGGTCGAGCGATCCCAGTCGGCCACGTCGGCCACGAAACTGAA
>JANMVV010000404.1:0-8152 GCA_031392925.1 Vicinamibacteria bacterium
TAGGCCGAGTCGCCCGCGTCGATGATGCGAAGGCGAGCGGCGAAAGGCCAGGTCATGGCCACGGTCAGGAGGGTGAAGAGGGCGAAGGCCGCACCCCACTCTTTAGCGCTCGGTCTGGTCAACGCCCCGAGCGTAGCAAACCGCGAGGGCCCTGGAACGCGCGCGCGCCGCGCAGATCGGTACTGCCGTGGTCCTCATTTCGTCTTGATCGGCTCGCTCCTCAACTTCTCATAGGCCCGCACCAGCAGGAAAACTACGGACGCGATCACGAGGAAGTCGAGCGCGCTCTGGAGGAAGTTCCCGTACTTGATCGTCGACTCGCCGACCTTGAGCGCGAGGTCCTTGAAGCTGACGCCGCCGAGGATCACGCCGACGACGGGCATGACCATGTCGTCGACCAGCGACGTCACGATCTTCCCGAACGCTCCGCCGATCACCACCGCGACCGCCAGTTCGACCACGTTCCCCCGCTGCAGGAACGCCTTGAAGTCGTTCATCATTTGAATTGCCTCCTTGAGCTCGGCGAGAGATTACCCTCCCGCGGGAGGGTAATGGTGGGAGGGGGTTGCTTCGTCGCCGTACCAACGGAGTGGCTCCTCGCAATGACGTAATGTGGTGCAGACAGACAGCACGGGGTTGGTAGTTGGGACCGCGCGGCGTCCGGAACTGCGAACCCACAGTGCGCGCCAACCCGTCGCGCCACCCCTACCAAGCCCGTGCAGCCGTCTTGTATCCCCCTCACGTCATTGCGAGGAGCCACTCCGTTGGCACGGCGACGAAGCAACCCCCGCCCACCACTACCAACCCTCGGTAGACTCCAACCCGTGACCCAAGACACGCCGATCGCCCTCGTAACCGGGTTTCCCGGCTTTCTCGGCGAAAGGCTGCTGCCGCGGCTCCTCGAACTCCACCCGAACACCGAGTTCAAGTGCCTGGTCCAGTCGAGGTTCCGGGACAAGGCCGAGACCGAGCTTGCCCGGCTGGGCATTCCCGTAAACCGCGCCACCCTGGTCGAGGGCGACATCACCAGCGAGGGCCTGGGCATCGAGGCCACGCGGCGCGACACCATCCTGGCCCGCCTCGATTCCGTGTATCACCTCGCCGCGGTCTACGACCTCGCGGTCACCGCGGAGTTCGCGCATCGCGTGAACGTGATGGGCACGCGGAACATGATCGGGTTCGCGAAGGCCGCGAAAGGCTTCGCGCGGTTCCATCACGTCTCGACCGCGTACGTATCGGGTACCTTCGAGGGCGACTTCAAGGAAACCGACCTCGAGCGCGGCCAGAGCTTCAAGAACCACTATGAGTCGACCAAGTTCGAGTCGGAGAAGGACGTGGTGAAAAGCGGTCTTCCGTACACCGTGTACCGCCCGGGCGTCGTCTGGGGCGACTCGCGCACCGGCGAGACCGCGAAGTTCGACGGCCCGTACACCGTGATGGGGGCGATGGAGAAGATCCCCTTCGTCTTCCTCGACGGACTGAAGGACGCGACCTTGAACGTGGTGCCGGTCGACTACGTGATCGAAGGACTCGCGCGGCTTTCCGCTTCGCCCCTCAGTCTGCGCAAGACCTATAACCTGACCGACCCCGACGGCAAGGATTTGAGAACCCTGGTCCGCCTGATGGCGAAGGCGCTCGGTCGTTCGTACGTCTTCGTGCCGCTTCCCCTGTCGCTCGTCCGCGTCGCGGTCTCGCTGCCCTTCGTGCGCCAGACCCTCGGCCTCATTCCTGAATCAATCGCCTACTTCGGCCATCGCTGCCGCTACGACGCCTCCCAGGCGAAGGCGGATCTTCTGACCCTGGGCCTTGCCTGTCCCGCGGTGGAGACGTACATCGACGTGGTCGTGAGGTTCTTCCGGGCGAATCGCGATTCCGTCCGCAAGACCGCGATGGTCTAGTGTCGTTCCTCCTCCTTCTCTGGGTCTGTGCCTCCGGCGCTCTGCTCGCGCCGCGCCTGGATGAAACCCCGACGCGGCTCGTCGACACGCTGGCCCTCGGGGCCGCGCTCGGGCTCGCGGTCTTCTCGGCCTTCGGCTTCGTCCTCGGCTGGGCATTCGGACTCTCATCGATCACGGTGATCGGCGCCGCGGTGATGACCTCGGTTCTCGCCCTCGGCCAGGGCGCCCGGCGCTCCGCGCTGTTCGCGGGCCAACGCGTGCGCCCGCGGGCGGGTGTCATCGTCCTCGCCCTCCTGACCGCGATCCTGGTCGGGCGCCTCGCCGATCGCACTCTCTTCCGGACCGGGACGGGCGTGGCCACCGGCGACCGCCACAACTTCGGCGACCTTCCGTTTCACATGGGGATCGCCGCGGGTTTCGCCTATGGGGAGAACTTCCCTCCCGAGCACCCGGAACTCGCGGGGGTTCCGCTCACCTATCCGTTCTTCGGCGATCTCCTCTCCGGAATGATCCTCGCCGTGGGAGGCACGTGGAGAGACGCCTTCTTCTGGCCCACCCTGATCCTGGGCCTCAGCGTGGTCGTGGCCCTCACCCGATTCGGCGAGGCCGTGACGGGCTCGCGGGCGCTCGGCCGCGTGGGGACGGCCCTCACCCTCTTCTCTGGCGGCCTCGGTTTCATGAGCCTCACCGATTCGGCCAGCATCGCGCGCTGGTGGACGGCCGGGCCCGACCTCACCATCAACGATGCCGGCCTCCGTTACGCGAACTTCATCACCACGCTCTTCATCCCCCAGCGGTCGATCCTGTTCGGCTGGCCTCTGCTCTTCTTCGCGCTCTCTCTGCTGGTCGAGAGCTTCAAGACGGACGGCGCGGAGAGCGAGGGGCGGTCACGCTCACAACTCTGGCTGCGCGCGGGGATCCTCGGCTCGCTCCTTCCCCTGGTTCACTCCCACTCCTTCGCGGTGCTCGGCTTCTGCGTGCTCGTGATGGCCGCGCGGGTCGACTTCAAGGCGATCGTTGCCTTCCTTCGCGGTGTTCTCCCCCTGGCCGTGCCCGCCGTCCTCTTCATGGTCTCGCGCAACTCGCTCTCCACCGCGAGCTTCTTCGCGTGGCAGCCGGGCTTCGACGGAGGTGCTGCCCATCCGTTCAAGTACTGGCTGATGAACGCCGGTCTCTTTCTCCCCCTCGTCATGGCCGGAATCGCGAGGGCCCGCGGCTCATCCGTGCGGGCATGGTTCGCCGCGCCCTTCATCATTCTCTTCGTTCTGGCCAACCTCTTCCGGCTCTCCCCGTGGATCTGGGACAACATGAAGTTCCTGGCCCCCGCGCACGCCGGCCTCGCTCCCTTCGCGGCCCTCGCTCTCGCGGGCGCATGGCGCCACCGTTGGGCGGGAAGGGCTGCCGCGATGGCCGGCTTCCTGGTGGCGACACTCTCGGGCGCGCTCGACGTGTCGAAGGTCGCGGCCGCGGGCGGCGTGTTCGGAATCTTCGAGAACGCCGACTTCGCCTTCGCGGAAAAGGTGCGGGCGACCACCGATCCCTCCACCACCATCCTCACCGCGTCCACCCACAACCATCCCGTGCTCCTGTCCGGAAGACGCGAATTCCTCGGTTACGAAGGGCATCTCTGGTCACAGGGCCTCGACTACGCGGCGAGGAAGCCGATCGCGGAGGCGTGGTTCCGAGGCGCGCCCCAACCGGCAAGCCCGGCCGGGCTCATCCGGATCGACGCCATCGCGATAACCCCGGCAGAGAGCGCCCTCGTGGGCAGGGCGGAGGCCCTTCAGGCATTTCCATCGATCGTCGATTCCCCCTATCGTCTGCTCAGAGTTCGATGAAGCGCCTCACCCGAGCCGACATCGTGGCCCTCGCCATCCTGGCCGTGGCCATGTTCCTGCGCGGCCAGGACCTGAGCCTTCGCCCGTTCCATCACGATGAGGGGGTGAACGGGTTTTTCCTCACCCGTCTGGTCCGCGAAGGCGTCTTCAAGTACGACCCCAGCAACTATCACGGCCCGACCCTGTACTACCTCACCCTGCCTCTCGTGGCCATCCTGGGCCTTTCCGACGCGGCGGTGCGCGGCACCACCGTCATCTTCGGGCTGCTGACCGTGTTCGTGCTGTGGCGTTTCCTCAGGCACTCGAGCCAGACCATGGCGCTTGCCGCCGCGGCTCTGCTCGCCACTTCGACGGGCGCCGTCTTCTTCTCGCGCTACTTCATCCACGAGAGCCTCTTCGTGGCCTTCACGCTGTTGACGGTGGCCGCCTCGCCCTCCCGCGACGGTCGCGAGCGCTGGCGGTTCCTCGCCACCGGCCTCTTCCTCGGACTTCTCTTCGCCACCAAGGAGACCGCGTTCGTCTCGGCCGGCGCCCTGATCGCGGGGGGCCTGGCCGGGGCGTGGCTCGTGGAGGGAAGGTCGCCCATTGCCCTGGCCCGGGGGGTGAAGCCCCTGGCTCTCGAGCATGCGGATGACCTGATGCAGGGCGGCCTCGCCTTTGTCGCCTCGGCCGGACTCTTGTACTCATCCTTCTTCCGAAATCCCAAGGGCGTCCTCGATGCCTTCCTGACCTTCGCCTTCTGGACCAAGACTGCGGTGCGCGACCACGAGAATCCCTGGTACCAGCACCTATCGTGGCTCCACGAGGCCGATCCCGTCCTCATCTACCTGGGCTTCGCCGGCATTCTCACTGCCTTCGCCCTGCGGCGTTCCTTCGTCGCGGTGATGGCTTCGGTGTGGGCTCTTCTGCTCTTCGTGGCCTATGGCGTGGTGAAGTACAAGACGCCCTGGCTCGGCCTCAACATGCTGCTGCCTCTCGCCATCACTGCGGGGTACCTGATTTCCGAGATCGCGAGTGTCCGCTTCCTGTCGGGGCGCCTGTCCATGAGACCGGTGGCGATCCTGCTGACCCTGTTCGCCGCGGGCTTCTCGGCCACGAAGAGCTGGGACCTCGAGACGAACAAGTACGACGACGAGACCCACGCCTACCTCTACGCCCACACCCAGAGGACGTTCATTCCTTTCGTCCGTCTCATCGAGGAGCGGGCGGCCGCCCTCGGCACCGGAACCGAGACCGGCATCGCGGTGTTCGCGCCGGAGAACTGGCCGCTCGCCTGGTACCTGCGTGACTACAAGAACGCGGGCTACTGGGGCGAGTTCAAGACCGATGTGAACGTGGCCATGTACGTGGGCTCGGTGGAACAGGACGGCGCGCTGGCCTTGAAGCTCGGCGACGGCTTCGAACGGTTCGGCCCCTACAACATGCGCGGGGTCGTGAACCTCGTGCTCTACGTCAAGAAGGTCCACCCTTAGTCGCCAGGGCGACCGCGCCGATCTTGTGCATCATGTCGCGCCGGATGCTCGCAAGCGGCGCCCCATCGTCGAAGGTGATTCGCTCCCTCTGGTCGGACCTGACCCCGAGCGACGACCACAGCGCTCCGAGATCGGGAGCGATCGCCCTCCCCGACCAGTCGTCGTAGATCTCGCGCAGAGCGGTCGTGCCCGTGGCACTCTCCGCCACGAGGGCGAGACGCCCCACATCCCAGCGCAGGGCCACGTTGCCGCCCGCCGCGAAGACCGCGCGCAGCACGTCGTCGAGGGAACGCGCGCCCTCGGTGCGCCGGCGGATCTCCACGTCGAGGTGCAGCCAGAACATCGCGCCGCCCCAGTATCTGCGGCCCCAGGTGAAGGTGCGGTCGAGGCCCTGATCGCCGTCCTTCGGCAGACCCTGGGGCATGGCGCGCACGAACTCCGCCCACATCTTCTGCGGGTCATACCGTCCGCGGCGCGCCCGGAGCAGCGGCTCGAGATAAGTCGAAAGACCCTCTTCCATCCACCGCTGCCGGAAGCCCATGTTGGGAAAGGCCACGTGGAGCATCTCGTGGGTGATGACCCAGTCGCGCAGCAAGTCGGCCTTACGCGTGCGCTCGCCCACCACGACGAAGATCGAAGCGCCCCCCATGCCCATGGTGACCGCGGAGCCCACCGCATAGGGTCCGCCGCTCGCCACGATCACCTGCAGCCGGGCCACGGGAAAACGGCCGAGGAGAGACACGACATCCTGAGCGCCCTCGCGGATCCACGCGAGAAGGTCCTCGTCGCGCACCCCTCGTTCGCCTTTCCCGATGGCCACGTCGATCCGGCCACCCGGCAGGTCGATGGTCCGGTGCGTGAACTCGCCGAGTACCACGTGGGGGCCGTCCATCACCACCAGATCGGTGTCGAGGTGATTGACTCTTCCGTCCATCACGCCCGAAACCATCTCGAAAGTCCGGCCACCCTCGAAGTCGATGCGAAGCCGACCACGCGCGCGCCGATCCTCCGGCCGCACCAGCCATCGCACCAGGGGCGCCATCACGATCTTCTGCTTCTCCTCGAACCCCCAGTCGCCGCGCTTGTCGGTCGCAACCCCCTTGGCGATGTCAACCGAGTAGGTGAGACGGCACCCGTCGCGTTCGCAGGTGTTCGTCCATTCGGGGCGGTCGTCGATGGGGACGGGCGAAGTCCCGGAGAGGCCGACGGGAGCGATCCGGCGTTCGGAGATGATCCCGCCGTCGTCACGCGGGAAACGAGGCTTGAGCCCCGAGGGCCACGCGATGTCGACGCTGAGGAGGCGTTTCGCGGCATCACCCGTGACCTTGCATTCGATCAGAGGCTCGACCGCGGAAGGGTTGGGAGAGGTCTGGGCAGGGGCGCTGCGGACGAGGGCCAGAAACCCGATCGCCGCGGCAAACCGCCCAGGTCGCATATCGAGGCGACGGTACCACGCAAGCCCGGAGAGCTTGCAGGGGTGCCGAGGGACCGATCAGGAAGGAGGGTCGGCCGCCGCGCGACGGCCCCTGGCGATGCGCTCGAACCCAAGCCGCAGATCCGGGAGGTGTTCGCTCAGAGCGGCGAAATCAGCGGAGGGAATGGCGACGGTGTCCATGGCCTCCAGGCACCTCACGGTGGCGCTGCGTGGTCTCTTTCCCAGAACCGCCATCTCGCCAAAGCACTCTCCGGGACCCACGACCCCGAGGGTCTCCTCGCCGTGCTCGGTATTCGAGGAGACCTCGGCGCGACCGCGCCGGACGATGTAGACGCGATCCCCGAGATCGCCCTGGTGAAAGACCAGCTGCCCGGGCTCGAAATGCTCGGCACGCAGGAGGGGCGCCGCTTCGAAGCGCAACTGCACGAGGTCCGGGGGGAGGACGAGATCGAACGCCCAGGCCGCGGCCACCTTCGCGCGGCGGCCCCAACCCGGCAACTTCATGAGGTAGATGGTCCGCCACACGAACCAGGCGACAAAGCCGGAGAGCTTGAGCCCGAACATCTCGGCCACCGCGGAATGATGGCCCAGGGCGCCCATCTTGCCCAGGCCCTTGAAGTCGTAGACCCGGGTCGCCCCCCCGCGAATGGATGCGACGAGATTGGTCGCGAGCGCAGCCGCCTGCCGGGTGGCGTGCTGGGCGGTGGGCGGATTGACCGATCCATCGGGGTTCCGCACCACCGCGCAGTCTCCCAGGGCCCACAGACCCGGGTGCTCGTGGACGGCAAGATGCCCGTCGACCACGATCCGCCCCCGCTCCTTGGGCAGGGTGGTGAGCGCGTCGATCAGGGGATGCGGCGACGCCGGCACGGTCGACACCAGGGTGCGCGTGGGTATTCGAGTTCCGTCGCCGAGGATCGCCCCGGTCCCGGTCGCGGCGTCCACGCGGTTGTTCAGCAGGACCTCGACCCCGCGCCTGCGAAGAATCCCCTCGGCGAATCGCCCAAGACTCTCGGGCAGCTCGGGCAGGATGCGGTCGGTCGCATGCACGAGGGTGATGCGAATCTCCGAAGGATCGAGACCGCGGAAACTTCGGGCCACGTATCTCACGAAGTCGTTCAGCTCGGCCGCCACCTCCACTCCGGAAAAACCGCCGCCGGCCACCACGAAGGTCAGGAGCTCTCGGCGCAGTTCCTGGTCGTGCTTCTCGATCGCCGCTTCTTCGAGCGCCCGGATGGCGTGGTGGCGCAGATGAAGGGCGTCGCTCAGATCCTTGAAGGGAAGGGCATGCTCGGGAAGGCCGCGCAGGCCGCGGAAATCGGTGACGGTTCCAAGCCCGAACACCAGATGGTCGTAGCTCAGCTCATAGGCATGGGGCAGGAACCCCGGAGCCAGCCGCACCACCCGTCGCGCAAGGTCTATGGCCTCGATCTCCCGGACCTGAATCTCGGTCTTCTTCAACATGCGGCGCAGCGGGCTCACCACGTCGGTGAGCCCGATCGTGCCGGA
>JANMVV010000425.1:0-3795 GCA_031392925.1 Vicinamibacteria bacterium
GGCCCTTGAACAAGACACTCTGTGTTCTGGCAGAATCATTCACGCGGGGCGCCTCCTATGTCCATTTGGGCCTGTATTTCCAACCCTTTGGACGTAGTGGCTCCCCGCTCAGTTCACTTCTTCATGAATAATCCGGGCTAGGGCGCCGCAGAACAATGGGTTGGAACGGACGAGGCGAGTTGGTGTGCCCGCTTCGCGGGCAGTCGTTGAGGCGCGCCTTGCAGCTGAACGCGGGTGTTATGCGGGCAATCACCTTGGCGCTGTTTGATCCGGAGATAGCTTGCACATGAAGCACGCCACCGTCGTCATCCTTTCTTTAGCGGGCGTGTCGCTACTTGCACAGGACCCCGATTCGGATCTCTTGCGAAGCCTCACCAGACCGGTCCAGCAACTGCCTGTCGATCGGGTCGAGCTGAAGACGAGCCCGTTGGTGACGTTCGAGGGTATCTCCGCGGTCACCGCGGACAAGCAAGGGAATCTCTACGTCATTCATCGTCCGGCGGATGGAAATCCGGTCGTCGTCCTAGCCCCCCAGGGAAAGGTCTTACGTTCGTGGGGCAAGGGCATGTTCAAGATTCCCCACAGTATCCGCATCGATGCTGCGGGGAATGTATGGACGGTAGACGCGAACACTTCGATGGTCTACAAGTTCACCCCCACCGGAAGGAAGATTCTCCAGATCAGTGTCGGAGACGTTCCGGATTCCACGCAAGAGTTCTGCGGCGCCACAGACGTCGCGTTCGGACCCAACGGTCGCGTGTTTGTTTCGGACGGCTACTGCAATGCGCGCGTGATCGAGTACGACGCTGCTGGCAAAAAGATACGCCAGTGGGGTCGACCCGGCACGGGGCCGGGCGAGTTCAACGTAGTTCATGCGATCGCCATTGGTCCTCAAGGCAATCTCTACGTTGCGGACCGCGAAAACGGGCGCCTCCAGTGGTTTAACCTCGACGGCAAGTTTCTCGGTCAGTGGAAGTTTGGCGGTCAGCTCTACAACGTGGCTTTCAGCGAGGCCGGCGAACTCTACGTGAGCACGCACCCAAAGGGAGTGTCGCTCGATAGTGAGTTTGATGTGGTCAAACTCGATCCCACGAGCGGCAGAATGCTGGGACGCATCCAGGTTCGTGCGCACGAGCTTGCCGTTGGCCCAGGCGGCACACTGTTACCGGCCACCCGAAGCGGTGCGTTGTTGCTGTTCCGTCCCCGAAAGTAGCGCCGAGCGCCAATGGGGGCTTGCAGAAGATGTCTGGCGGCCTGAGAGGTGAGAGCCGTGCCGCATAACAATGCATTGGAACCGGCGAAGGATCCTGCCTCGATAAAGTAGACACTTCCACTTAACAATGGAGGTGCCGAATGGCGGCACGATTGAGTCGGAAACGGCTTCCCCGATACGGCTTGGATTTCAAGCTGAAGGCGGCGAGGAGCCTCGGCACCTCACTTTGGGAAGGTCCACCAAGGGCTGACTCATTAGCGCGAGGCCTCTCGCCTTCCCCAACGCGGCCGCAGGCGGTTTTTAAAAGGCGGTACCTGGTCCAAGAGATGGAGCGGGGCCGAGCCACCCCTACCAAGCCTGTGAGATCGCTTCGTCGCTTCGCATCTCGATGGGCTCCTCGCGACGACGATGTGGGGTTCTCTCCACAGTCACGGACGCGGTCCGTGAATCGGCCTAACAATGACGTTCGGGATGGCGAGCTAGACCCGGGTGCGGGTTCGGAACGATGTGGCGGGCGGGTAGGGCCGTGGTGCGGATAGAGTCCGGGCATGAGAATTACCCCGGCTTTTGCTCTTACCCTTCTATTCCCTCTGGCTGCTTCGGCTCAGACTCCCCCGCTCGCTCCAAGGGCCGAAGTCATCGCTCTGAAGGCCGCGCGCCTCTTTGACGGCACGCGCGAGACCACGGTCGCGAATGGTGTGGTCATCATCGAGGGCGGCAAGGTCAAAGCCGCGGGCTCCGCGCTCGCGATCCCCGCGGGCGCTCGCGTGATAGACCTCGGGGACGCCACGCTGCTGCCGGGCTTCGTCGACGCGCACGTGCACATCACCGGCGAGTCGAGCGATAACTGGTACAAGGACACGATCGACGGCCTGCGGCAGACCGTGGCCGAGCAGGCGATCCGCGCCACCGTGTTCGCGCGCCGGACCCTGGAGGCGGGCTTCACCACGGTGCGCAGCGTGGGTGCGGGAGACTGGATCGACATCGGGTTGCGCAACAGCATCAACGACGACGTGGTGCCCGGGCCGCGCATCCTCACCGCCGCGCACGCTCTGGGGGCGCGGGGGGGGCACTGCGACAACGGGGGCTTTCCCTATATGGCGTTCGGGAAGGAGTCGGGAATCGTGGACGGGATCGCGAGCGGTCCCGATCAGTTCCGCGACGCGGTGCGGATTCAGCACAAGTACGGCGCGGACGTGATCAAGGTGTGCGCGACCGGCGGCGTGCTTTCGCTCGGCGACGCGGTGGACTCGCCCCAGATCACGCAGGCCGAGATGGACGCGCTGGTGGACGAGGCGCATCGGCTGGGCCTCAAGGCGGCGGCGCATGCGCACGGGGCCGAGGGCGCCAAGGTGGCGATCCGCGCGGGCATCGATTCCATCGAGCACGGGAGCTTCCTCGACGAGGAGGCCCTGCAGATGATGAAGCAGAAGGGCACGTACCTCGTGCCCACGCTGATGGCCGGTGAGTACGCGGGCGGGCGAAAGGCGACGCGACAGTATCCGCCGGAGATCGCGGCGAAGGCCAAGGCGGCGCTCGAGGCTCGTTCGACGTCGTTCAAGCGGGCGCTCGCCCTGGGGGTGAAGATCGCGTTCGGGACGGATAGCGCGGTAAGCCCGCATGGGAAGAACGCGGAGGAGTACGCGCTCATGGTCGAGCACGGGATGAGCGCGGGCGCGGCGCTTCTCACCGGGCCTTCGGCGGCGACGCTGCTCGGCGTCAACAGGATCACGGGCACGATCGAGGCGGGCAAGCAGGCGGACATTGTGGCGGTCCCGGGCGATGTGCTCGCCGACATCAAGGCGACGGAAAAGCCGCTGTTCGTGATGAAGGGCGGGAAGGTGTACAAGAACGAGCGTGCGAGGTAACCGGCCTTATTCCCCTTGGGGCGGCTAGTTGCTGGGCGTCAAGGTCATCATGAAGAGCATGGGCCAGCCCAGGTACTTTTCGGCGCGGGGGGCGCGGGCTACGAGGTCTTCGCCCGCGGAGTGCTCGGAGAGATGCGTGATGCGCAGGCCGGCGGCGAGGGCGCCCATCACGTAGTCGGAGATCTGATTCGCGACGCTCCGCGGAAAGACGCGCGCGCCGGAGCGAGGATCATGGAAGCGGGCCTGCACGCCCTTCAGCATCATGGCTGGATGCATGACCGAGACCACGATGAAGCCCTGGTCGCGGCAGACGCGTCGAAGTTCGCTGAAGAACGCCCTCAAGTCGCTCAGGTGATCGACCACGAGACATGAAATCACCCGGTCGAACGACTCGGGCTCGAAGGGCAGCGCGCCCGACGCATCCTGATGGATGAACCGCACCGCCCCCGCCCCCGGTTTCGCCCGGGCCTTGTCGAGCATGCGGTTCGAGAAGTCGAGGCCCGTGACCTTCGCCCCGGCGTTTGCGAGCCGCACCGCGTGACGCCCGGTGCCGCAGCCGACGTCGAGAACGCGCAGGCCGGCCACATCGCCGAGCGCGCGGATCACCTCGGGCTCTTCGATCAGGACCAGCGGATTGGCCTCGTCGTCGTAGATCTCGGCCCAGCGGTCGTATCCCTCCCGGGTAGGGACCAGCTCGTCGTCAGCGATCATCGA
>JANMVV010000197.1:0-2529 GCA_031392925.1 Vicinamibacteria bacterium
CGTACTGAACCTGCGGGCCGGTCGGGATGATCGAGCCCGCGCGGACATAGAGGGGCATCGAGTCGAAGGGCGCGGGCGCTTCGAGGGTCTGGCCGCCCTCCAGGCGTGCACCGGTCCAGAAGTCGTACCATGGCGCGCCGCCCGGCAGGTAGACAGAGCGGCTGCGGGCCAGGTGAGTCGTGACGGGGGCCACGAGAAACGCGGGCCCGAACATGTACTCATCGGTGAGAACACGCGCGGTCTGGTCGCTGGGGAAATCCATGACCAGCGGGCGCATGATGGTGGCGCCGTCCTGGGTGACCGCGCCCGCGAGCGAGTAGGTGTAGGGCATGAGCGCGTAGCGCAACCGGTCGAACTTCAGTTCGGACTGGTAGATGGCGCTCTTCTCGTCGCCCAGGTTGAACATCTCGCGGGGCCGCTGCTGGCCGTGAACCCGCAGCACCGGGCAGAACGTGCTGAATTGGAACCAGCGGCTGTTGAGCTCGAGCCAGCTTGCCAGATCTTCGGGCGTCGGGTTCGTCGCATACTTCTCCTGCATGAGGTAACCGCCGGTGTCGGTGGTCCAATAGGGCAGGCCCGCGATGGAGAAGCCGAGGCCGGCGGGGATCTGCTTTCGCAGCGCGCTCCAGGTCGAGGTGACGTCGCCCGACCAGCTGAGCGCGCCGTAGCGCTGCTCGCCGATGAAGCCGGAGCGGGTGAGAGTAAAGACCCGCTGGTCGGGGGCGACCGCGCGCTGGCCCTCGTACAGAGCCTGCGCGGTCATGAGCGCGTAGCCGTTCTGCATCCGCGCTCCCGAGCCGAGGCCGGTCGGGGTCATGTGCGTGGCGTAGCTTTCCTGGCCGGGCGGCGACATGATTTCCGGCTCCGTCGCGTCCATCCACCACGCGTCGATGCCCTTGCTGAAGAGTGCGGTGTTGATCTGATCCCAGAACATCTTTCGTCCCCCCGCCTTGAAAGGATCGACGTAGGCGTAGAGGCGGTTGTCGCGAAGGATCCCTTCCTTGAGAGTGGGCTGAAAGAGATAGCCGCCCTGGTTGAGTGCCTCGAAGTTGTCCGTACCCTCGTAGAACTTGCCCCAGATCGAAATCATCAGGTGCGCGTTCGCATCGTGGACGGCCTTGATCATGGAGGCAGGGTCGGGAAATCTCTTCGGGTCGAAGCGGTGTGAGCCCCACTCGTTCACCGGTTCGGTCGTCCAGTACTGCCAGTCCTGAACGATGTTGTCAATCGGTATCCGGCGGCTGCGGAAACCGGCGAGGGTGTCCAGCAGCTGCTGCTGATTCTGATAGCGATCGCGGGACTGCCAGAGGCCGAAGGCCCATCGCGGCAGCATCGCCGTCTGGCCGGTGAGAGTGCGGAAGCCGGCCACGACCTGGTCGAGACCGGGACCCGCTACGAAGTAGTAATCGATGCCGTCGCCGACGTTGGACCAGAGCGAAGTCGAGGTATCCGGTTGCGGCAGCGGCCGCTTCCAGAGGAAGCGCATCACGTTCGAGCGCTCGCCGTCCGTGTCGATGCGCAACGCGTACTTCCTGCCCGCCTCGAGGCGGACGCGGAACTGGTCGTACTCCGGCAGCCAGTCCTGGCGCCAGTGCTCGACCATGAGCTTGCCGTCGAGCCAGATCTGGATGCCGCCGTTGGAATAGGCCTGGAAGGCGTACTCGCCCGTCGCGGGTGCTTTGAACTCGCCCACCGTGCGCGTGGGCAAGTGCAGACCGTACTGCTGGCGACTGCCGCCGCCGCCGAGCGGGGAGGCGAAGCCGATCGCGGCGGAGGTGATCGTGGACTCGAGCGCTCCGGTCGCGGGGTTCACATTCCCGGTGGTGAGGCCGCCGACTTCACCGGCGCGGTTGTAGAGGGCGGTGTCCGGAATCGGTTCGAACGCCCGAAGGTCGCCGAAGCGCGTGAAGGAGGTGTTGTCCCAAAGCACGCCGTAGCCGCGGCTGGACACGAGGCAGGGCACGGTGATGACGGTGTTGCGCTGCCAGAGATCGATGTCAGAGCCCTTGAGATCGACGAGGCCGAGTTGCAGCTGGCCGAGGCCGTGCAGCGACTCGTCGTCGTGGCCGAGCCACTGCTGGCGGACGTGGAAGGTTTTCTCGCCCATCACCTCGGCGGGCTCAAGCCCGCGACCGCCGCTTTTCTCCGCGAGGATCGGCTGGCCGGCCGCATCGAGAAAGGTCACCGCGCCGGTCCCGAGGTCCACTCGGGCCCGGAGCTTTCCGGTGGAGAGCGTCGTGGTTCCGGGGCTCTGGGCCACCGTAAAAGCTTTGGGCGCGGACTTGGCCGGAAGCACTGCGATACTGGAGCGAGCGAAAAACGCGCGGTCCTTCGCGTAGGCGACGCGGATGATGTTGTCCGCGCGGACTTCGAGTTTGAGGAAATTGCCGGCGACGGGGAGGACGATGCCGTCGGTCAGCCTCTCGACCGCGGCGGTTTGCGCGCGCGTCGAAGCGGGAAAGCCCGCAGTCAGAGCGAGAGTCAGAAGCAGACGCTGAACGGGTTTCATACGAAGAACCATACCTTTGC
>JANMVV010000445.1:0-4189 GCA_031392925.1 Vicinamibacteria bacterium
CGCCCTTCGCCCAGTCGCTGGAGGAGGAAGAGCAGGCCGTTTTTCCCGATCCTGGAAACCAGGAACGACACCGCGGAGGCGCTCTCCCGATAGGCGGCCTCGCGAGACGAGAGATCCCGGTCGCGAAAGGGGCCCTCGATGCGGAAGAGGGGAAGGAGCGGCGTGGTCTGTCGCCGCAGCCAGGCTTCGGTCGCCCGCACGTCCGTACCGTCGAGAAACTGGGCGATGCCTTCCTGGAGCCAGTGGGGACAGTTCCCTTTGGTTTTCTGGTCGATGATCGCGTGGGTCAGCTCGTGCCTGAGCACGCGACGCAACTCCGACTCCTTTTGGACCGTTTCGGGCCGGATGCGCACCGCCCCGTCCTGATAGTGGCCGGGCAGGTCGGCGTTCACGTCCCGGGTCGGACCTTCGACGATCTCGATGGGAGGCATGAGCATCGGCGTCCCGAACCACCCCTCGAGATAACTCCGAGCCGCCCGAACCTCGCGATCGACCGCCCCGGATGCCGACGCTGAGGGTGCCTGATCCCCGGCCCGCGCCACCGCCGCCGCGGCCACGGCAGCGATCCACAAAAGCCTCTGGGTCACGGGTGGAAGCGAGCCGAACTCTGAGGCGGCTAGCGAATTGCCGACTTCAGCGGCATGGCCTTGGGCTTGGCGCCTTCGGCAACGTAGTAACCGGGCAGCGCAGCTACCGCCTGCGTCGCCTCAGCCGCGGTCTTGAAGAAGCCGCGCATCAATCGATGGCACGGCTTCCCCGCAATGGTGGCGGGCAGGATGAAGAGTTCGGTCGAGGGATCGTTCTGGATCGCCTTCGCTATGGTCTGAGACGAGCAGGCCACCAGAAGCTGCACTGAGAACTCGGTGCTGCGCGACTGCGCGACGCTCTCGAAAGCCGTCGAGGCTTCGGCGAGGCGTCCGGCCTTCAGCGCCTCGTAGCCTCCCCCGGCGGGCCGGGCCGCGGGGGTCGGCTTGGCGGCGACCACGGGGGCCGGAGTCGAAGCGGGTGTCGCCTTGGGAGCGGGCGTGGGTGTTGCCTTCTCGGCGACCTTCGGAGCCGGAGTGATCGCGGGAATCGGGGTGACAACCGTCGTGGCCACGGCCACGCTGGGAACAGGCAGGGCCTGAGCGCCGTCGCCTCCGGCTACCTGAGGAACGGAAGGCAGAGGTGTCGGGGCCGGCGACGCGGTGACCGGGCGCGGCGCGGGCCGGTTCTGGGAGGTGTACGCGATCCATCCACCGAAGATCACCACGGCGAGAAGAACCACCGCGATGACCGACTTCGCGATCGGACCGCGAAGGGCCTCGCCCAGCGTGCCATGATTGCGTCCAGACCGGCTCTGGGATGAGAGCACCGGCTCCCATCGCTGCGACGGGATGGACGCCGATCCCGGGCGGGGGGTTCCAGCCGTGGAGGATCCGAGCAGTTCCTTGACCGCGGCCAGATCCTGGGTAGTCGCCCGCTCGCGCCTGACGTTGCCCGCGCGCATGGCTCCACTCTGGGACGGGCTCGCGGGCGTGGGCAGGGCCTCCTCCCTTCCCATGGTCAGGGTGGCATCCTCGGATATGTCCAGGCCGGAGCCGGTGGAAGGCGGGGAGATGAGCGTGGCGTCGCCGCCGAGTCCTGCGGCGTCGGGAACCTGCGCGAAGGCGAGGGTCGCCTCTACAGGAGGGCTTGGCTGGAAGGCGATGGTCTCCGCCTCGATCGGCTCGGAGTCATTGGAGGGGCTCAGGGCTGGCAGGTCGGATGAGGCCTCTCCCGTGTCGGGGAGCGCCATCTCTTCGATCTGGGAGGTCACGACCGTCGCCGCTCCGAGGACCACCAGAACCGCCGCGCGCGCCTCCGTGGCCGCGAGGGGAAGGCCCACCGTGCCGCCGATGTCGGCGAGAGACGAAACGCCGTCCAGCGCTTCGCGCAGGCGGCCGAGGTCGGGGTCCGTGGGCTCGACGTCGGCCCGCGCCAGCACGGCCATCGGGCTCTTCAGGATCCGGCTGAGGAATCCCGAAGGCTCCAGCACGTCAAACGCGGCGATGAGCACCTTCTCGGTGGTGAGCTTGAGGTCGAGCGCGCCCTTGGGGAGAACGCCATCCTCGAATTCGTACTGGCCCGCAGCCTGGACGCAGCAGGAGCCGATGATCTGCTCCACCTTGCGGCGCGCGGCGTCACCGATGTCCCGCTGCGACACATGACCGCCTTGAGAGAGGGCCGCCGCGATCGACTGCTTGGGCTCCAGGCTCGCCACGATGGAGTCGAACTGTTCCTGCCCGATCTTCCCCGCCGCCACCAGGATGGCGCCGAGCTGATCCTCGGGAGCATTAGAGGACGAGAAGAGGACGCGGCCTTCACGGAAGTAGATGGCCCGTTGGATGGACCCTTCTTCGAACTTCAGAGTTCCGGTGGCCTTGAGGCGGTGGAGGTATCCAATGAAGAACGGGGGGTCGATGTCACCGACGGCGCCTTTTTCGGCAAAGCTCATTTCTTGTCCGGCCTCGTCAATCTAAGTCCCACGGGGTCAGGATAGTAGCATCGCTGCACGGTCTGTCGATGCCCTATCTTGTAGACGGAAACAACTTGGCCCATGCGCTGGGCCTCGCGAGCGAGGGACTCGCCGACCGCGAATCCTGCGCGCGGACGGTCTCCTCCTTCTGCCGTTCCCAGGGTGCGCAGGCCATCCTGGTGTTCGACGGAAGGGCGCCGGACGGCGCTCGGGCCGCCACCCAGACTCATCGCGTCCGGATCCTCTTTAGCGAAGGCCGGTCGGCGGACGATGTGATCCTCTCTCTCTTGCGAGACTCGAAGACTCCCCGCGACTTCACCGTGGTCACTTCGGACAAATCGCTCGGCGACCAGGCCCGCCACCGGGGCGCTTCGGTCGAGAGGGCCCATGAGTTCTCGAAGCGGCTCGAGCGAAAGCCGATGAGATCCGGCCCCTCTCCGGACAAACCCGCGGAGCGGGAGACCAAGGAACAGATCGACGCCTGGCTCGCGGTCTTCGACCCGAATCGAAGATGATCGAATCCGCCCCGGTCGTGGTTTCATTGACACGAATTCGACCGGCCCCGTAGAATACGGTCTCCGTCAGTTTTCCAGGCCCATTTCAAGGGCTTGGAACGCGGTTCGATTCTCGTCCTGATTCGCCGGGTTTCCCCCGGGTCGACCGAGTGCCCATGGGCAGGTTCAGGTGAGTCGAGCGCTTAAATAGAAGTCTTCTGGAGGCATGTCCACAATGCGGAGCTACCGCGCCCTTTTGATCATCACCCCCTTGTTGCTGGTTCTGGGATGCAACCGGCGCGGCGCCGTCCCCGCAAACGACATCACCGCCACCTTCAAGGCGAACCGGATGAGCGCGCCCCTCGACAGCGCCATCGAAGCCACCTACACGTGGACCACCGGGCCCAACTTCAAGAAGGTGGAAGGCGATTACCGGGCTCTGGTTCACTTCATCGATCAGGGCAAGGTCCTCCTCTTCACCGACGACCACGCGGTCACCCCGCCTCCCTCGCAGTGGGAAGCGGGCAAGACCTACAGCTATACCCGCACCGTGTTCGTTCCCGTCGTCACCTACATCGGCGACGCCACCGTGACCATGGGCCTCTACCCCGCCGGTCGCGGCGAGCGTATTCCCCTCAAGGGAGAAGACTTCGGCCTGCGCGAGTACGTGGCCGCCAAGGTCCAGCTCCTGGCCCAGGTCGAGAACGTTCGCGTCTACTACAAGGAGGGCTGGCACAATCCCGAGCCCGGCCCGAACCCGATGGTCGAGACCACCTGGACCAAGAAGGAAGCCGTACTCTCCTTCAAGAACCCCAAGAAGCCGGTGATCGTCTACCTCCAGTTCGACGCGCCCTACTCGCCCAAGAACTATCCCGCCGGCGCGCCGACTCTCACCCTGGCCGCTCAGGGCAAGGCCGGAATCACCCACAAGTTCGAGAACGGCGAGCTGGTCGAAAAGAAGATCCGGTTCAAGGCGGAAGACCTCGGCACGGAAGACACGGTCGAGCTGCGCTTCTCGATGGATCAGACCATCGTCCCCAAGACGCTCGGGATGTCCACCACCGACGACCGGGAGCTGGGCGTGCGCATCTATGACGTGTTCGTGGGCGTCGAGGACGAGCTGGGTACGGTTCCGAACGTGGTCGATGCAGGTCCGGTGACGATCGCGGCGCCCCCGAAGGGAAAGCCGACTCCCATG
>JANMVV010000449.1:0-15092 GCA_031392925.1 Vicinamibacteria bacterium
CACGCCATTCGAGATCGCCTCGACTCCGGTGAGCGCGGTGCAGCCATTCGAGAAGGCGCGCAAGACCAGGAAGGTCGTGAGGGCTCCCAGTTGCGCGGGGTTGACCGGGGAATCGCCCGCATCGAGAGGCAGCGCTGTTCCGGTCAGGACCTTGAAGAATCCGACTACAAGGAGGGTCAACATCGAAAGAATGAAGAAATAGGTGGGCACCGCGAAGATCCGGCCCGATTCGCGAATGCCTCGGAGATTTCCGATCGCGATGACGGCCACGAAGGCCAGCGACAATTCCACGCGATTGACATGGAGGCCGGGCAGCGCGGAAGTCACCGCCGCCACTCCCGCCGCGATACTGACGGCCACGGTGAGCACATAGTCGGTAAGGAGCGCGGCCGCGGCGATCAGACCGGCGTTGGTGCTGATGTTTTCGCGCGCCACGATGTAGGCGCCGCCGCCGCCGGGGTAGGCATGGATGGTCTGACGGTACGAGAAGGCGATGACAAGCAGGAGCATCGTGATCACCGCGCCAATCGGGGTCACCAGCCACAGTCCGGCCGTACCTGCGATCAGCAGGGTGCGCAGGATCTCTTCCGTCGCGTAGGCCACCGACGAGAGCGCGTCGGAGGAGAGGACGGCGAGCCCCGTGGTCTTGGTCAGGCGCTCGTGATGCGCGAGATGGGAGGGAATCGGCCTCCCCACAATGAGGCGCTTGACCGCGCTTGCGAGCCCTTCAGCCATGCTGTCTCAACCGACCGACGAGGTTAGCTGACGGGCTCGGGGTTGAAACTCCCCTACCGGCCTTGCGGCTGGATTCGCCCCTGTGGCGCACCATGCGCCCGTTGGATCCCCCGTGCCGCCCTGCGGGGGCGACTTTGGTTGGGCGAAGTCTAGACCTCCAGACAACGTCGGCTCAAGTCGCGGCTACGGTGCAGGACGCGCGTAGACCCTCCGCCTACCGCGTCAGCGCGTAGTACACCACGTAGAACCAGCCGAAGATGCCGTGGATGCCCGCCCACAGCAGCGACTTATGCAGGCTCCACGAAATGGTGATCGCGAGCGCGGTCCCGAATGAGATTCCCGCTTTGGCGACTTCGTGTTTGGCAGCCATGACTCTTCTCCCTTGATCCTTCGAGTGACGGTAACACGTGCCCCTCGGCGGCCTCGCGCCCGTTTATCCTAGGACCGATGTCGAAACGGGTGCTCGTGATCGGGGCGGGCCTCTCCGGCCTGCGGGCCGCCGGTCTCCTTCAGGCGGCCGGCCGCGAAGTCACCGTGCTCGAGGCCGGCGACGGCCCAGGGGGCCGGGTGCGCACCGATATCGTGGATGGCTTCCGGATCGATCGCGGCTTCCAGGTCCTCCTCACCGAGTATCCCGAGGTGAAGGCGGCCCTCGATCTGCGCGCGCTGGACCTGAACGCGTTCGCTCCGGGGGCCATGGTGTTCAGGCAGGGAACGTTCACGACCTTGTGCGATCCGTGGCGACGGCCGCTCCAGGGCGCCCGCGGCCTCGTCGGTCCTCCGGGCCGGATCAGCGACCGCTTCCGTCTCGCCACGTTTCGCTCGCGAATTTCGCTCGCGTCGGAGGCCGAGTTGAGCACGCCCACGGGAATCTCATTCGTCGAGGCTCTGCGCGCCCATCGGTTCTCCACGGACTTTATCGACGGCTTCTTCAGACCCTGGTTCGGCGGGATCACGCTCGACCGGACACTTTCGTCCGACGCGGCCTTCTGCAAGTACGTCTTCCGCTGTCTCGCCCGTGGGGAAGCAGCCGTGCCGGCCCTGGGGATGGGCGCGGTCGCGGATCAACTGGCCTCGCGCCTCGCGCCCGGCACACTTCGCACGAGCTGCCGCGTGACCGCGATCGAGGGATCGCTGGTCCGGATTCAGAGCGGCGAGACGCTCGAGTCCAGCGCCATCATCGTCGCCACCGAGGGTCCCGAGGCGGGACGGCTGCTTCGCCGGCCCGGCGCCGGATCGAAGTCCGTCACTTGTCTCTCCTTCGCGGCGCCAAAGGCCCCCTTCCCCGGCCCGTGGCTCGCGCTGAACGGCGCGGAGGGCGGCCCGGTCAATAACCTTGCCGTGATGACCAACCTCTCCGCGGCCTACTCGCCCGACTCTCGTGCCCTCATTTCCGCAACGATTCTCGGCCCTGTCGCCCCCGAGAGGGACGCGGCCCTTGCCGACCAGGCGCTGACGCAACTGCGCGGCTGGTTCGGAAGTGCGGTCGATGCCTGGTCGCTGGTGCGGGTCGATCGGATTCACCATGCCCAGCCCATGGCCTCATCCGCACCGGGTTTCCTCCGTACCGGCCTCTACCTCGCGGGCGATCACACGCAACAGCCTTCCGCGCACGGGGCTCTGCGGTCGGGCCGCATGGCCGCAGAGGCGATCCTGGCCGCTTAAGGGTGTGGGCCTTCCGCTCAGCCCTCCCGGGCGCCCCGCAGTCGGGCCAGGAGCCCCGCCACTTCGGCTCGCTTGACGTGATCGCTGGCGCGGTTGACCACGAGCCGCGCCGAGGTGGAGGCGATCTCCTCCACCACTTCGAGACCGTTCTCGCGCAGGGTGCGGCCGGTTTCGACCATGTCGACGATGCAGTCGGCGAGGCCGAGGCCGGGCGCAATTTCAACCGAACCCTGCAGCTTCACGATCTCGGCGGCGAGGCCGCGAGCCTCCAGAAAGGTCCGGGCCACATTCGAGTACTTGGTCGCGACCCGCAGCGTCGTGGGCCATGCTTCCGCGAAGCCGCTGGCGGGCGGCGCGGCCAGCACCATCCGGCAGCGCCCGTAGCCGAGATCCAGAGGGACGAGCACGTCGCTTCCGGTCTCAAGGAGAACATCGCTGCCGCAAATGCCGGCCTCGGCGACGCCGTATTCGACATAGACCGGAACATCCATGTCCTTCACGAAGAGGAAGCGCAGGTCGCCCGCCTCCACGATGAGCCGCCTCGTGTCCTGCGGAGGGAACGGGAGCCCGGCCTTCGTGAAGAGCGCCTCGGCCCCGGCAAGGAGCCGTCCCTTGGACAGGGCGATGGTAAGGGTCACGCCGGGCCCTCGAAGCGAATCCTCTCGCCGCGGGCCCTGCGGCCGCGCGCTTCCCTCACCGACTCACCTAGCGTCTTACCCTTCACGGTGGTTGGAGGGACGACCTCTTCCTTCTTCGAAGCACCGGCCCGCTCGACCAGCAGGGCGAGCCGATCGAGACCGAGCATGAAGCCGATGGCCGGCATGGGACGCCCGAGTCGGCCGAGCAGGGCGTCGTAGCGCCCGCCGCCGCCCACATCGAACCCGAGGCCGCCGCCGTAGATCCGAAAGACGAGACCGGTGTAGTAGTCGAGGCTTCGGCTCTCCGACAGGTCAATGGCCACGCGTCCTCGGAGACTCGCCTCTTCGAGCGCTCGCGCCACCGACTCGAGATCGTCGAGCGCTGCTCTGGCCCGCTCGATACCACCGAGCGCGATCCGCGCCGCCTCGAGGGACTGCCTGATCCCGTTGTCCTCGGCCAGAGCCACGAGGGCACGGCGCGCGGCGACGGAGCCGACGGCGCCCTCGAGTGACTGAGCCACCGCCAGCGGATCGCGCCGGTTGAGACTCGCAAGGGCCGCCTCGCGGCGGGAATCCTCCATGCTGAAGCCAACCTCGTCGAGCAGGGAGGTCACGATCCCGGCGTGACCAAGGGCCAGCACGAAATCGGAGACCCCCACCGCTTCCAGGCACTCGATCGCGACCGCGATCACCTCGATGTCCGCCGCGGGGCCGCCGCCGCCCAGAAACTCGAGGCCCATCTGGTGGAACTCACTCTGCCGGCCCGCGCGCGGCGGCTCATAACGCACCACCTCGCCCGAGTAGTACAGGCGCAGCGGCGCCTCGACCTGTCTCAGCCGGCCCGCCGCGATCTTCGCGACCAGACTGGTGAAGTCGGGGCGCAGGGCCAGAGTGGTGCCCTCGCGACCGGTGAAGGTGTAGAGCTTCGAGGCCAGGGTCGGGTCGAAGGTCGCCGCATCGTCGAAGAGCGGCGGCACGATCTCGTCGTAGCCCCAACCTTCGAATACGGACACCACCTGCGCCTCGATGGCGCGGCGCGCCCGGGCTTCGCCGAAGGTGAAGCAGGATGCCCCCTGAGGCAGTTGGAGGCGCGTGTGCATGGGAGCGTCATTCTATCTGCAGCGGCGCGACGGTCTCGCCACGACCTTGGTAGGGGGCCGGGCTCGGCATCCATGACCGAGCCCGCATGCCGCGGCGCAAACGCGGGAGTCCCTTCAACGCGACTGCGAGCGATTTCCCTTGGCGGCGTACATCAGCTGGTTGGCCGCGCGCAGGGCTTCCTCGGGCCGCCCCCCCGCGCCGAGTTCGGCGATTCCAACCGAGAAGTGCAGCCCGGGGCGGTCGGCATCGGGCTCGGCGAGACGCTTGCGCAGCGACGCGACCCGATCATCGGCCAGCGCGCGATCGAGTCTGGGGGCCACCACGAGGAACTCGTCGCCGCCGTACCGGATGAACGCGTCGTTGGGACGGAAGCTCTCCCGCATGGCATCGGCGAAACGCAGAAGACTGCGATCCCCGATTTCGTGCCCCAATTCGTCGTTGACCTTCTTGAAGTCGTCGAGGTCGAAGAACAGGAGGGTCGCTCCCTCGGGCTGCGCGGCGCGCAGAACACCCGGGAGGGCCCGCCGATTCGACAGCGCGGTCAAAGGATCGTGATCGACCAGGCGTCGCAGGCCTTCCTGTGCCTCATGCAGCTCGCTGATGGTGGAGCGCAGTTCCCGCTGGGCGCGAAGGGACAGGGCCAGAACGAAGCCGAGGGCGAGAAGCCACTCTGCCCCGCTGTCGAAAGAGGAATGCACGGCGAGGAACGTTCCGACGTTCGCGCGAAGGGCCGGAGAGAAGACGGTGTCGGGCGCCATCTGAGACGCATAGGCGAAGGCCTCGACCAGGCACAAACTGCCGCGAGCCAGAAATCCCACGGCAAGCCAGACCAGGGCGCGATCGCCGGAGCGCACGAGGGCGATTCCCGTGGGAACGAACATCAGGCCGATGAAGAGCTGCTGCCCCGTGCCGAGGAGGTCGATGGTCGTGAAGGCCCAGGCCCCGAACAGGGGAAAGAGAATCGCGGCCACCACGAGCTGGGCGCGCCCCACCAGCCGGACCCCCGACTGATGAAGAGACCAAGCACCCTGAACCAGGTAGAGAACAGCGAGGTCCTTCATCGCCATGAACAGGAAGAAGGCGAAGGCCTGGGTTCTTGGCGTGGTCTCCATCATCCAGAAGAGGAGGGCGGCGGCGAGGGCGAGGAAATTAAAGACCCATCCCCGCACCCAGGACGCGATGGCGTCGCGCGGCAAGGACCGCTGCAGAACCAGGAAGAACGCACCGATGATCGCGAGCGACGAGATCTGAACGCCGATGCTCCATCGCCAGAGGGTCAGTTCCATGCTCTACCCTGGAGCATAAGACGGCGCGACTCCCGGACCCACGCGGCCTAGGCGCGGAGCATTCCGTGGCGCAGCATGTCGGCGATCTCCTTCAGCACGTCGTCGGAGTTCTTGCCGAAATGGTTCTTCACTCCGAAGACGAACTCGACCGCGTAGTAGTGGAGAAGGAACCGGCTGGCCAGCATGATGGCCGAGACGGGCGACACCCCGGGCCGGAGCTTCGCCTTGATTGCGGCTTCGCCGGGCTGCGCGGCCATGAAGGCCTCGAACCGATGCGCCATCTCGGAGTAGTAGCGCCTTATGTGCTTGCCGTCGAACTCGACCACGTCCACGTAGATGAGGGCCACGTACGCCTTGTACTTGCGGACACTCTCCCGCGACGCGCGGCCGAGGGCCTCGAGGTCGTTTGGGAACGCGCCTTCGGCCAGCGCCTTATTGAAGGGAAAGTCCGGCGCAGCGAGCAGGGTGAAATACCGCTCCAGGAGCGCTCGAAAGATCGACTCCTTGTCCGGGAAGAGATGGTAGACGTTCCCGGTCGACAGACCCGCGGCTTCGGCGATCTCGCGAATGCTGGTTCCGCGATAGCCCTGCTTCGAAAAAAGGCGGAGGGCCTTGTCGAGAATCTGTTTCCGACTGCGGTCCGACCGGTCTTGCTGAAGCATGTCGGATTATCGCCCTTCGCAGACACGGTCTTGGCGCGAGTCCAGTTGACTCAAGGAGCCTCCGAGAAGAAACGCGCGAGGGCGTCCTTCGACTTCGGCTCGGAGAGCGTGGGCGCGTGGCCCACATCGTCGACTTCGACGAAGGCCATGCCGGGAGCCTCCCTCCGCATACGCGCGGCGGTCGCAACGTCGAGCACGTCCGAAATTGCGCCGCGCACCAGCAGGGTGGGCCTGTCGGTCGCGAGCTTGCGGAACATCCCCCAGACGAGCGGCGTCATGAGCCAGACCACCATCGGATTCATGGGCCGGAAGACCTTCGGATCGCACTCGAGAACCGGGGCGCCGTCGGGACCTTCCTTGAAGATGCGGCGCACGAAGACGCTCCACTCAGCCTCCGTCCAGCGTGGGAAGGCGACGCCTCCGGTCTGCCTGGCGTAGGCGACCGCGTCCGCCCAGGATTTCACCGCCGGCGTCTTTCCCGCGTAGCTCGAGATCCGCGCGATCCCGGCCTTCGCGATCACCGGGCCGACGTCGTTGAGAACCGCGCCGCCGATGCGTTCGAGGTGCTTGCCGGCGAGGGTCATGGTCACGATCCCGCCGAGCGACGTGCCCACGAAGAGCGCCCGCGGGAGGCTCAGTTTGTCCATGAGCGCCACGATGTCCGCGGCGTAAGTGAGGGGGATGTAACCGCTCGGGTTCGGATCCCGATCCGACCGGCCGCGGCCGCGCAGGTCCACCGCGATGACCCGCCTCCCCATTGACGCGATCCAGGGCGCGACCTCCTCGAAGTCACGCGAGTTGCGGGTGAGGCCGGGGATGCAGAAGACCGGGAGCTTCCCCGATTCCCCCCGGTAATCCCGGCCGAAGAGGTTCAGCCCGTCGGCGCTGCGCCAGGTGAGTTCTAGGGGTGCGCTCATGATTCTGGGCTCAGTCTTTCTTGGGTTTTGGAATGGCCGCCGGGTTCGAAGTCGAAAAGCGCTCACGCATCTCGCGCTTCAGGGTCTTGCCCGCGGCGTTGCGTGGAAACTCGTCGTAGCGGACGACGTCGCGGACTCGCTGGAAGCGCGCCTCCACGTTGGCGTTGATCCAGTTGCGCAGGTCCTCTTCTGGAACCGAAGCGCCGTCGCGAAACACCACCGCCGCGATGGGGGCCTCGCCCCACTTCGGATCCGGAACGCCGAAGACGGCCGCTTCCTTCACCGCGGGATGGCGGACGATCACCTCCTCGATGTCGCGCGGGAAGACATTGGCGCCGCCGGAGATGATGAGGTCCTTCTTGCGGTCGACGAGATACAGGAAGCCATCGTCATCGAGCCGGCCGAGGTCGCCGGTGCGCAGCCACCCGTCCACGATGGCCTGCTCGGTCAGGTCGGGCCGCTTGTAGTAGCCGGGCATCATGAGGGGCCCGCGGCCCGTGATCTCGCCCACCGCGCCCTTCACCACGTCGCGGCCATCGTCGTCGAGGATGCGGATCTCGAAGAACGCAGGCGGCACGCCCACGGATCCGGTCTTGCGGGGAGCGTCATCGCGATCGAGGATGGTCACGAAGCCCTCGGTGAGGCCGTAGAGCTCGTAGAGCCGATCGGGAAAGCGCCGCGCGAGTTCCTGCTTGTGCTCGAGGTGGAGGGGCGCGCCCACCGACCCGATCATCTGGAGCGACGGTAGCTGCGCCTCGTGAAAGTCCGGGTTGTCGAGAAGCGAGACGATCTGCGAGGGCACCATCATCACGTGAGTCACGCGCTCATCGACGACCGCCTTCATGTAGGCCCGGGCGTCGAAGGCCTGGTGAAGAACGAACGTGCCGCCCAGGTAGAGCCACGGCATCAGGGTGAGGAAGGAACCGTTGAAGACGAGCGAGCCCGCATGCAGGACGACGCTTTCGGGAGTCATCCGCCAGGCCGACGCGAACAGCGTGCAGTAGGCGGCGCGGATCGCGTGGGTGTGAACAATTCCCTTCGGCAGGCCGGTGGTGCCGCTGCTGTAGATGATGTTGAAGGGCGCATCGCTCGCAACCGAGGCGGGTTCGGTCTCCTGGTCAGGGGCGGCTCCCACGACGGCTGAGTACCTCGCTCCCCATTCGGGCGGCGTCCCGGTGAAGAGGTACCGGTTGTCCGCGATCCCGGGGAGGGAGGCCCTGATCGAACCCAGAGTCTCGCCAAACGAGGCATCCGCGACCACGGCCGCGCTGTCCGAATCCTCGAGGAGGGTCCGGAGCGCGGGGCCGCGGAGGAGTGGACTCAGCGGAACCACCACCATGCCGGTCCGGGCCGAAGCACAGTAGACCTCCAGCAGTTCGAGGCAATTTCCAAGGACGGTCGCCACCTTGTCGCCGGGGCCAAGACCGAGGCCCTGGAGGGCGCTCGCCGTCCGGCAGACCCGCCGCTCGAACTCGCGGAAGGTGAGCCGGACGTCGCCGAAGACCACGGCCGGATGATCCGGCCGGTATCTCGCGTGATGGCTGAGGAGGCCTGCGATGTTCATGGCGCAGTCCCTTCGATCTCTAGAAGGTCAGGCGCACTCCCAGCTGGAACTCCCGGGGGGGCAGAGTCGCAAGGTACTGGCCGAAACGCGGGTTCGGAACCAGCGCCGCCGTCTTGTTCGTGAGGGTGGGGCCGGAGAGGTTCTCCCCGCTCTGGACCGAGTTCACGTCGTAGTTGACGGTGTTGAAGAGATTGAAGCCCTCGGCGATGGCGTCGAAACCGCCCTTCTTGCCGAACCGGAACCGGCGGGTCACGCGCAGGCTGACCTGCTTGTAGCTCGGACCGTCGGAGGAGAAGCGGGCCACGCCATCAGCGCGGTCGGACACCTTGCCGTCGCCATTGCGGTCGTAGCCAAGGCGGCGGTTCCAGGGCTGGCCGGACCCGTATTCGAGGATCGGAGCCACCGTGAACGCCGCAGGCAGACGAAAAACTGCGGAGACCACCGCTCGGAACTTCTCGTCACCGCGGCTCCGACCGAACTCAGCCTCGATCTTCGAAGGGTCGCTCGGATAGTCGACAAGGGCCGGACTGAAGTCGTCGTTGATGTTCTTCTTGTTCGCGAAGGTGACGGAGGCGGCGATGATGTGACCGCCCTTGATCGTGCCGTTGATGCTCGCGATCGCCGCCTTGTACTCGGAGTGGCCTTCGTTGGTGTAGGTGTTGATCTGGTCGTAGGTCGTGTTTGGCCGCGCCACCCCGCCCGCCGCCACCACCGCGTTACCCGCGAAGTTTTTGTCCCGTACGATGATCTCGTTCTTGCCCTTGACGTAGACACCCTCGAGATCGAAGTAGAGACCGGTGCCGCCAAGCTTTGTGGTCCAGCCCAGGGTGGCCTGGGTCGACTGCGGATTGACGAACGAGTTGTCGATGAGGGTAATGGCCACCTTCAGGGGCAACCCGGTGTTCTTCGGGTTCGCGGGATTGAGGGCGAACGCGGGAAGGCCGAGCAGAGCGCCGTTGACGCGCTGGCCGATCACGCGGCCGGTGACGCCGTTCTGCTGCAGCTCGCTGAAGGAGGGAACGAGCAGGAACCGTCCGATGAAGAGGCCGACGCCGCCGCGCACCACGTTCTTACCGTTGCCGGCAGGATCCCAGGAGAAGCCCGCGCGCGGCTGAAGGTTGTTGCGGTCGCGGCCGCGCGGAGTGGGGATCAGCGGATGGGTGAAGTCGGGGTTATTGGCGTTGGTGTCGAGGTCGTAGCGCAGGGCGAGGTTTAGGGTCAGGTTCGGCTTCGGGCGGAAGTCGTCCTGAATGAAGCCTGAAATCTGGTTCGTATTGATGGTGGCGTCGCCGCTGCCTTCGCCGTAAACGTAGAGAAGCGGCAGGGCCCGGCTGTCCGTCACGTAGAACATGACGCCCGCGGGATACACCGGGAAGTTGAGGCGGTCCTTGACGTGCATGAGCGCGCCGCCGAACTTGATGTCGTGGGTGGTGCTCCCCCGCTCGATGTGCCAGGAGAACGTGTCGCGGAACTCGAACTGGGTGCTGTCGCCGAACAGACCACCCACGAGGTTCTCGCCGGTGACCAGCGTGTTGCCCGACGAGAAGTACTCGGCGAGGGCGGTCGAGTTGGGAGGCTCTTCGTACTTGCGGCCGCCCACCTGGAACGAAAGCTGATTCACCTTCTTCGAACTCGGCGTCCAGGAGTGACCGGCGGTGAAGTTCCAGTTGTTGCGATTGAGCTGCATGCCCGACGAGACATCGCCCACGCCGCCCACCCGGAAGTTCTCTTCGCGATAGCGCTCGTAGACGAACTTCGCCTTCAGGTGCTGTTGGCCATTGATCTGGTGGTCGAGACCGAGGAAGGCCAGAGTCTGCTTGAAGGGATGGGGCACGTCCGCGGCCTGCGAGGCGTATGCGCCGCCCGGACGGAAGAGGCTCACGTTGTCTTCATTGACCTGCTCGACCGACGCGAAGAAATGGGTCTGGTCGCGAGCGATGGGCCCGCCGAGAGTGAAGCCGAACTGCTGGCGGGAGAAGTTGTTCTTCTGCAGGTCCAAAGCACCCTGGGAGCGGAGCGACTTGTCGCGGAAGAAGCCGAACGCGCTGCCCGCGAAGTCGTTGGTTCCGGACTTGGTCACGATGGACAGGCCGCCGCCCGCGGTGCCGCCGACTTCGGCGTCGAACCGATTGGCGATGACCCGGAATTCGCTCACCGCGTCCTGGGAGAAGCGCGCGCGGGCCAGGCCGAGGGCCGGGTCGGTGAAGTCCACGCCATCCACGAGGATGGTGGACTGGCTGGCATTGCCGCTGGCGCCGATGACCGGCCCTCCGCCAATGAACCGGAAGCCGCCGCGTTCGCGCTGAACTCCGGGGGTCAGGAAGGCGAGCTTCTGAAAATCCCGATCGGCCACGGGCAGGGACTCAATCTGCTCGGGCACGATGTTGGTGGAGGAGTCGAGCTTGTGAACATCCACCAGCGGGATCTCGCCCACCACCGTGACCTCCTCGGTGGCCGCGGCCTTCAAGGCGACGGTAAGACGGGCGGTCTGGCCGACGCGAAGGACCAGGGTCTGTTTCACCGGCGCGAAGCCGGCGAGGTTGACCCGGAGTTCATAGCTTCCGGGCGGCAGGGCCGCAAACCGCACGATGCCGCGGGCCGACGTGATGTCGACGCGAGAGAGGCCCGTGGAAGGCTGGTTCAGGGTGAGGTTGGCTCTCGGGAGCACGCCGCCCTGCGGGTCGGTGACCGTGACTTCGGCCACCGCGTCGGCCACCTGGGCCTTCGCCTGGGGTGCGAGGAGGAAGGCCAGGGCCAAGGCAAGGGCGCTGATGCGGTGCTTCGAAAGGGCAAGGCGAGATCGAACAGGGGTCATGGGTTTTTCTCCGGGAGAGGAGCGATCCGTTCATGCCTTCATAAACCGAACGCTCGTTATGTAATTGAACCGTACTCCCGGTTCCCTGATGACGTCAAGCAGTTTTTTCGATGGGGCCTACAGGCGATGATGCCGGTAGGCGTCGATCAAACGGGAGAGCAGGGCGATGTCGGCCCGGATCCGCCCTCCCTCCTCGGTGTCGCCCACCAACCGCGGCGGGTCGAACTCGCGGATGCTGGCGATGGTGGGAATGATGTCGACGCCGTCGCGCACCGCGGCCTCCACCGACTCGAAGTGATGATGGCGGGCGAGGAAGGTCCGGTCGGATTCGAGGACAAGGGTATAGCCATGATCGCCGTAGGCCTCGGAGAAGGCGCCGTCGATGGTGATGGCGTTGCCGCCGCGCTTCACCGGCGACTCCCCCGCGTCAATCTTCACCGGAACATGGCCGTTCACGATGAGGCCGGAGCGAAGGCACCCGAACTCCTCCAGAACCCGCTCGCAGAAGGCCCGGTCATGAATCAGGCTGAAGTAGGGATTCTTCGTTTCCTTCTGCAGGGCGTGGTCGGCGATGAGGTCCCGTTCGAGAGTGGTGATCCGGTCCTTCCCGAACATGGGCGAGAGCGGGCCGCTCCAGAGATACCAGAGGAAATCGAGATCCTTCGGCTGGCGATGGTTGAGGGCGCGGGTCACCACGCGGTCGATGGCATCGAAGAGGGCGCGCCCGGCCCGCGGTTCACCGTCGATGGTCAGGGAAAGGAACGTTCCGCCTTCGTCCACCGGCACGCAGCCATGGAAGATGAGGTGATTGTCGCGGCTCAGCCAGGAGGAGCCGCGGGCGACCATGAACTGCGCGTGGTCCCACAGGAGCGGGCTCTTGAGAAAGGAGGCCCGCATGCGGTTGAGGCACTGCTGCTCGCCCTCCGAGAGAGCCTCCGGGTCCCTTTGGTCAATGGTCGGGAAAAGCCTGTCCTTCAGGGGATAGGTCTTCCCGTCGACCACGATCGTCCCCTTTTCTAGGTCGATGGTCCGCAGCAGCCGCCGGTGATCGAGGTTCCACTCCGGATGGCGCGCGATCATCTGCCCTTCAAGCTTGAACTGCATCACCGCCGCGGCCTTCTGCATCCGCGCCACGGTGAGGGTCTCTCGCAGGCCCGTGCCGTGCGGCACGAAGCACTCCGCCGGGTCCTCCGCGTAGTCCGTCCTCACCAATCGTTCGAGCGGCTGCATGGTGAGGCCGTAGCCCTCCTCGAGCTGCGACAGCCGCCGATACCGGGTGGAGAGGCGAAGGACGTGCGCGATGAGGGCGTCGTGCCCGAGCGCGGCTCCGAGCCAGGCCACATCGTGATTGCCCCAGGTGATGGCGACACGAGGCAGATGGCGCAGGTACTCGATCACCCGGTCACCTCGGGGCCCGCGATCGACGCAGTCCCCGGCCACGATCACCTCGCTCACCGCGAGATTCCGGACCACCCGGACCACGAGACGGATGAAGTTGATTTCCCCACCCTGCGCCACCAGAGGATCCACGATGGCGGCGACGTACGCGGCCCCCCGGGCGGAGAAGGACTCGTGCAGCATCTCGCGCAGTATGTCGGCGTAGTCGGCGGGAAGAACCTCCCCCACGCGCTGGATGCTGGTGCGGCTCGCGAGCGTTCTGAGCACGATGAGCAGGTCGTCGAGAGCGCGAAGGACGAAGGCACGCCGGCCCTCCGCGGAAAGCCCTTTGAGGCGCTGGTCCAGGGTTTCCACCGGATAGAAGAGCAGGGTGAGCAGTTCCTGGCGATCGCTCGGGAGACGCTCGGCGAACACGCGGTCCACCAGCGGCCGGAGCGTGCCCGAGGCGTTGTTGATGATATGGCGCATCTTCGCGTCCTCGCCATGGACGTCGCTCATCACGTGGATGGACCCCTTGGGGAGAGTCAGATCCGCGCTAAGCCGCGCGATCTCGGCGGTTGCTGCGGCCTCGTCCTTGAACTGCTTCGACAACGCGCGAAGCGCGGCGCGCTCGGATTCCGAGGGGTAGGCCTCGCTGAGGGTGGGCATGAGGGCTTTTACCACGCCCGCCCCGGCCCCGTTTGGGGCCATGGACTCAGATGACGCCGGGCCGGCCGAAGAGATAGCCCTGCATCAGGTCGCAGTCGAGGTCGGCGAGCGCGTCCCGCTCGCCCTCGGTCTCCACGCCTTCCACAATGCAGCCGATACCCAGCTGGCGCGTCAAGGACACCAGGGAGCCGACGATCTTCCGCTTGATCGGTTTGGTATCCACATCGCGGATGAGGGCCTGATCGACCTTCACGAACTGCGGATCCATGAGGGCGAGGCTCGACAAGCCCGCATACCCGCCCCCGAGATCGTCGATGGCGAACCGGAATCCCTTTTCCCGCAGGGCGGTGGACCGCTCCCGGATTTCCGGAAGCTCGCTGATGGGAGCGCGCTCGGTGACCTCCAGAACCACTCGCTGCGCGAACTCGGACAGGGCGTCCTCGCCTTCGCCGATGGGACCCATCAGTTCCTCCACATCGACGTTCACGAACAGCGTGACTTCATGGTTTCGCCGCAGGGCCTCGGCCGCGCGCAGGTGCACCACGCGACCCAAGTCGCCCACCATCCCGAGGGAGACCGCGAGCCCCAGAAGGTCGCGCGGGTCGCTCACCTGTAGCTCGCCGTTTCTAGCCAGCGCCTCGAAAGCGAAGGCCGGCTCGCCGGGGTGGCCGAGGGAAATGATGGGCTGGAAGGCCAGCCAGAGAGAATCGAGCGCGCGCTCGAAGAGGAACCTTCGCTCGCGGGGCGACATCGTCTTCCACGACTCCGGCGCCCCCGCGGGAAGTCCGCGGGGGGCCGAAATCGGCCGAGTGAGGAACTCGGTGCTCGTGACGTGACCGAAATTGAGGGGCGACATAGGAGGTTCGTACTGTATACAGACAGTAAGCGTTCCTAGTCAAATTATTTTTCAGATTTTTTATCGGAATCTGCTTCGGCCTGCTCGCCCCCCAGGGTTTTGAGGCCTTCGGGCAGCGAATCGCGTTCCATCGCCGCGGCCGATCGCATGAGCTGACGGAAGGATTCCACCTGCTCGTCGTCGAGGGCGCGGAAGTCGTGAAGCGAGTCGCCGAAGGTCTGGTATGGCTCATGGTCCGAGGGTTCGATCGAGGCACGGGTGCGGCTGCCCCTCATGCTCCGGACCACGAGGCGGATGCCGAAGCCGATGACCGTGAGGCGAAAACGGAAGCGCTCCTGATAGCTGCTCAAAAGCTCGTGGAGCCACTGCGCGATGCGGGTGAGCGAGCGGGTCTCGGCCAGCTTGAACTGGGAAGGGCGGATGGGCGCCACCGGAACAATGGCCTCGGCCATGCGCGCGTATATCGAGAGGGCCCGCAGGCGGCGCTGGCGATCCTCCGCAGCCTCTTCGATGGTGTCCGCGGCGATGGCGAGGAGCCGAACCGCCTCGTCGTAGGAAAGGGACGCCTTCCGCTTGAGCGCGAGGTCGTAGGTGTGTGTCGCGATCTCGGTATCCTCGGCCAGGCGGCTGCGAAGGGCCGCGGTCGCGGTCTCGGCGCGGCCCGAGAGGACAAAGTCCCACCGCCGAAGCGCCCGATTCCGGTCGAACCGGCCCAGGACGAGAACCACGACGCCGGCGGCCACGGCGGCGAGAAGGACAGCGATCACCCGGGGATCAGTCCTTCCGCCAGGCGGCGTAGACCCAGTA